>JBIIQT010000064.1:0-13192 GCA_044341875.1 Chitinophagaceae bacterium | reverse complement strand
GTTGGTCGATATGAGCAACAAGAAACCCTTACCAACCTGAACTATGTCCTTGGAACAGCAGTACAAAGGGGTTTTGCCAACAACAAAATGATCAACAGGTTCCTTTCTTGGGAAGTTACAACCGTACTTAACCTTGGTTTAGACCTTGCTTTCATGCGCAACCGCCTCACCGCGACGCTTGATTATTACGATCGTCTGACCACGGGTATGAACAGGCCTTCTGAATTTTCATCTCTCCTTAGTGCAGCATACAGTCCAGCACCAAGAACCAACATTGGAAACCTCAGGAACAGGGGTGTGGAGATGGATTTGTCCTGGAAAGACAGGATTGGCAAGTTGCAGTATGGGGTCAGTGTGAATGCCTCCTACAACAATACCAATCTTGAATCCTGGAATCAATTGCTGTTGAGGGGAAATATTTTCCTGGGCATGCCATACCAGTTTGTGTATTCTTACGAAGACATGGGCATTGCACAATCTTGGGCTGATATCCATAAGGCAACTCCTCAAGGTGCTTCTCCTGGTGACCTGCTTATCAAAGACCTCAATGGAGACGGAAGAATTACAGCTGACGACCGAAAGGCTTATTCTAATCTTCAACAAGAAAGACCTACCACCAATTTTGCAATGAATGCATATGTTGCCTACAAAGGTTTCGACCTTACTGTTTTCCTACAAGGTGCAGCAGGAAGAAAGGATTATTGGTTGAATATTTACAATAATACCAACTTCAACAACGCACGCTATGCAGCCTCTTGGGAACATTGGACCAATCCATGGTCATGGGACAACAGGGATGGACTTTGGCCCCGGTTAGGTGGTAGTGGTAACAACCGCAATGCCACTAGTTTTTGGCTGGATGACATGAGCTATCTCCGTGTTAAAAACGTTCAGTTGGGATACACTGTTCCTGGTAAAGTACTTTCCAGATTGGGTGTTACCAACCTGAGGATTGTTGGATCAGCTGAAAACATCGGAACATTGTCCTCATTCAGGGGATTGGATCCTGAAAAGCAGGGAGATGACAACAATGTCTATCCAATCAACAAGTCTTATTCTTTGGCCATTAACCTAAGCTTCTAAAAATTTGTGATGATGAAACTTTTATCGAATACTGCAAAAATAGCCTTGGTATTTCTGGTGACAGGAGTACTTGTTCTACAAACATCCTGTAAAAAGGATTTGCTCAACCAGGTTCCCACCGGTGAACTGGCTGCCGAAAACTTCTGGAAAACAGATGCGGATGCCACCACGGCGCTTATGGCGGCCTATGCATCTGCAAGGGCTGTGTTTGACCGGGATTATTATTTCGAAGGCCACAGTGAATTCACCAGGGTAAGGGGCACAAGTGCCACATCAGGGAGCATTTTGCGTGGAGATGCCTATCAAGGTGCCAATTACAATCCTTCCGGTTATGGGGGCAGCTTTGATAAATATTTCAACTACCTCTATGGCACAGTCAACAGAACAAATTATGTGATTGAGAACATCAACAAAAGAATGATACCTGGTGCAACTGGTGCAAGGTTGGCCAGTTTAGAAGCCATCATAGCCGAAGCCCGTTTGCTGAGGGGCATGGCGTATTTCAGGCTGATTTCCATGTGGGGTGATGTGCCATATATCGGAAGAGTCATTTTTGACAACAGTGAGGTAGCGAGCATCTCAAGGATGCCAATTACCCAGGTAAAGGATTCCATCATGGCAGATTTTAACTATGCTGTGACCAAGTTGCCCACCAGGGGTTCTGCACTCGGTCGTGCCGCTAAGCCAGCTGCCCTGGCATTCAGGGGGAAACTAAATCTTTATTGGGGAAGCTGGAAAAAGAATGGCTGGCCGGAACTGGAAGGGTTTACACGCAATGCGGCTGAAGCCCAAACTGCCTTTACTGCTGCCGCTGCTGATTTCAAGTCCGTGATCAATGATTTTGGTCTGACACTTTACAAAAATGGTGACCCAGGATCTATCGATGCTTTGGGTAAAGCAGATATACTGCCCAATTATTTTGAGCTGTTTACTCCAAGAGCGAATGGGGCATCTGAAATGATCATGGTGTTCACTCATTCTGGAACACCTACCAATCCATCTCAGGGTGAGGAATTGATGCGTGATTTTTCTGGCCGTACCATTGAAGGTTCACAATGTTGGGTTTCCCCAAGGTATGAAATCGCCGATCGGTACCAATTGATTACAACAGGGGATTTTGCACCTAAAATGGTTCAGCTCAATCCAACCACGAATCCTGCTGCAAGAACTACTTTGAATGCTGCTGTCAATCCCAATACATATGCCAACAGGGATTATAGGATGAAATCCACCATCATGTGGGACAACGAAATGGCCATTGGCTTGGCTGCATTGAAATCGACTGGTTTCTCTCCATTTATTTATCAGACCTGGGCTGCCAATGTTACCATTGGAGGTGTCAGGTATATTAGCTACAATACGGATGGCTCCAATTCAGGATATGTATTCAGGAAGTTTGTAAGAAATTATGAAGGTCTTGGAAGAAGTGAGGGAGATTATGCATACCCGGTGATGCGCCTTGCAGATGTGTTTCTGATGTATGCTGAAGCTTCAAATGAAGTAAGTGGGCCACTGGCAGATGCAATCGCTGTGGTTAACCAGGTGCGTCGCCGTGGAAATCTTCCTGCTTTGGCCCCTTCAAAATATTCCAACAGGCAGAATTTCTTTAATGCTATAGAACAAGAGAGGATCATAGAACTTGTAGCTGAAGGCCATCGTGGATTTGATTTGAGGCGCTGGAGGGCAATTGAAAGGGTTTGGGGTCCTCCCGGTGGTATCGGAGTATGGAGGCAAGATACCTGGGGAGCAAACCAGGAGAGGTACTACCTCAATGCCGTTGATCTTACCTATCAGCAAAATTATATTTTCAGGATTCCTCCCGCAGAACGCGACAGGAACCCCAACCTCACCCAAAATATTCCCTGGAGATAAACCGCAGACCTAATACCTAATTATCAATTTTCAATAAGAAGCAATGGCCAAATATTTTAAAATAGCCCTTTCCATCCTGATGATCACTGCCATCATCATATCATGCAAAAAGGACAGCCCTGTTGACGAAGACGGACTCCTGATCACGTTTAGGCAAGAATGTTTTGTGAGCAATTTCGAGTTGTTGGGTGCAGATTTTGTCAGTGTTCGATCCAAGACTGCTGTAATCGATACTGTTGCCCAAACAATAGATGTTGAAGTACTTTTCGGAACAGACCTGAAGAATGTATATCCTCAGTTTTCTCTGGCAACAGACTGTAAGCTGGATCCCAAGATAACCGGAAAAACCGATCTTTCTAACTTAGCAAGCCCCAAGGTATACACCGTGGTTTCAGGCAACAGAAAAATCAGAAAAGCATACAAGCTTAACATCAAGTTTCAATAAAATATCTCTTTAAAACAATTGCGATGCGAAATAAAAACATTCAATTTTCCTTTCTGGTAATCATGATGCTGGCTTCAATGGTGGCATGTAAGAAAGAGGAATACGTCATACCTGATCCGGTCTCTCAATTGACCAATGACTGTATCAAAAGAACAATTGGACCCAGCATAGTAAGCTTGCCTTTGGAGTTTGCATATGCCATGGCCATTCCCAAATCCAGTGGTAAACTGGTTTCTGCGCAAGTGGAAGCTTCCATCGCTGGTGCAGCGGGCACTTACCTTGAACACAGGTCTTTTTTTACCAATGCCAGTGGTGTGGATGTACCAGTTTTGGTAGGATCACCTTCTTTGACTGTTGACAAAACAACAAAGATGACGTACAGCATCGACACGAATGCTGCCACTTTGCGCTACTATTATGTGATTCCTGAGGAAGCACGTGGTCAGTCTGTTTCATTTACTTTCACTGTTACCAGCAGTGATGGGAAAACAGCCTCATATAAAATGGGGCCTTATACAATCTCTAGAATGAGCATCAGGAGGAATCTTGCTGTTTCCAATGGTGTCAATGCCTTCATCTCCATCGAGGATATGGCTGTTTACAATGCTGCAGCTGCAGCAGCAGCCCCAGGGAAAATAGACCTGGTTTATTTGTTCAGGGCTGCTCCAACCACTTTCACCCATGCTTTGGTTTCACCCGGTGCGGATGCTGCTTACCTTCCAGGTGTAGTGTTGCCTTCGGGAGTGAACAGGAGCACAAAGCTCAGAAAAGTTTTCAACCTCCAGGACCGCAATCTGGCCAACCTTCAGTTTGGTATTTACATAGACGACGTTGACCTCAAAAATGTTGACATGGTAGACATGCCAAACTATGCGATTGGCCTTCGCGCCGAGGCAGGTGTTTGGGTTGAAACCGCTGACAAGAAATACAGGGCTTACATATTTGTGAATTCAATCAATGCTGCAGGAACTGCTGTCATCAGCATGCTCCGCTACACATTATAAAATTGTTGCAATGAATTTTCACACCCACCAATACAAGTTCCTGTTTTTGGTGGGTGTTTTTTTATGCCTTTTTTCTGATCTTGCTTATTCCCAAAAATTCATCCATCCTGGCATTGATCAATCCGTCCAGGATCTTTCCTTGATGAAGAAATTCGTTTTGGAAGGCAAGCAGCCTTACAAAGCTGCTTTTGACAGGTTAAAGGCTGCAGCGGATTCAACTTTCCTGCCAAAGGCCCATACCCATGTTTTGCGGGGTCCTTACGGAAGGCCCAATATAGGTGGAGATGATTTAAGGAATGGAGCCAACCTTGCGTATGACAATGCTATAGTATGGTATGTTACGGGAGATAAAAAGTATGCGAACAAAGCCATTGAAATCCTGAACGCTTGGTCTCCCACACTCTGGGATTTTGATTACAACGATGCCAAGCTGCTGGCAGCCTGGACCGGCCATTTGATGTGCAATGCTGCAGAAATTTTGCGGTATACGAATGCAGGCTGGCAAGCGAAAGACATCGATGCTTTCCGCAACATGCTGATGACCGTTTATTACCCCTTGTTGCGCCATTATTTTCCGCAGGCCAATGGGAACTGGGACGGCGCCATCATCCATTCTCTGATGGCCATGGGCGTTTTCCTGGACGACAGAAAAATGTATGACAATGCCCTTGATCATTTCCTTTATGGACCGGTGAATGGCAGTATTTTCAAATACATCTATCCCAACGGGCAATGCCAGGAAACACCGAGAGACCAAGGCCATGTGCAACTCGGTTTGGGTGAATTTGTTGGAGCAGCACAGATTGGCTACACACAAGGTGTCGATCTTTTTTCTATCGCGGATAACCGGATAGGCCTTGGCTATGAATACACGGCTGGGTTTCTGTTGGGTCAGCAAACCCAATGCTACTGTGTTGTATCTGAAAGGGCCAAAGGCCTCAGGGATGATTACGAGTATGTTTACAGGCATTATCTTTCCAAAGGGATAACATTGCCGTGGACAAAAAAAGCAGCGGATTCAGTGCGTCCTAAGGCTTCCAGAAGCGTTTTGTCTGCTGTAAGGTATTCATCTGCACCGATGAATGCTGTAAAAGCTGTTCCCAAACCTTCTACAGTTGCTTATGTGGCTGGCGCTGTAGTCAATCGCACCAAAGCCTATCCCCAGAACCCTTTCATTGTAAATCCCGGCCAATCCATCCAGGCCGCCCTAGATTCATCCTCTAATTCCGGAAGGTGGGTGATCTTGAAATCTGGAGTCCATACCCTTCCTTCCTCCCTAAAAATACCCAGTGGTATAACATTGGCTGGTGAGGGGAGCGGGACAATTGTGTTTTTAGATCCTGGTTCAGGCATGCGTGATGCCATAGTCAATGCCTCAAATGACATGCAGGATGTTACCATACAGGACTTGGTGATTGAAGGAGCCATGAAAACCCAAACGGGCGATGACCCCAACTCAAACAGGTCTTTCAAAGGTGGATACAACAGGGGTGGGATTTTATTCCGTTCTCTTAAAGAGGGTCAGATGAAGAACATCAACCTTCTCAACATCACCATCAGGAATTGCACGTTCAATGGAGCATTCATCAGTGGTGCAGACAACCTCCGCATCAGCAAATGTGATTTCAATGAAAATGGGGGTAATGCGGTTCCAGGGCCCAAAATTCAGCACAATCTCTTGTTGTCCCATTGCAGACAGGTGAACATTAGTGGCAGCCGGATGGCTACTTCTCCTTTTGGTAGCGGCATTGCATTGGATCATTGCACTGGTGTTGTTGTGAGTGATTGTGAGGTTGCCAGAAATGCATGGTATGGCATGCTGGTGTCTGAAAGCAAAAACATCACCATCAGTAAAAGCCTGATCGAAGCCAATGACAGGTCAGGAATCTTGTTGGAGTTTCTGTACCACGGAAATGCAGACATAAACATCAATGATAACCTGATCCATTACAACAATGGTTTCGGGTTGGAAACATATGCAACCGCCCGTCTGAAGGCGCAAAACAAATATGCTGGTAACGGTAAAACTGTGGCACAGGAAAGGATTAGCGTGGAAAAAATATTGATCCAGGAGTAGCCTTGCTTCGCACCATGTAATCAGTTTTATTTATTTGATTTCTATTTGCTTTCAAGATTTTTGGGGACCCGAACAATTTGGTGTTGGCCTGCCGGATGTTCAGACCTCTTTCCATTGATGATCAATGTTGTTTTTTGGTTGCAGTTCAATTCAATGGAATCTGCATTGATGGTGATGTTGGCAGCGCCATTGGTATTTTCAAGCAGTATCGAATAGGGTCCGAAACTGATCTCTTTTCCATCACCCAGGTAAATATGGCGCGGTTTTCCGTTTACAAGATTGACAACACCAAAATGTCCCTTGAATGTCCAGCTGTTTTTTCCATGAAGTTTGTTCGCTTTGCTTGATTGCAGAATCAACTGTTGGTCGCCGTTTCTGTTCACTACTTTCACTGCAGAGAAAGAGGCAGGGTCTGATTTGTCTTCAACTTCAATGTGATCTACCGTATAATTGGAATCGCCTTCAAAGGGTTCATAGATGGCAATAAAAGGTCTTGAGTGTGCCTCGCCTTCCTGCCTCGCAATAAGGGTAGGTGTTTTCATGTACCGGAAGGCCGGGTCAGCTGTTTTTGTTTCGGGAGCCGTTCCTTGATAGAAGGATCTTTTTTTCACACCTGCAAACAATACCTGCATGTGTTCGTCCGGCTTGTTTTTCTCCCGCATGGTGAACAATGCAATGATATTGTTGCTCTTTTCACCAGTCGTTTGGATCTTTTCAATGGCACGAAATCCGGGCAGGTCCAAGGGCTTTTGGGAAATGGGAAATGCTGATTGAACCATATTGATTTTCTTTCTTGCGCTGTCCAGAAAATCCAATTGCTGACCTATGTTATGGTAAACATATTCATTGCTTTTGGGGTGGGAAGACCTGTAGATGTCAACATAATATCCGCTGGTAGGAGAGGTGCGGACAATTGCCATGGTTCGCTCTTGATTGGTATTGGTACTGATGTCTTTGTAATGGGTATCTGTGAAAGAGCAAAAGGCTGAAACTGCCTCCTGTCCTGCTTTTGGCTCCATGGTCATGAGTTTAATTTCACCCATTTTCTTGGTGCCTCCTCCTCCCTTGAAGTACGGAACTGATGCCGATGATGCTCCTGCAACAACTGTATTGTGCGCAGCCCATTGTGCGTAATATTGCACATGCAATGGGGCTTCGTAGGTGATTCCTTTTCCAGGATCCGGACCCATGACGGTGCCTTTCCCATAGAGTTCCATTGACATGCCATTCGCATGGTTGTGGTTATATGTTGCCCCTTGCACAACATACATCAAGCCATTTTTCTTGTCTGTTCCATTTCTTTGTAAATATGCTTTTGCAAAATCAAGCTCGCCACTTCTTGGCCATTGGTAAACAATATTATTGTTGATCGGAAGTTCAGGCAGGTAGGAGAATAGTCCCAGGTAATCTGATGCTTCTCTTTTGTATCCATTGTTTTCCATCAATACTTTCAGGGCTGCAGAAAGTTGTGGCAGTATGGGGTTGGAATATTTCTTTGCCATGGCCAAGCCAATTTCAAGGCATGCGGCACTTTGCGTGGCTGGGCCTGTATCACCGATGGAAGGGGCAATCAAATTGGGAAATGAATATTTTAACATCACATAAGACGCATCCAAGAGGGCGGGATTTTTTTTGAAAATATCATATCCATTTTTTTCCATTGCCAGGGCAGAGATGAGCAGACTGCTGACAGGGAAATTATGGTATCCGCCGGGTTCTTTCCAGTGTCCATCTGGTGTCAACATTTGTTGGACTGTTGACGGAATGCTCAGGTGACCACATCCACCATTGATGGTGTCTTTAGTGGTATAGTATTGAAGGTAATAATCCCTTTTGCTTTTGTTCTCCAGTGCCAATGCTGAAAAGACCATGGCGGGTGTTTGTGCAGCATACCAGTTGTTGGCCCAAAATCCCCTGAATGTCATGGTATGGGCAATCTTTTCAAAAACAGGCTCATACCATTTTGTTTCGTAATTGTTCTTTCTCAGGTAATCAAACAGGAAATCATAGACCAGTGGCATGGGTTCATAGCTGCCATCACCCAATGTTTGGATGGATAGGAAACCCGTCCTGCATGGGCCATTGATGGGGTTTTGAAAGTATGCTCCCCTTGCCCATTGTGATAAAATATCTGCTCCAAATTTGGCATATGTTTCATTACCAGTGAGCCAATAGATAATGGATGCATCTAAGGCCAGTTGATTGATTGCCCCATTGATATTGTCTACATAGGTTTGTGGATTGACCCATTCTTTTTTCCCTCCAGGGGCATTGCTTTGCAACAACATCAACATGGATGTATCGTATGGAACCAACTCATCGATTGTTGGTTCCTTGTATGAATATCCATCCTTGCTGACGGGCGGACGTTTGTGTGGTGCTACACGCACTGTTGGAAAGGGTGCATTGCCCGCATAGCTCACCAATGCAGTGCCTTCGGCATCCGAATAAAATTCAGTGTAATGCTTTCCTGTTGCCCGGTTCATGAGGTACCTGCTCAGGATCCATTCAGGATCTTTCTGATGACGTAGCACATAAGGCATCAGTTCTTTCTCCATCCTTTTTACAATTTCATTGGCCCATGGCTGTTGACTGATCTTGTCAAGGATGATTTTTTTATCCTGCTCGTTCACCAGAATATGTGGATGTTTTTCTTGTGAATCAACATGTTCAAACATGCACATCAACAATAGCAGGAGAGAAGTAATTTTTTTCATACAAAGTGCGTATCTGCAAATTTTAATTGGATGTCGGTATCATTTGGAGGCCGGCCTTTTTCAGTGAGTTGGGTTTTTCAAGATTGTTTTTCATTTCATAGGGGAGTGTGAAAACATCGCCTTGCTTGTTGGAAAAATAGAGTTGCGACCTGGAGAATTCGGATGCATTTCCATCCGCCCAAAATGCATAAAAGTCTTTGTGGGCATTTAGTGGCCTTCTGGCATAGGAATGGTTTCTTGCGCTATTCTCTGTCAATATTTTTGTTTTTTTCCAAGAGACCCCTTCATTGTGGCTTTTCCAAACGACCATTTCACCACCGGTTCCATAAGGTTGTGGACCTGGAGATGTAGGGCCGATGATTGTCCAGTGTTTGCCCTCAACATAGAGCGATCCCATGTCATAGTTGTGTGTAGATGAAGTCACCCGGTACTCATTCCATCGTCCATTTTTCCAATGAAAAATAAACCATTCGCGCGGGTCGCCTTTGGGTCCTGGTTCGTGGTGCCGACTGATAACGGCCAATACAATAGGATTACCATCCTTGTCAAAATTCAGGTCGTTCAGGTAGACCAGTTTGTTTTCTTTTTCAAAGTCATGCACCAATGCAGCATGCTGTTTTGTTGAAACGGGCGTGGGTACTGTTATCCCTTCAATGGTCTGCCATGATTTTCCCATGTCATCGGATTGAAGCAGATAGAGATTGGTTCGCTTGTCTACATTGCCTCCTGGGTGGTAATTGAAAACGGTAACGAGCTTGTTGCCATGTAATCCGGACAACTGGTAGTGTCCGCCCATGCCAGCCAGCTTTTGGTCTTGGGTCCAGTTCATCCCATCTTCGCTTGTTCTCCAATAGAGTTCCCTGCCGTTGGTGTATTTGGTGAACAGGTAGAAAAATCCTTTGCCTGGCATGAACCAGGGTTGGGGGTAGGTCATTTCCCCTCTGCTTAATTCAGTGAACTTTTCAATCGCATAAGGTTCAGTGCTTTTGAAAATCAAACCCGGCCTGCTCGTATTTCTGCCGCTGACAAAGACCCAGATGTATCCTTTGTCGTCAACAGAGATGGATGCATTGTCGTGTGGATCGTTCACGCCCATCTTGTCATACACAATGGTAGGCTTGGGAACTTGTTTTTTCTTGTGATCAAAATAGGAGATGGCAATCAGCAGGTGTTTTTCATTTTCAGCACTTGTTGCACCATACACAAAAAATGTTTTTTGGGCAGTTTTGCTGTACACCGCCACAGGAATATGATTGGCGGTATAGGTTCCCAGTCCTCCTGAATATTTATCTCCGTAGGCAGAGAATTGCCCAAGGGTAAACCAGATGCCTTTGTAGCCATCTGCTTTTTGTTGCGCCCCAGATTGAATTGCCTGCAATGTGCAGAGGAATCCTATCCAAAGAAATTTCAGCATGGCTTGATCAATTCTTCCAATTTTCAAGTGCCGGTATGTTTTTTAATTTGTTTTTCCCTTTCTCGCCAGGAATCAGGCTAACGTTAAGTGCAATTTTTGTGTTGGCGGGAACGGTTACCTCAAATCCAGTCAGGATGGTGCCAGGATTGGGCGCATCATAGGATTTGGGTGGATCGGTTGACCAGGTCTTCATCTTGAGGTTGGGTAGTTTTCCAACATCCAGGGTAAGGGTTTTTCCATCTTTGGTGAGCAAAGCCTGGTGGTCATTGATGATGCGCACATCAGCTGGTGTCAGCATGGTCCAGCGGATGGTTGTTTCCTTGCCCAGCGTTTCAATTTCATCCCGGATCAGCACTTGTTTTTTATCGACCACTGCGATACCTCTTTTTGAAGCGGCAACCTGACCTTTATAAATTTCAGAAAGATCAATTATGGTATGCATGAAATCGGGATTACTGGAAGAGGCAATGATAGGTGCATTTCCTGTTACCAGTTGGTGCTGACTATCGATGGCCAATGTATTGTGCACCAGGTTTGTTAGTCTGAACACTGTCCATCTTTCTGCATCCTGTGTTCTTCCAAACAATTTTATTCCTTTTGATTCCAGTGACTCATAGTCTTGCATGCCAAAGTCCATGGCCCATCTTACCCCGTCAGCTTCCATCACAAATGAACCAATGTCCATGTGGGCATGGTTGATCGATACTGACCCACCTTTTGTTGCCACATAGATAGCATTCGGATCAGTCCAGGAAGTGCGCATCATGGCAACAGGATTTTTTCCATTCCCCAGCCACATGGTTTCTTTTGGGGCACTGATATTGTCAATGGATATTCCGCCACTCCAGAGCATGATGGCAGGGAACAGCCTGTCAAGGACCAATGCTTGCGGTTTTCTGTTTTTCAGGTAACTTCTTTCAACCCAGAGCAACGAAGGGTCATTTACCTTGTTGGCGAGCCAGAACATGGCTGGGTGAAGACCACCGCCACCACCGGCATCAGAATAGTTGAAAGGCTTGCCTGTGGGTCCAGTCATGTTTTCCATGAAGCCTGCGGTTTTCATGAATCCGGGCAACTGGTTCAGCCCAAAATCCTTTCCAAACAATTTTTCAATGGCACTGATGAACATGACATTGAAACTGGTTCCATATCCCCAATATCCATAGCCCTCAGGATAGACCCCGTCGGGTGCATAATCATGCATCGGTAAAACGATTGAGCTGATGGCACGGTTGATGATTTCTTTGGCCAGCTTGGGTTGGTCTTCGTAGATGGCCATCGCGCCATAGGTCATTCCGGCGTTGCAGACCTGGTTCCAGTTGTGTTCTGCTTTAAGCCAGCTGTTGTATTTTGACTCCATTGAAGGCTCCAATCCCTTTTTCAAAATGGCCTCTTTGATGATGGATTTTGAAGCTTCAGATAAATCGTTGTACAGCCAATCATATCCAATGGCAACGGCCATTGTCATTTCTGCTACATCCAAGAAATGCGAAGGGTTCCAGTCGCTGAATCCTGCAATGGCAAGCATCTCTTTTTCTGCCCTGTCGAAGTATTTTTTTTCTGCAGTTGTTCTGTATGCATAGGATAGAAAGAAAAGCCTGCGCAGGGCCTCCCTTGATTTGTCCAACAAGCGTCTTCCAATCTGAATTCTTTGGATCGGCGCAACGTTAATCAACCTGTCAGATTCATTGATGATGGCCTGTTGTGTATTGGCCCAAACCGTGTCCTTTCCGGTGCTCAATTTGATGTTGGCTTCTTCCCCTTTCAGCATCAGAATCCGCGGATGGGCTTGCATGGCTTTGATTTCACCGATATGGTCGGTTTGTGCAGTTGCTGTCTGTTGGAGGATAATGAACAACAGGAAAACTTTGCATGATTTCAACAATGTATTCATGGTATATGGCTCGTTTAAAATTTAGATGCTTTTAAAGTCAAACAATTGTTTGTAAAAGTTAGGCATTTTCCACTTAAGAATCATGGTATATTTAACGGGAAAGACGCCTGATCAACAGCTCATGACTTGGATATTGCTCCACAAGTTTCTCAGCATCCGCAAGATCAAAATCGCTAAAATCAAATCCGGGGGCAACGGTACATCCAACAAGGGCGAATGATCCTGCATCGCCAACGGGTTCTGATGCAAACCAGGCATTGGCTGGAACAACCAACTGATAACTTTCTCCATTAATCATGTCGCTGCCCAGTTTGAGGCATTCATAATCACCATTGGGGTGGATGACATGAATATGGAGTGAGCAACCTTCATAAAAATGCCATACCTCATCGCTTTTGATGCGGTGAAAAGCCGAAAAACTTCCTTTAGGCAGGAGAAAATAAATGGCAGTGGAAAAACTGCGGCTGCCTTCAAATCTTTCCGGTAAACCCTCTTTGGAGATCTGTTCTGAAGCGGCATAGGTCTGTCTGAAAAAACCACCTTCAGGGTGGGGGAGCAGGTTATAATGGTTGATCAATGCCTCAATCTGATTCGGTTGCTGATTGTTCATGCTTCAATGTACAAATTATTCACCTCAATATTTGTCCTTTCATTTTTGCCTAATTTCGGTACAAATCATTCAACAT
>JBIIQT010000063.1:0-13221 GCA_044341875.1 Chitinophagaceae bacterium | reverse complement strand
AGGTGCTTTTGCTTCCGGCGGGCGAAACAATAGAATATCAATTGATTTGGTAGGAAATCTGGCATTTGTTGGTATTTTTGCAACAGATGAGACCCGATTTTCCCTTCAAATTGTTCAATGACAAAAGCGACACCTATGCATGTCTGATGCAGTCGCTTGCGGAAGATGCTGTAAGAAATTGATTTTTTCACAGGAATAATTTCCTGTTTTCTTACCTCAATTTCTGATCAAACCCATTTCAACAATGGAAATTCTTGAACAATTTCACCAAAAAATCAGTGAAAGGTCTAAAACCTATATCGGCTACCCTGTAGCCACCGACTACGACTATACCGAGCTCTATCCTTTGATGCAATACAGCATCAACAATGTTGGAGATCCCTTTATGGAATCCAATGACATGCAATGCAAATCATTTGAACGCGAAGTGGTTGCTTTCTATGCTGATTTTTTCAATGCACCTGCCAACAACCACTGGGGTTATGTAACCAATGGAGGATCTGAAGGAAACCTTTATGCCCTCTATCTTGCCAGGGAACTCTATCCCAATGGGATCGTTTACTACAGCGAGGCTACTCACTATAGTGTTCAGAAGAACCTTCACCTCTTGAACATGAAAAGCATTGTCATTCGCTCCCAGCCCAATGGAGAGATGGATTATGAAGACCTTTCCCAAATGATCCAACTGAACCGCCAGCAATCTGTGATCATCATGGCAAACATCGGCACCACCATGACAGAGGCCAAAGACAGCGTTCCCACCATCAAGGAAACCCTGAACAAATACGCCATCAAAAGTTCGTATATCCATTGCGATGCAGCCCTTGCAGGATCTTATCTTCCCTTGCTGGGTGCCAGTGATTTTGATTTCGCGCATGGTGCAGACAGCATTGCCATCAGCGGCCATAAGTTCTTCGGATCGCCCATCACCAATGGTATTGTGCTGGTGAAGAAATCCTACAAAGACAGGATTGGCCGATCCATCAACTATATCGGTTCGCTGGATACCACCATCACCGGATCGCGCAGCGGCATGAATGCATTGATCGTATGGTATGCCATTAAAAAATGGGGAAGGGAGGGCATGTTGGGAAGAACCATGACCTGCCTGGAAAATGCTGCACACCTCAGGGTGCACCTCAACGCCATTGGCGTAAAGGCATGGAGCAACCCCAATGCACTCACCGTGGTGATGCCAAGGCCTTCCAATGAAATTTGTAAAAAATGGCAGCTTGCCACAGACAATGATATTGCACATGTGATCTGTATGCCCGGTATTTCAAGGGAAAAGCTTGATGAATTCATCGAAGACATGAAGCAGTCTCAAACTCCACGATAACATTTCACGATACGCACAAGGAAGCAGGAATTTGACTATCTTTAAGTCAACAAAATTTCTGCTTTCCATGCGCATCATTCGATCAATTTCCCTCGCAGCCCTTTCACTCAGTTTTGCCATTGTTTCCAACGGACAAAATAATGCAGTGCAATCCGAAAAGGATTACTATTCCCTCAGAACCATTGCCATCCCTCAGGAAATCAAGCTTGAAGTAGGCGGCGTGGCTGTAATGCCCGATGGCAGGATTGCTGCCTCTACCAGAAGGGGAGAAATTTGGATCATTGAGAATGCTTACGGAAACGGACAACCCTATTTTTCCAAATTCGCTTCGGGTCTTCATGAAGTGTTGGGATTGGCCTACAGGGATGGCGCATTCTATTGTACACAAAGAGGAGAACTGACCAAGATTGAAGACAAAGACGGAGATGGAAAGGCCGACAGCTTCACGCCCATCAGCATTTTTCAACTGAGTGGAAACTACCACGAATACGCATATGGACCAGTATTTGACAAGAACGGCGACATGTTCGTTACCCTCAATGTTGCCTGGGTTGGATATGGCGATGGATTGGGCAAATGGCATGGTTGGTTGCTGAAAATAAAACCCAATGGAGCCACCGAGCCCATTGCAACAGGACTGCGTTCACCAGCAGGTTTCAACATCAACAACAATGGCGATGTGTTTTACGCAGAAAACCAGGGAGACTGGGTAGGGAGCGGAAGGGTTACGCATTTGGAGAAAGGAGATTTCGCTGGCAATGCCGGTGGTCTGAACTGGACCAAAGAACCAGAATCTCCACTCAAGCTCACCAAGGATGACCTGAAGATTGTAGACAATGGACAGCCCATGCATGAGGCTGCCAAAATAATCAAGGAACTAAAACTTCCTGCAGTTTGGTTCCCTCATACACTCATGGGCATCTCCACTTCAGACATCCTGCAAGATGAAACCAATGGAGCATTTGGTCCGTTTGCCGGACACTATTATGTTGCCGACCAGGGTCACTCCAAGATCATGCGCATGACATTGGAAAAAGTAAAAGGAAAATACCAGGGTGCCTGTTATCCATTTTATGAAGGGTTTGCTTCAGGTCTGCTTCGTTTGCGCTGGGGCCTCGACGGCTCTATGTTTGCGGGGATGACCAGCAGGGGATGGGCCAGCACCGGCAAAGCAGAATATGCATTGCAGCGTTTGGTATGGAACGGTGAAACGCCTTTCGAAATGAAAGACATCCATGCCCTTCCTGACGGATTTGAAATTGAATTTTCACTTCCCGTTGATGTTGCGAAACTGAAAAATGCAATGAACTATTCCGTCAACAGTTTCATCTACAAATACCACCATATCTACGGAAGCCCCATCATCCAGAATCAGGTCAGAAAAATCAAAGGCATTATTCCATCTGCGGATGGGAAAAAAGTAAAACTGGTGATGGACAGCCTCATTGCAGGCCATATCCATGAAATCAAGCTACAAAACTTGACGTCTTCCAATGGCAAAGCATTGTTGCATGATTTTGCCTACTATACCATGAACAATATTCCTGAGGGTGCATCTACAGTGCTGACTGAAGACCAGAAAGTGAAGATGATGGACATGAAGCATGACATGAAAATGATGCCTGAAGCAACATCCGTTAATACCATCACAGCCAAACGCAAACTGACCATGCCTGGCGATTGGGGACAGCCGGATGTTGTGCTCAAGCTCGGTACCAAGCCAGGACTGAAATTCGATGTGACCCGTTTTGAAGTGAAGGCGGGAGCAAAGGTGCGCCTGATGTTCAGCAACAATGACGACATGACGCACAATGTTGTAGTGGTTGCTCCAGGTGCGGCAGAAGAGGTGGGAAATCTTGCCCTGCAACTCGGACTGAAGGGATCAGAAATGAACTATGTTCCGAACAGCCCCAAAGTACTTTACCATACCAAGTTGTTGCCACCAGACGCCATTGAAAGTATCTATTTCTTTGCACCCACAACACCCGGAGAATATCCATTCATTTGCTCTTATCCAGGACATGCATCAGTCATGCGCGGCATCCTGAAAGTAGTCAAATAAAATGGTCAGGGAAATCCATCAGTGGTACAGCCCAGCACTCAACAAGGAGATGCCAATTGCTGTATATGGCCATTATGGGTTTGCCCTTCTGATGGTTCCTACTGCTGCAGCAGACTACCTGGAATACGAAAGGTTTGAACTCATCAATGCGCTGAAGCCCTTTCTGGATGAAGGTAAGCTGAAGATCTTTTCCGTCAACAGCATCAACACGGAAAGTTGGATGAACAAAGAAATAGAGGGCGCTCACAAGGCCATCCGCCAGAACCAGTTCAACGAATATGTTTTCAATGAAGTGATTCCTTTCATCAAATCAAAGACATCAGAAGACACGCCCATCATCACTTGTGGTGCTTCGTTCGGAGCCTTTCATTCCATGAACCTTTTTCTGAAAAGACCAGACCTGATCAATGGTGTAATCGCCATGAGCGGTGTGTATGACCTGATGGAGTACACGGATGGTTTTTATGACGATCAGGTTTATTTCAATTCTCCGATGCATTATTTGCCCAACCTCACTGATCACAATACGCTTGAACAGATCAGGCGCGGAAAAATCATCATGGCCACAGGAAGTGGCAACCACGAAGATCCTGAGGCCAACAGAAGATTTTCAAACGTCCTGCACAGCAAATCCATTCCTCACGAGCTGGAGGTTTGGGCTTCGGATATCCACCACGATTGGCCTACATGGAGAAAAATGCTGCCCTATTTTATCGACATGAAATGCTGACGCATCCCTAACACTAAGTGGTGAAACTGGTGCCGAAAAGAGTAACTTTGGACCATGGAAAAAAAGCTGTTCCTTCTTGATGCGTTTGCCCTGATCTTTCGTGCCTATTATGCATTGATCAGAAGCCCGCGCATCACCAGCAAAGGGAAAAACACCAATGCTCAATTTGGTTTTACCAACGCATTGATTGACCTGCTCAATAAACAAAAGCCAACGCATCTGGCAGTATGTTTCGATACTGCTGCGCCAACTGAACGCCATATTGATTTTGCTGATTACAAGGCAAACAGGCAAGAGGCTCCTGAAGACCTGTTGGCCTCCATTCCCGATATCAAAAAAATCATCGAAGGCCTAAACATTCCTATTCTGGAGACCGATGGTTTTGAGGCCGATGATGTCATCGGCACATTGGCCAAACAGGCAGAAAAAGCAGGCTATCAGGTATACATGGTTACGCCAGACAAGGATTATGGACAACTGGTTTCTGACAACATCAAGATATTCAAGCCTCCTTACCAGGGTGGTGATTTTGAAATCATTGGACCTAAAGAGGTCTGTGAAAAATGGAACATCAAAGATGTTTCACAGGTGATTGATATCCTGGCCATGATGGGCGATGCAGTAGACAATATTCCGGGCATTCCGGGAGTTGGTGAAAAGACTGCCGCAAAGCTTTTGGCCGAATACGGAACAGTTGAAAACGTGCTGGAGAATGCAGACCAGCTCAAGGGTGCACTGGGCGAGAAAGTGAGGCAGGGAAAGGACCTGGCCATCATGAGCAAAAAACTGGCCACCATCATCACCACGGTTCCTGTTGAGTTCCATGAAGAAAATTTCAAGGTTACCGAACCCAACAAGGAAGCGCTCCTGGACATCTTCAGTGAGCTGGAATTCAGGACCATAGGAAAAAGAATCCTGGGCGAGGACATCCCCGTTGCAGGACCAGTTGAAAAAGGAACCACCGTACAAGGCGATCTTTTTGGAGGGGGAGGCACCACCGTTGCAACATCCAACAACAATGTTGCTGCCGAAGAAGAAAACAACACACCCCTGTTTGCCGATAAAAATATCAACAATACGCAGCATAGCTATGACTTGGTAGATACAGCCGAAAAAATAGCAGCGCTGATTGCTTCGCTCGAAAATGAAAAACAGATCTGCTTTGATACCGAAACAACCGGGCTGGATGCCAACCAGGCTGATATCGTGGGCATCAGTTTTTCCATCAAACCGGGCACGGGTTGTTATGTGCCCTGCCCCGATACCCGAGACAAAACCAAATCCTTCCTTCTGCAGTTCAACCGCCTTTTTGAAGATCCCTCCAAGGTCTGGATCGGTCAAAACATCAAGTATGACCTGCTGATTTTAAAGAACCATGGGATTGAACTGAAGGGGAATATTTTTGATACCATGCTGGCGCATTATGTAATCGACCCCGAAGGGAAAAGAAGCATGGACCTGCTCAGCGCAAAATACCTCGGCTATGAACCCGTCCACATTGAAGAATTGATTGGGAAAAAAGGGAAGGGCCAGGGAAATATGCGCGATGTGGAGGTTGAAAAAATAAAGGAGTACGCCAGTGAAGATGCAGACATAACCCTTCAATTGAAAAATATTTTTGAGCCCCAGCTCAAGGAAAAAGCAGTCGAAAAAGTTTTTTACGAAGTGGAGAATCCGCTGGTAAAAGTGCTTACAGACATGGAATACGAGGGTGTCCGGGTGGATGTTGACTTCCTGAATGAATATTCAAAAACCCTGGAAAAAGAAGCCAAGATTGCGGAAGAGTCTGTGTATGCCACCGCTGGAGTGCGCTTCAACCTTGCCTCTCCCAAACAGTTGGGTGAAGTGTTGTTTGAGAAACTGATGCTGGATCCAAAAGCGAAAAAAACCAAAACTGGCCAATACCAAACCGGTGAGGATGTGCTGCAAAAACTGGCCAACCAGTTTCCGATTGTGGACGATATCCTTGCCTTCAGGGAACTCACCAAACTGAGGTCTACCTACGTTGATGCATTGCCACAACTGATCAATCCCAATACAGGTCGCGTTCATACCACCTACGCACAAGCAGTTGCTGTTACAGGAAGGCTGGCCAGCAACAATCCCAACCTACAAAACATTCCAGTGCGCAGCGACCGGGGCAAGGAGATCAGAAAAGCGTTCACGGCCAGAGACAAAGACCATGTACTGGTTTCTGCTGACTATTCGCAAATTGAACTGCGGATTGTGGCTGCCATCAGTGGAGACCCCAACATGTGCGAAGCATTTCGCTCGGGAAAAGACATCCACACTGCAACTGCAGCAAAAGTATATGGCATCAATGAAGAGGATGTCACCAAGGAAATGCGGTACAAGGCCAAAAGCGTGAACTTCGGCATCATCTACGGACAGGGCGCTTTCGGGTTGGCAGAGAACCTTGGCATCAGCCGAACCGAAGCCAAAACCATCATCGACAATTACAAGAAAGAATTTCCGGGGATTAGCCAATACATGGAGTCAACCATCCAGTTTGCCAAAGACAATGGCTATGTAGAAACACTGATGGGAAGGAAGCGCTGGCTCCGCGACATCAACTCTTCGAACTTCACGGTGCGCGGATTTGCAGAACGCAATGCCATCAACTCGCCTATACAGGGAACTGCTGCAGACATGATCAAATTGGCGATGATCAAGGTACACCATGCCATCAAAAAAGAAGGATTCAAAAGCAGGATGATCCTTCAGGTGCATGATGAATTGATTTTTGATGCGTTGAGGTCTGAAGCAGAGACCCTGAAAGCCTGTATCCTCGAGAACATGGAATCGGCCCTGCCCCTTCCCAACAATGTTCCGGTGATTGCAGAGGCTGGGATTGGAGACAACTGGCTGGCAGCACATTAATTAAGGTTTATCATTAAGACGCAAAACAGCAGCATGATCAATCGTTTTTTCATCCTGATTTTCAAACTCCGCGGCTGGAAGATTGTTGGCACTGTTCCTCCGGAAATCAAAAAAGCCGTTGTGATTGCTGCCCCGCATACCTCCAACTGGGATTTCATTTATGCAATGGCCATTTTCAGGCTCTGTAAATTAAACGTTCGTTACCTCATTAAAAAAGAACTCAACTTCTTCCCACTGAGCATCGTGCTGAAAAATACCGGGGCCATCCCAGTAGACAGGAGCAAAAAACACAACCTCACGGAGGATGTCATTGCCCGGTTCAAGGAGGCGGATGAATTGTTCATCACCTTCGCAGCCGAGGGCACAAGGAAAAGGGTTGAAAAATGGAGAACCGGATTTTACCATGCCGCGTTGGGTGCGCAGGTTCCGGTATTGCCAGGTTATCTTGATTTCAATCGAAAAGAGGGCGGTTTTGGCCCACCCATTTACCTGACAGGGAACAAGGAAGAAGACATGGCCAAATTCAGGGCTTTTTATGCAGACAAGACGGGCAAATATCCTGCGTTTTTCAACCTGGATGCCATCCGGCTCGATTGAACCAATACGCCGTACATTTGTAATCAGCAATCATGAACACAGAGAATTATTTTAGGATCTTGACCATCATTGGAGGCCGCTATTTTATTTTAGCCGGACTAGCCTTTTTGCTGTTCTATGTACTGTTGAAAAAAGTTCTAGCACATAAAAAGATTCAGCAGCGGTATCCAAAAACTGCAGACTATCTCAGAGAAATAGGATATTCAGTCCTGACCTTGTCCATATTCGGATTCGTGCCGGTGTTTTTCATTTTTAATCCGGCAATCTCAAAATATACCACACTATACCAGAGCATTGATGGCCATGGCTGGATTTATTTTTGGGCCATCTTCCCCATCATGCTCTTCATGCACGATACCTATTTTTACTGGATGCACCGCATGATGCACCATAAACAGTTGTTCAAACTCTTTCACCTGATTCACCACAAGTCTACCAATCCATCCCCCTGGGCGGCCTATGCCTTCCACCCCTTGGAGGCGCTCATTGAAGCTGGCATCCTGCTTGTTTTCCTTTTTACCATCCCCATCCATAAATTTCACATACTGATCTTTTTCTTTTTCATGATCGTCTACAATATTTACGGGCATCTTGGCTGGGAGCTTTACCCAAAGAATTTTCATAAAACCTGGATAGGAAGATGGATCAATACTTCCGTTTGCCACAACCAACACCATCAGTATTTCAAGGGCAATTACAGCCTTTATTTCTTGTTTTGGGACCGTTGGATGGGAACCCTGAGAGAAGATTATGATGCGCAGTTTGAAAAAGTAAAAGCCCAATGAAACCCAAAATCATCTATTGTTACGATGCCTATTGCGGATGGTGTTACGGATTTAGCCCGGTGATCAAGGAACTTAGGCTGAAACACAGGGAGCAGTTCGATTTTGAAACGATTTCCGGTGGCATGATTCCTGTTGAAGCCACCAAACACATTGGCACCATTGCGGAATACATCCAGGGGGCCTACCAAACAGTGGAACAGACAACCGGGGTAACATTTGGCAAGGATTACCTCTGGCATATTTTCAATCCTGATGAGAGCGATTGGTTTCCGAATTCAGAAATGGCCGCCATTGCCATGGCTATTTTCAGGGAGATCTACCCAGAACGGACCATTGAATTTGCTTCGGACCTTCAATACGCCCTTTACGAAGAAGGGCGAGACCTTACAGACAAGGAGGCTTACCGCCATTTGCTGGAACAATACAATATCGATGCAGAAGTATTTTATCAGAAACTGGGAAGTGAGGCGTACAAAGAGAAGGCCTATTATGACTTCAGCCTGATCAAACAGTTGAGGGTGAATGGCTTTCCCACTGTATTCCTTCAGCTTGACGATGCCAAACTCTACATGATTTCCAGAGGATTCAGCACACTGGAAGCTGTTGAGCAGCGAATGAACAAGATCCTCGCCGAAAACAATATTCAGTAAAATGGTCGTAACTTTGCCGCCATTAAACAGCGGAAATGGAATACAACAAACTCATCTCAGTTACAGGATTTTCAGGACTTTTTGAACTCGTAACCAGCAAGACTGACGGTGCTATCGTCCGTTCCCTGGAAGACAATACAACCAAATTTGTTTCAAGCAGGGTACACCAGTTCTCGCACCTGGAATCAATTGAAGTGTATACCACGGATGAAAATGTAAACCTTGCTGATATATTCAAAGCAATGGATGCATCGGCAGAAGCCCTTCCTTCTGAGAAGGACAACAAGGCCGTAAAAAGCTACTTTGAAAAAGTATTCCCCTCCATGGATTTCGAAAGGGTCTACAGCAGCGACATGAAAAAGATGGTTCGTTGGTTTGATGTCATCAAACAACAGAACATCGAAATCGTCCTCACCGAAATGGATGAGGAAGAAGAAGGCAATGAGGGTTAATCTCCTTCAAAAAACAAATACCATGCAATACAGCGCCGATATTCAGAAACTGAAGCACAGTTTCCTGCCCGAGCATTTCAGCCTGACTGACTGGGCTACCCTTGAGCCCTATTTTATTCAGCTGCGCGACAGGGAAATCAATTCCAGCCTGGACCTAGAACAGTGGCTCAAAGACATGAGTGAGATGGAAGCATTCATCAGCGAGGATGCATGCTGGAGACAAGTGCGCATGACCTGCGATACAGAAAACAAGACCCATGAAGAAGCCTTCAATTTTTTCTTCATGGAGATCCAGCCCAAGATCCAGCCTTATGCTGATATCCTCAACAAAAAACTGGTTGACTGCCCCTTTACAAAAGAGCTGGACCAGGAAAAATATTTCACCTATCTCCGTTCAGTAAAGAAAAGCATCGATCTTTTCCGCGAAGCCAATATCCCCTTGCAGGCTGAAGCCGCCGTATTGCAACAACAATACGGCAGTATTGCCGGCAAGATGATGATCGAGCAGGATGGACAAGAATACACCTTGCAACAGGCGGGAAAGTTACTTGAAAACGAAGACAGGAAGATCCGTGAAACGGTCTACAAAAAAATTGCCGAAAGAAGGCTGGTTGATAAGGAATCATTGAACGAGTTGTTCAGCAAATTGGTGACCCTCAGGCACCAGGTGGCGATCAACGCTGGCTTCAGCAATTACCGTGACTACAAATTCGCGGAGATGGGTCGTTTCGATTATACCCCCGCTTCCTGCTTTCAATTTCATGAGGCAGTTAAAAAAGAAGTACTCCCACTGGTAGACAAGATCTACCAGGAACAACAACAAAGGCTGGGCCTGGACAACATGCGCCCCTGGGATACGGAAGCAGAGCCCGCAGGCATTGAGCCCCTGCGTCCGTTTACGGATGGCCGGGACCTGCTCGATAAATCCATCAAATGCCTGGACGCACTGAATCCTTTTTTTGGCGACTGCCTCAGAAAAATGGACGAACTGAATCACCTTGACCTTGACAGTAGAAAAGGCAAAGCACCCGGAGGATACAACATGCCGCTGGCAGAAAGCGGAGCGCCGTTCATCTTCATGAATGCCGCTTCTCAAATGTCTGACCTCACCACCATGGTGCACGAAGGTGGTCATGCCATCCATTCGTTTTTGGCACATGAACTTGAGCTTACGGGCTTCAAAGAATATCCAACAGAAATGGCTGAAGTGGCCAGCATGTCCATGGAACTATTCACCATGGACCACTGGGATGTTTTCTTCGATAACGAAGAAGACATGAAAAGGGCCAAGCGCCACCAGCTCGAAAGAGTGATCACGATTTTCCCCTGGATCGCTACCATCGACAAATTCCAGCACTGGGTTTATGAAAACCCAGGCCATACGATTGAGGAAAGAAAAGAAAACTGGCTGAGGATCTTGAATGAATTTGCCACCAGCGCCATTGACTATAGCGGATTGGAAGCCTTCAGGTCTTACAACTGGCAGCGACAACTTCACCTGTTTGAAGTGCCGTTCTATTATATTGAATACGGAATTGCCCAACTCGGTGCCATTGGCATGTGGAAGCAGTACAGAGATAACCCGGAAAAAGCACTTGAAAACTACATGAAGGGATTGAGCCTGGGTGGAACCAAGACGCTTCCTGAGCTGTATGCGGCTGCCGGAATTGACTTTGATTTCTCTCCTGAAAAGATCAGCGAGCTGATGATCTTCGTCAAAAACGAATTGGAAAAACTTTAATGCCTACTACTTTTATGGTATGCCCGAAATTAGCGCACTGATTTACTGCAAGTTATCTTTGTGGTGCTACTAATCAGAGCCTTAACGAAATGTCCCGGTGTTTTTACATTGGGACTTTTTTTATTTACAGGATTTGCAAATGCCGTTTACCACCATGTTGATCTCTTTCATGGTATAACCCTTCGGTAAATTTACTGCAGGAATATTCACATCATCCAGACAAACCGTTTTACCACAATCATCACACCTGAAATGCACATGGTTGTCGTGATGATGACCGGTTGTGATGCAGGCTTCGTTGCAAAGCGCATACCTGACCATGTTATCCGTAGAAGGGATGTTGTGTATGATACCCTTTTCAAGAAATGTTTGAAGGGTTCTGTAAATGGTAACACGGTCGTATTGGTCGGCACATTTTGTTTCAATGTCTTGATGGGCCAGGGCATTGTCTGAGGCAAGAAAGATTTCAAGTATCCGCTTTCTGCTGGCGGTTACACTAAGTGCGCTGTTCTTCAGTATGTCTTCCCCTTGCTTTTTCACCTTATTCCTTGATCAGGGTTTTGATGTCTGTCATCAGCTGGTCCACCTCTTCTTTTTTGATGCCATCATACACACCGCGTACACGACCCTGTCTGTCGACAAGGGTAAAAAACTGTGTATGCAAAAACTGCTCGTCGATGTTTTTGGTGCTGTTCTTTGGGTCATCCAGCAGATAGCTTTCGCGAGCGGTTTTGTAGAGTTTGTCCTTGCTGCCCGTCAGGAACCACCAGTTGGAAACATCGGCGCCCAGTGAATCTGCATAATGCCTCAATACTGGCAATGAATCAGTATCCGGGTTGACTGTATGTGAAACAATCAGAAAATTGCTGTCTACTTTGAATTGTTCGTAGATGGCCTTCATATTCTTGTTCATCTTCGGACAAATGCCCTTGCAGGTGGTGAAAAAATACTCTGCAACATATACCCTGTTGCGGATATCTTTCTGTGAGGCCATGGCGCTGTCTTGTCTCAGGAATTCAAAGGGTTGTACCGTATTCAAAACAGGCAACTTCACTTCCTCAAAATCTGTATACTTTATCATGGCATAATAAAATCCACCCAAAAGCAGTCCGAAAAACACCAGATAGCTTATCGCCTTTTTACTCATAATCATTTATTGAAACAAAATTACGCTTGTCATTCCAATTATACCAACGATTAAGAATGCAACTTTGTTGCAAAAGTATTAATTTTGTCGCCCCACCATGATAAAGATTAATTATGATGCCCTTGGAATTGCCGCTTCGGTAGCTTGTGCTATCCATTGTGCGCTTTTGCCGCTGGTATTGACCAGTCTTCCGGTGCTGGGCATCAATATCATCAACAATATTTGGTTCGAGGTTTTCATGATTCTGCTGGCTGCTGCCATTGGAAGCTAT
Source organism: Chitinophagaceae bacterium (assembly GCA_044341875.1). Taxonomy (GTDB): domain Bacteria; phylum Bacteroidota; class Bacteroidia; order Chitinophagales; family Chitinophagaceae; genus Pollutibacter. Next base: position 567 of record JBIIQT010000063.1, on the reverse strand, counting down.
TCGCTGACACATGGTTACAGAAAACACCATCACCACAAGCAGGCCCTCTTTATTTTTGGCCTCGGAATCCTGATGCTGATCCTGAAACAGCTTTTTCATGCTTATCAAATTTGGTTTCTGATCCCCGCCATGCTCTTGATTGTATCCGCTCACTACATCAATTACCGCCAATGCAGAAAGGCGGACAATTGTCATGCAGATGACTGCAAACACTGATCTTGCGGATAAACGCAATGCATCAATTCAGAAATGAATCAGTAAATTGTACCCATAAAAATTAAGGCATGACATCAAGAAGTGGTTTCATTCAGCAAATGGCATGGGTTGCCGCTGGTTCATTTTTTATCAATGACGCCCTGGCAATCGGAGGTGTTAAAGATAAAAAAATTGGTGTTCAGCTCTACACGGTTCGGGACGACATGGCCAAAGACCCCAAGGGAACACTCAAGAAAATTGCTGCCATGGGATTTGGTGAAGTCGAGAGCTTCGGATACAACGGCAAGTTCTTTGGGATGGAAGCTTCAGAATACAAAAAAGTTTTGGATGAAAATGGTCTCGTTGCACCAT
>JBIIQT010000105.1:0-3573 GCA_044341875.1 Chitinophagaceae bacterium | reverse complement strand
ACCCATGTGGCTACTCCTGAAGAGAATGCCTATATCGAAGCCCTGCACAGCAATGTTCAGCGTGAGGTTGTTGAGCGGTATGAATTTGAATCCATTTATCATGCACAGATGATTTTTAACAGGTATTATGAATGGTATAACAACCATCGAAAGCATGGAGCACTTGGAAGAAAATCACCTGAACAGTACCTCCGCGAAAATGACCTTATATCCGGACCCTATAAAACTGAAAAAATATCCGATATTGTCTCAAATTTTAACCCCATTTTGTCCAAGAATTAAGGGGTCGATACACCATCAGAATGATGGCTTTTCTTTGTCTATCAGTGAGTTAGGTCAGTTGCATCTTTTTTAATTATCATCAATGCAACAAGCATATTTGGAACCCAACAAATCCAAGCTAAATAAGGGTAGAATATTTCAAAAGGGATACCACTTCCAAAACCTATACCAAGACCAATCCTTAAAGTCACCGCAGCAAATGTCAGTGCAAAGTTTATTGTCATCCAATGATAATGAGCAACAATCTTTTTACGGATTATGGAGGAATACGCTTTATATCCTGTGAAAATCCAAAGAACAGCCAAAAGCGCAAATCCTAAATGAGAAAGATTGCCTCCAAAAGAAAATTGAGCCATATATAAACCTGAAAGACCACCAATTAAAACGCACAATAAATATACTTTTCCTATGAACCTATGTAAGTGTGTTTGTGTAGTTCTAAATTTTATATTAAACTGAATTGGCCCTAATACTAATGCAATCAAAGATGGAAATATATGAAAGTAAATTCCATTTGAATGTAATTTAAAATTTGCTTTCATCACTGGGTGAACGGCAACACCAAGTTCAAAAAAAGAATAAACAGAAAATGCGTATAGACTTATAAAAACAGAACCAACTGTAATTAATGATTTATATATTTTATACATAATCTTTTTTGTTAAACAAAACTCATATAAATAACGATATAAAATCCTGTAAATTGAAACAAATTTCAATTCTTCAATTTACCAATGGTAATACACTCAATTATTACATTACAGCTGCTTTAAAAAAATATACTTTGTGAATGTCTTGGTTTAAAATAATTGGACAAACTAATCCTGAACCCAGATTATAAAGAGAAGGCATCCTTGATATCTATCAGATACATTTGACGGCCCATCCCTTCATGAGCCGAATCAATGACCACTTTTTTGCCGTCTGGGCTGAACCTTGGATGCAAATCACATCGCCATTCTCCTGTGTATTGGGGAGGTGAAAGGAATTTCCCCAGGTCTATCCTTCTGTCCGTTGGAGTATGGTACAAATATGGCGTCTGTAATCGGTTTTTATCCGGATAGGTGTCATTCAAAAGCCATTCTGTCTGATTGCCTATGGGCAGGTAGGTCTGATGACCATTGACGGGCATTTTCTCTTTCCCGATCCTTATATATTTTCCAGTCTTGTCTTCAATTTCATAGAATCCCCATTCATGACCATCGGGCTTTGTGAAGACGCAAACATGATGATTGTCTTTCCATACAAAATGTGAGCTAAAGCCTGAAGGGTCTATGCAATAAAGGTCTTTGCCATTGGCATCACAGGTGAACATTCTTGTTACAAAGTCTCCAACAGCCATTTTCTGTCGCTCATCTTTTTTGGCTCTCCACCGGTTCAGAAACAAGAACCGCTTTGAATCAGGGCTTACCAACAGATGATTGAACCAGTGCCAGTTGTCCGCAACCGACTGGCCCTTACTCGGAATTTGGGCAATATCGGCAATGGAAAAAAGCATTTGACTCTCACCTGTCAACAGATCCATCTTGTATATCCCAATATCATGGGGGGTCTTTTCTTCAGCATAAGGGTCAGCAACACCGGCATAACCATAGCCGGGACGAAGTCCCTGAATACGGGAAAACTCTGTGCCAATTGCCCACTTCCCATCAGGACTCAGTGCATAAATAGCTTTAGGCAGCGTTCTTGTTTTACGCGTTTTTAAATTGTAAATATGACTGACAAATTGATTGCCAATTCTGTCATTCCAGATAATCTCGGTATTTGATTTTGGGATCCACTGCAGCATGCACCCCTGTTGCCAACCCCAGGCACTGCTTGTGCCTATTTCAGTCCAACGATCATGCTGCTGCAAATCAATGATGCCTATTTTCACCACATCATTAGGGGTAGGTGAACGATGTTCGAAATCCACCTGCATACCCAAAACATATCTACTTGATGTGTCAAACTGCAGTTTATCATAGTAGCCAAACCAATGGAATTTAGGCCCTTTTGTAATCTTACGAACGGATGGCAATTGGGAGGGCAAAAAACCATAAACATCTTTTGTTCCCAAAAGAAAAGTGGATATGCCTGTGATCGAGGTAATTTTTAAAAATTCAAGTCGATTCATTTTTGATTGCTCAGCCGTCATTTCTTTTATATTAATTGCTTTTTACTTTTATTTTTAATTAAAGATAAGTCAATGTAGACCTGACGGATTGCCCGAAAAAGGATTTCCTTGATTTGAATACCCGGATTGCTGGGATTGAGAGAAAACATCTTATAGTATGGTCCATGATGATCCTGGCTCAATTGGCATAAGCAGTGATAGATGGAAATGTATTTTGATATGCATCTATGACTGAGGTACTGTTCAGGTGATTTTCTGCCAAGTGCTCCATGCTTTCGATGGTTGTTGTACCATTCATAATACCGGTTAAAAATCATCTGTGCATGATAAATGGATTCAAATTCATACCGCTCAACAACCTCACGCTGAACATTGCTGTGCAGGGCTTCGATATAGGCATTCTCTTCAGGAGTAGCCACATGGGTAAACTCCTGGTTAACACCTTTATCCTTCAAGAACTGCCTTACCACGCCTGCAATGAACTGTGAGCCATTGTCGTTTCTAAGTGTGATTCCTTCTATCTTGTACTCCATCAGCAAAAGGGATAACAAAATAATCATATCGCCCTTTTTGATATTGAACCGAAGCATGTGTGTTAATACCTTACGGCTAAAAGCATCGATCACTGTCAAAAGCAGAGCATTCCTTTGGGCCCCATGGATATGGATGTACTTGATGTCCATACACAAGTGTTCAAGCGGTCTTTCTGCTTTGATCTTTCTAAAACGTACAAACTGTCTTGGAACCCCTGTAGATCCAATCTTTCGGTTAAACAATAGGTTATGAAGCTTCATCAACCGGTAGACCTTTTTATGGTTAATGATGTACCCCTTTACCTTGAGCTCATCCCAGACGTTCTTGTATCCGTAACAGCAAAACTCCTGCTGGAGAATGGTTTCAACATCTTTCAGGACAACCGTGTTTTCAACCAGTTCACCATCTTGGGTAACAGTCATTTCGCTAGGCTTGCGTCCACGTAGACCATCACCTCGCTTGTAATAGAAACTGCTGCGTGGAACACCTGACCAAGTTAAAAGATCTTGTTTAGTAATCATAGGTTTTGATTTGAACTGCTCCATTACCTCGACCGACGCTGCTCGAGGGATTGACTTTTTTTTAAAAGCTCAGTCTTGAACTCCAGTTCAATAGATTGTTTGGCCACAATATTTTTCAGC
>JBIIQT010000014.1:0-44038 GCA_044341875.1 Chitinophagaceae bacterium | reverse complement strand
TCAAACACTTTTTGCTTTTCCGCATCTGGAATTCCAGCACCCAGATCAGCTACTTTGATGATGGCCTGATGGTCCAGCTCCTGAAGGCTAACCGATATAGGCATTTCGGGAGTGGTATATTTAACAGCATTTTCAATGAGGTTATTGAGTACTAGCCTGATCAAGAACTCCTCGCCATTCAATACCACTGGACCTGAAACCTCCAGAGCAAATGACCTGGCCGGGTACCTTTTTTGGAAAGCACTGACTGCTGAAGAAAGCACTTCCGCACAATCAAATTCTTGTTTGGTGAGCTTATATCCCCCAGACTCCAGTTGTGAACTGAGGAGGATGTTGTTGCAGAGTGCATCGAGCCTTTCGGTTTCATTGATAGCATCTCCCAGGATTTTTGATTGACGCTCTTCATCCAGTTTATGCCTGCGCAAGGTCTCAAGGTTCAATTTGGTGACAGCAATCGGTGTTTTCAATTCATGGGTCACCGCCATCATGAAGTTTTTTTGTTGCAGGTGATAGCGGATTTGACGGCGCACAACACTGTAAACGAAAACAGCACCCAAAATGGTGATGATAAGAAAAGTAAATCCCTCTCCAATATATTGTTTGGCATTCCTGTCATGTGCGTCCTGTAATGCATCGATTGCTCCCGGGGCAAGGGCACTGTTCTTCATTGCCTGCTCCAACTGAAAGGCCAGCATCAGGTCATTCTGTTGATCCAGTTCTATATACCACCAGGCCAGAGCGGCGATCAGGTACATCAGCAATAACCAGAAAACATAGTTGATGAACTTGAGTGGAATGCGATCAAAGAATTTGCGCATTTTATTTCAGTTTTTCCAGGCGAAGACCCACATTGAAAACATGATGGAGTGGCTCAATCCGCATGTCGTGGTTGATCTGAATGGTATAGTTTCCTGGCTTGAGGAACCTGACGGGATCCTTGTACAGCAAGACCCGGTGGTCAAAAATATCATCCATACCAGAACCCAGCCAACGGCCGTTGGCTGCCAATGGAATGTCAAAACGTTCTGCGCGAGCAACTGAATCTCCGGGAAGTTGGCTCTTTAACTTAATCCAGACATTGTTGTATTCGTAGGCATCAGCGTGGCGAAATAAAAAATAAACAAGATAATTGGCGCTGGTATCCTTGATTTCGAAATTGAATTCAGGGGATTGTGCATTGGACCATTGATTTCCTGGCATGAACACGACTTTCTCATACAGACCCGTTTCGGTGCATGAAACAACCGTCAATAAAGAAGCAATGACAATGAGCTGTTTGAATGACATGTTGCAAAGTTAGGCATCAATCCATAAATGGCATTGAAAATGCGAAAAGGTTTACAACACATTCAGGATCTGTTCTTTGGCCTTTTCCAGTTCATCTTTCATCTCCACCACTGATTTCTGGATTTCTGCATCATATGCTTTTGAACCGGTTGTATTGATTTCCCTTCCAATTTCTTGCAACAGGAATGAAAGCTTACGGCCTTTTGAAAGCTCCTGCTCTGCCAGCAGGGTCCTGAAATAAACACAGTGATTGGAAAGCCTTACCTGTTCTTCGGTAAGGTCTATTTTCTCGATATAATAAATCAATTCCTGCTCAAACCTGTTCTTGTCAACATTATCCCTGCCAACCTGCTCTTCCAGGAGCTTCAGGATATTTTCACGGATTTTCTGTTTCCTCAATGGTTCCAGGCTGATTACTTTTTGCTGCAAGGTTTCAATGTTGGCAATCCGTGACAAGAATTCGTTTTCCAAGGCCAATCCTTCGTCTGCCCTGTGCTTGTTGATCATGGCAATCGCCTCTGCAATGGTGGATTTGAATGCAACCCATTCTTCATCACTGATGGTTTCGGATGAAGTGGAAACTACTTCAGGCATCCGCAAGATGGATGCCAGTAACTGGCTGTCATCGGCCTCTAATTTTTCTGCCAGGCCTTTGATTTGGTTGTAGTAGGATGCCGCAAGATCCAGGTTTACTGAAGTTGGCCTGGTAGCTCCGTTTTGCTTGATGATAATAGTGCATTCAATACTGCCCCTTACCAACTGCTCAGAAAGCATATTCCTGATTTCAAATTCAAAAGGCTTTAACTGAACCGGTAACTTGAGCAATAACTCAAATTGTTTTCCATTCAACGAACGCAACTCTACCAAAACAACTTTTTCGTTGATTGCTTTTTCAGCCCTTCCGTAACCGGTCATCGATCTTAACATGTAAAATATTTAATGCAATGTAAGAGAATTTATTGGCTGAAACACAGGCCTGAAAAGAATTTGCAGAAGAGAAACTGCTTAAATGCACAACGCCCAGTTGAAACCGGGCGCTGTTATATATATGGGTTAATAAGTACGGGAATAAATTCCCTTCACAATATTAAAAATATATTTCATCAACTTGAAATATTTATTCCATTATTTTATTCACATTTTTTTTCAATATGTTAATTACTCAACTATGCTCACAATCGAATCTGATCTTGAGTGCAGTGAATGCATAGCATTATCTTTGTTGGAAATTTAGCAGCATGAAGTTCCCAACTCCCTTTTCCATCGACTGGATTGCAACATTGATCAATGCAAAGATTGAAGGTAATAAAGGAGGATTTGCAACTGGCATCAACGAGATCCACAAGGTGGAAGAAGGTGATCTTGTATTTGTGGATCATCCCAAATATTATAAAAAATGCATCGACTCAGCTGCCTCATTCATTATCATTGACCAATCAACAGAATGCCCTGCAGGAAAGGCTTTGCTCATTGTTGATCAACCCTTTGAAGCTTACCTGAAAATCGTTGCGCAGTTCCGGCCATTTCATGCCGCAACAACAATGATCGACCCAACAGCATCGATTGGAGAAGGCAGTTATGTTGCACCGAATGCCTTCATTGGACAGCATGTTTGCATTGGAAAAAATTGCATCATTCATCCCAACGTGAGCATACTGGATCATTGTTTGATAGGAGACAATGTTGTTGTACAAGCAGGCTCCACCATCGGGTCAGATGCGTTTTACTACAATACAAAAAAGAACAGGGATGTCTGGTACAAAAAAATGAGCAGCTGTGGCAGGGTCATCCTTGAGGACTTTGTTGAGATTGGTGCAGGTTGTACCATCGACAGGGGCGTCACACACGATACCATCATTGGCGAGGGCACCAAAATGGACAACATGGTACATGTTGGACATGATGTTGTGGTAGGAAAAAACTGCCTGTTTGCTGCGCAGGTTGGCATTGCAGGCGCAACCACCATTGAGGACGGTGTCATCCTCTGGGGACAGGTCGGTGTCAACAAAACAATCAATATCGGAAAGAATGCTGTTGTGATGGGACAGAGCGGTGTTGCCAACAGCCTGGAGGGCGGGAAAACTTATTTTGGTTATACCGCTGAAGAAGCGATCTCTAAAAGAAGGGAGATGATTTGGATCAGGAGAATTCCAGAAATATGGAACATGATCAAACAGCTGCAAGAAAAAAAATCGGAAGGATAACAGGCGAAATCAGTTCATCATTTTTACATACCCTTCGCAGCATTCGCTGATGGTTTGGCTTACTGGTTTGAATCCAAAACCTGGCAAGGCATTCAGAATTTTGCTGTTATCGAAATTTACTTTTTGCTGTGCCGTCTCTGCTGTTTCCTTGGTCAGCAATGCCTCCTTTCCGGTGATCCAACTCTTGATTCTTTCGATCCTCCATACAATGGCAGCCAAGGTTGGATTAACTTTTCTGGTAGGTGGTTTTTTGCCGAAGGCGATGGCCATCGCTGTAAAAATGGACCGGTAGCTTTTGTTTTCTGCAGAGAGAATAAACCTTTCTGCAGCAACCTCTGACTTCATCAACAAGACCATGGCAGTGGCAACATCAGCTGCATCCACAAAGCCGCTTACCCCTTCTGTATACCATGGAAATTCATTGAAGGCATTCCGGAACATGGCAGAGGAGCCTGTTCCCCATTGAGCCAAGCCCAAAATAATAACTGGGTTTACAATCACTGCATTCAATCCTTCGCTGATGGCCCGCCATACTTCCAGCTCGCCCAGGTATTTGCTCAATCCATACACCGATGGGTTGGCATTATCATCCCATTTTACATTTTCCGTTACGGTTGTATTGTTCCGCTTTCTGCCCAATGCAGCAACAGAGCTCACGTGCACCAGTTTTTGAACACCAGTAGCAAGGGCGGCATTGACCACATTCGCAGTTCCCTCCACATTGATCTTCATCAATGCATTGGCTTTAGTGGGATTGAAAGAGACAAGTCCTGCACAATGGTAAACCCTGGCACAACCAGACATCACTTCTACCAGAAACACAACATCAAGGATGTCCCCTTGAACCCATTGCACCTGCTGTATTTCCGCTGCAGTAAGTTCAGCGGGTATGGCAGAACGATACAATGCCACGACTTCATCACCTTCTTTCAATAAAGCGCGAATCAGGTGGATGCCTACCAGTCCGGATGCTCCGGTGACCAATGTTTTCAAAGTTGGAAGTTTAATTTTTCGCTATACGCCACTGAACTGTTCGAGGAAGCGAACATCATTCTCGCTGAACAGCCTTATGTCCGTAATGCCATATTTCAGCAATGCAGGACGTTCCACGCCCATACCGAATGCAAAGCCAGTATATTTTTCCGGATCGATACCACAGTTCTTCAAGACGTTGGGATGCACCATGCCACAACCAAGGATCTCCAGCCATCCCGTCCTTTTACAGACGGCACATCCATCGCCTTTGCAGAGCATGCAGCTGATGTCCATTTCCGCACTGGGTTCGGTAAACGGAAAATAACTGGGCCTGAAGCGAACCTTCACATCTTCACCAAACATCTCCCTTACAAAGAAGTAGAGTGTCTGTTTGAGATCGGCAAAGGATACGTTCTCATCAATGTACAATCCTTCTACCTGGTGGAAAAAGCAATGAGATCTGGCGCTGATGGTTTCGTTGCGGTAAACCCTTCCAGGACAAATGATCCTGATGGGCAGTTGTTGTTTTTCCATTTCCCTGATCTGTACATTGCTGGTATGCGTACGCAACAAGATCGCGGGATCAGTGGAAAGATAAAATGTATCCTGCATGTCTCTTGCTGGATGGTTTTCATCCAGGTTGAGTGCGGTAAAATTATGCCAATCGTCTTCTATTTCAGGACCTTCCGCCACTGTAAAGGAAAGTCGCTGGAAGATTTCTACAATCCTGTTTCGCATGAGTGTTACAGGATGCCTGCTGCCCGTTGGCATAGGCGTACCTGGTAGGGTGAAATCAATCTGCTCACTGCTGCCACCACCCATTAGGTCGATGCGTTCTTTTTCAGTGGCAAATTTTTCCTCTGCCAATTGCTTGAACCCGTTCATGGTTTGACCGAATTCCTTTTTTTGATCAACAGGAACATTTTTCATTTCCCCCATCATCGCTTTCACAATTCCCTTTACCCCGAGGAACCTGATCCTGAACTGCTCAAGTGAATCTGCATCCGTTGCAGTGAAACTGGTGATCTCTTCGCTGTATGCCTTGACCTGACTGAGAATTTCTTCCATCCCGCGAAGATAACAAATCAACGCTTCATTCAGATGGCAGGGTAGCCCAGTTTTTTGGAGTTTGCGATGGAAATTATCATCAGTTTACAGTAGGTTTGCCTAAACTTAACTGCATGTCGTTTTACAGCCTCACTGATTTTCTTGAGCCCATTCATTTGGCAACAATTACCGGAGATGTTGAAGTAAAGGAAGGACAAATGGGCAGATCACTGGGCATGTATGAAGATGAATTCCCTGATCTTACCGATACGGATATTGTGATTGCCGGTTGCGACGATCTGCGGGGTGATGGGAACCCTGCTGACCTTGCAGGCATCAACAGGATCAGGAAAGAATTTTACGCCCTTTATTTCTGGCACAAGGATATCAGGATCGCAGACATTGGCAACATCAAAAGAGGGGAAAACCTCTCCGATACTTATGCGGCCGTGAAGACTGTTGCGGAGGAGCTCATCAAAAACGGAAAAATATTCATCCTTCTTGGAGGCTCTCATGACCTTAGTCTCGCGGTGTATGAGGCTTACCGGAGCATGGGCAAGATCATTGAAGCAACCGGGGTTGATGCCTATATCGACTTGTCGATTGACAATCCGGTGAAATCAAAAAATTTCCTGATGGAGATGCTGACCGGAGAACCCAATTTCATCCGTCACTACAACCATATTGGTTTCCAGAGTTATTATGTTCATCCGCACATGCTGGAGACCATGGACAAGCTTAGGTTTGATTGCTATCGGCTTGGAAAAGTGAAAGAGAATATTGAAGAGATGGAACCCGCCATCCGCAGCAGCGATTTCATGAGTTTTGATTTGGCCGCCCTTGGATCGGCTACTTTCTGGGAAGGCAGCAGCCCCAATGGTTTCAATGGGGAAGAGGCCTGCACCCTGATGCGTTATGCAGGCATGAATGAGAAAATGAAAGCGATTGGCATTTATGGTTACAACCAACAGCAGGACCCTTTCAACAACCTCGCCAAACAGGTTTCACAAATGTTATGGTATTATATTGATGGCCTTCATTTTGGCAGGACTGAAGCTGCGATGGAAGACAAGGAGATGTTCATTGAATGTCATCTTGCTTTTGCAGCCATTGAAAGTACATTCATCAAAAGCAGGAAAACTGGTCGGTGGTGGATGAAGATGCCTGATGGGCAATATGTGCCTTGCTCATACAACGACTTCAATCAGGCGGGGGAGAATGAGATTCCGGAAAGGTGGTTGAGGTTGCAGGAGAGGAGTTGAGGGTTGTGAGTTGGGGGTTGTGAGTTAGGGGTTGATGGTTGTGAGTTGTGGGTTGAAGGGGTTAAAGTCTGTTTTATTAAAAAACTTGTTTATGCATAAATCTTTTGGGGGTCTTTGCTTGGTTTCTTTTTTTTCCTTGTTGCTGGGGGCTTGCTCTATGCAACAAAAAATCGGGAAGGCTGCAAATGCTTTGCTGATCAGGGATTCAAGCCTTTTGCAGGCCCATGTGGGCATTGCTGTCCAGGATCCTGAAACGGGGAAATTCCTTTACCAATACCAATCTGACAAGTTCTTTACGCCAGCAAGCAATACAAAGATCTTCAGTGCCTATGCGGCCATGAAACATTTGCCCGTCAAACTGCCTGCAGCCATCCTTACAGACATGGATACTGCCGTATTGATAACCCCAACTGGGGATCCGAGCTTTCTTCATCCTGAATTTTCGCGTCAACCTTTATTGGAAAAACTAAAGTCAATCCAGAAACCCCTTTACCTGTTGAATAACAACTGGAACAGCAAGGCCCTTGGCATGGGATGGAGCTGGGATGATTATTCAGAGGAGTACATGACCGAGCGGAGTGCATTCCCAGTATATGGCAACCAGGTGCAATGGTTTCAACAAAAATCCAAAAAAGAAAATCCCACCTACCCTGGAGATACCATTGATCTGTTTGTTTACTCCAACCCGGAAGTGAATTGGCCTGTTGATTTCGGAAAATCAAGAAATAGTTTTGCAGTGCAAAGAAGCCAAAGCAGCAATGCCTTTCAATTGTTTGAGGGAAAAGAACAGCAAGCAACAGTGGCTGTACCCTTCATCACCAATGGCAACCTGACTGGCTTGGAACTCTTGAAAGATACCCTGCACAAGGAGATCCGTCTTGCCAGTGAGGGTCTGGTTAACGCTGCCAAAGGAAAGTTCAGTGAAACCATTTATTCCCAACCCACGGATACCTTGCTGAGAAACATGATGTACCGCAGTGACAATTTTTACGCAGACCAATGTCTGGAAATGGTCAGTCAGGTATTGTTGAAAAAAATGGACGAGTCTGCCATCATCCAGGAGCTGTTGAAAAAAGACCTTTCAGACCTGCCGCAAACGCCCAGATGGGTGGATGGCAGTGGCCTGAGCCGCTTCAATCAGTTTACACCCGAAGACATGATAAAGGTGCTGAATAAAATAAAGTCTGAGCAGCCATGGGAGCGCATTACCGGCATTTTTGCTCCTGCAGGAACAGGTACATTGAGGATGTACAAAACCAAGAAAGGGCCCTTTATTTATGCAAAGTCCGGCTCGTTGACAGGCGTACTTTGCCTCAGTGGATTTGTCTATACGAGGGATAAAAAATGGCTTACATTTTCCATCATGATCAACAACCACAATGCATCCGGGGCGGCGCTGAGGAAGAGGATAGAGGGGTTTTTGGAGAAACTTTGAAGGGGTTGAAGTTAGACCCTGAAAATGTCGCTTAAATAATCATTCTTGACTTCTACATAGATGGGTTTGCCATCAAAATGCGTAACATTGTTTTTGCATTGCGAGAGTCTTTCGACAAGATCCAGCATTTCCATTTCATCCAATTTTGTGCCGGCTTTGACTGCATGTTTTCTGGCCAGGGTTTTGGCAATCTTCTCCTTATAGGAATGGTGCAAGGTTGAAGCGGCATCCTTTACATCCTCAATGATCATTTCGATCACTGACTGGTTGTTTTCTGAAGGATGGTCTGCAGGGCTTCCTTGCAGGAGGAAAGCATTGTTGCCAAAGGGTTCCAGCTGATAGCCCATTTGCAACAAATCGGGCAAAATGGACTGGAGCAGCTGTGCAGCTGTCGGGGATAGCTGTATGGCGATGGGAAAAAGATTTTGCTGTATGGGCATTCCCTTTCCTTGCCAGCTCGAATTGAATTTTTCAAACAAAACCTGCTGGTGGGCGAGTTGCTGGTGCATGATGGTCATGCCATTGGGTTGTTCAAAAACTATATAGCTGAGATGGATCTGGTGAATGGAAGATTGCCCATTAACGCCCAGCGCCTTTGGTAATGCATTATCGGATGAGGGTTGATAAGGACTGCCGGGTTGGGGCTGAAACTCCTGAAAACTTGATTGCTCCGCCAACTGGGATTTTGGGGCCTGATCAAAAAAATCTCTCCAACTGCTGAGGTTGCTGGATGATTCAATCCGATGCGCTTGGTTGCGGTCTACAAATGACTTGTACAAACCACTAGTCCTAACTTCATCTTGCTGTGGGCGGGTGAATGGCTTTGAAATGGCATCCAGCTGTTGTATCCCGGCATCCAAGCCAAAATCAATGGCCGGAGCTATGCTGAATTGAGCCAATGCATGCCTGATGGCTGATTTGATGAAAGCATAGACCAGTTTCTCATCCTGGAATTTTATTTCCTGCTTTGTAGGATGAACATTGACATCCACGTTGGCAGGATCCAGGTCTATGAACAATGCAAAAAACGGAAAACTGCCTTGCGGGATCAGTTCTTCGTAGGCACTGACGATGGCATGGTTGAGGTAGGCATTTCTGACAAACCTATTGTTGACAAAAAGATATTGATCACCCCTTGTTTTTTTGGCCGTTTCAGGCTTTCCGATAAACCCTGTAATGTCAAGATAGTCGGTCTTTTCATCCACCTGAACCAGCTTTGTCGCATATGCATTGCCCATCAGCTGCACCACCCTTTGTTTCAGGTTTCCCTTGTCCAGGTGAAAAACCTCTTGCCCATTGCTGGACAAAGAAAAAAATATGCCAGGAAAGGCCAGGGCGACACGGATGAATTCATCCGTGATGTGTTTCAATTCTACCACATTGCCTTTGAGAAAATTTCTTCTTGCCGGCACATTGAAGAAAAGATTCTTCATGCTGATGGAAGTACCCACGGGGCAGGCACAGGATTCTTGTTTGAGAACCCTGCTGTTTTCAATTTCGATTTCAGTACCCAATTCATCTCCTTCCCTTCTGGTGCGCATTTGCACCTGTGAAACCGCCGCAACCGAAGCCAATGCCTCGCCCCTGAATCCCATGGTTTTGATCTTCTGAAGATCTTCAATTCCTGCAATTTTGGAGGTGGCATGCCTTTCAAAACAATTCAGCGCATCCGTTTCGCTCATTCCCTTTCCATTGTCAACAACTTGCAACACTGCCTTTCCGGCATCCTCCACAATCAACCTGATCTCTGTAGCACCTGCATCTACTGCATTCTCCAGCAATTCCTTTACTGCACTTCCCGGACGCTGGATGACCTCGCCAGCAGCAATCTGGTTTGCAATGTGGGTGGGGAGAAGGTTGATGAGGTTGGACATGGGGTTTTGGGTTGGGTGTAGTGAGTTGTGGGTTATGGGTTGAAAGGTTTGGGGAAATTCACTGATTTTTCAATTGTTGCTTGGTGCATAAATGATAACTTAGAACCTTTAACGCTTGTGGATTGGTTTCAGAGCAGGAAGACATCAAAACGGCAGCTTTATTTGATCAAGGCTGCCAAAAATAATGTCGCTCTATGCTCAACGCTTTCCCAAGTGATGAAGATTTCAACATACAAAGTTAACAAAAGACATGGTCATGAGCAGTAGAATTTCCCTTGTTTCAGTGTTGTTTTTGCTTTTTTCAGTGGTTTCAAAAGGCCAAAACGCCTCAGCTTGGGCTGATAGTGTCATGAAAACATTGTCTCCCGATGAGAAAATTGCACAATTGATCATGGTAAGGCTGTCTTCGATAGACAGCAGAACCAGAACAGTTACTTTCTACGACTCAACAGTGGAGAGGGATATCAGAAAATGGAATATCGGCGGCATCTGTCTTTTTCAGGGAGCCCCTGTAAAGCAGGCCTCCATTGTGAACAGGCTACAATCCATCGCCAAAACACCTATCCTGATGGCCATTGATGGGGAAAATGGTGTTGGTATGCGGCTGGACAGTGTGGCAGGACTACCAAGGATGATGATGCTCGGAGCGTTGCGCGATACCAACCTGGTTTACCGGTATGGCAGCTGGGTGGCAGAACAATGCAGGCAGCTGGGCATTCAAGTAAATTTTGCCCCAGTGGTAGACGTGAACAACAATCCGAACAATCCTGTCATCAACGATCGATCTTTTGGAGAGAATAAATACAAGGTAGCAACCATGGGCATTCAATACATGCTTGGCATGCGCGACAAAGGCGTAATGGGTTCTGCCAAACATTTTCCAGGACACGGAGATGTTGATGTGGATTCACATTTGGCCATGCCCGTGATCAGCAAATCAAAGGAACAACTGGATAGCCTGGAGTTGTATCCCTTTCAAAAAATATTTGACGCAGGAATAGGCAGTGCCATGATCGGACATCTTTTCATTCCTGCCATAGACAGCAATACGAACAGGGTTGCTTCTGTGTCAAAAAAATCTGTAACAAAATTACTCAAGGAGGAAATGGGCTTCAAGGGAATCACTTTCACTGATGCATTGGAAATGAAAGGAGTTGCCGATGCTTTTCCAGACCATGCTTCCAGTGTTGAATCTTTGATCGCCGGGAATGATATCCTTTGTCTGCCAGGTGATGTTGAAAAAACAATTTTAAAAATCAAGGGTGCCATTGCAGAAGGTGTACTCAGCTGGATGCAAATTGATGAACATGTAAAAAACGTACTGCAGGCAAAATTTGCTACAGGCCTGGCCCAATGGAAGCCGCTTCCACTGGAAGGACTGGCTACAAGGCTGAACGAAAAAACAGACGGGTTAAAAAAAGAGATAGCAGAGAAAGCCATTACACTGGCAAAGCTGGATGACAAAACAGCATTTCCTTTGCCCGCTGGAAGAACAGTGCCGGACAATTTTCAAAACAATGGAGCAACAGAAAATACCAACAAAACAGGACAATCGTTCGGCAATTATGCACTTGTAGAGATCGGAAGGAACAGGAATACAGCATTCGCTACCGCGATACGGAAGAACTACAACGCTGATGTTTTCATGTTCGACAATTCAAAAACGTCAACTGCTGCAGACAGCCTGATGGGACTCCTCAAAAACTATGACAAAATCATCGTTGCACTCCATGAATTGCCAAGATTCCCTGCCAATAATTTTGGGATCAGCAAAGAAGTGATTCGTTTGGTCAACACAATCAACGCATCAACATCAAGCTCTCTTTTCATTTTTGGAAACCCGTATGCAGCAAAAAGTTTTTGCGACGCGAAAAACATCATGATCTGTTATGAAGATGATGCCATCGTTCATGAGGCTGCAGCAAAGATGCTCAGTGGTGCATTGCCAACAGAAGGCACCTTACCCGTTAGCGTTTGTGCCGCTCTGCCTGTAGGGACTGGAATCAATTTGCCTGCAATCGCAAAGCAGATTGTCAGCCCTAAAAAAATCACAACTGGAGGGAATGATAAAATGGCAAAAGTTGATTCCATCATCCAGGATGCCATCCGCAAAAAAGCCGCTCCTGGAATGGCTTTGCTGGTCATCAAAGATGGTAAAATCATTGAACAGAAAACCTATGGCAACATGAGCTATGATGCTCCTGAAAAGGTGACGCAGGAGTCTGTATATGATATGGCTTCTGTAACGAAGATATGTGCCACTACCCTTTCCATCATGAAGTTGTATGATGAAAAAAAGATAAGGCTCGATGGAACCCTTGGTGACTATATTCCCTGGGTAAGGGGGTCGAACAAGGCCAACATCACTTTAAGGGAAGTATTGTTGCACCAGGCAGGATTGAAAGCATGGATTCCTTTTTACAAGGAAATCTCAGACAGTGTTACCATGAAGGCGAAGCCAGGGTATTTCAGCAAATCCAACAATGTAAAATATAACGTAAAGGTTGATGACTCTTTGTACATGAGGACCGATTGGAGGGACACCATGATCAGCAGAATCCTTACTTCATCTGTAGATGCCCGCAAACCCTATATCTACTCCGACAATGATTTTATATTTCTGGGAGAAGTGGTGAAGGCAGTAAGCGGACAATCATTGGACCAGTATGCATGGAATAATTTCTACCGTCCACTTGGCTTCAGGAGTACGGGTTTCAACCCCACCGCCTATATCAACAAAAAGACCATTGCACCAACAGAGCAAGATCCTTATTTCAGGGAAAGGTTGGTGAGGGGCTATGTGCACGACCCTGGTGCAGCCATGTTTGGCGGGGTGTCCGGCCATGCCGGTCTTTTCAGCAATGCCTATGAGATTGCCGTTTTGATGGAGATCATCATGAACAAAGGAGTGATCAATGAAAAAAGATTTTTCTCTACAGCCACCATTGATCTGTTCAATTCCTATCAGAGCGATATCAGCAGGCGCGGACTTGGGTTTGACAAACCAGAAAAAGACAATGCAACAAGAAAAGTACCTTATCCCGCGTTGAACATCTCCTCAAAAACATTCGGTCATACAGGATTTACAGGAACCTGTGCATGGGCTGATCCAGAAAAAGGACTTGTATTTGTGTTGTTGGCCAATCGTGTTCATCCAACAGCAAAAAATACATTCGGGGATTTGAACGTTAGGGGGAAGGTAATGGAAGAAATTTGGAAATAGATTACAGCATATTCAGCTGTGTCCTGACAACCACCTTTGCTGCAACCCAGGCCTTCTGGTAATTGGGGATGCGGATGCGCTCTTCCATGATGCGCTGGGGCTTGACGGCCTTTATTTTTTTGAAGAGGCTGAGGTAATATTTGTACGCAAGGTAAACACCGAAACGCGCTGTCAGAGGTAGTTTCAGAATTCCCTCGTAAGCCAGGTGGAAATCATTTTCGATATCATCTTCAATGGATTCCTTCATTTCATGTGTAAAGGAATTGAAATCAACGCCAGGAAAATATACCCGGTTCAGCTGTTGATAATCTGCTTTTACATCCCTTAAAAAGTTGACTTTCTGAAAAGCAGCACCCAATGATTGTGCAGAAGGTTTCAACTTCTCGTATTCGTTTATATTTCCGTCGCAGAAAACATAAAGACACATCAGGCCAACCACTTCCGCACTGCCATAAATGTATTCTGCGTAGCCAAGGGCATCATACTTGGCCTTGTTGAGGTCAAATTCCATGCTCTTGAAAAATGCTTCAACCAATGCCAGGTCAATATTATAACGATTGACAGTCAACTGAAAACTTTGCAGGATAGGGTTCAGACTGATCCCTTGTGCGATGGCTTCGTAGGCATCCTTTTTAAAATCGGCAAGCAAGGTTTCTTTGTCAAAATCATGAAATGTATCCACAATTTCATCCGCAAACCTTACAAAACCATAAATATCATAGATAGGCCCCTGAATATCGCCATGCAGCAGTTTGATGGCACTGCTGAATGAGGTGCTGTAGCGCTGTGTGGTTACACGGCTGCACTCGTGGGCAACATTATGAAAGATTCCTATCATGATTCAATTAGTGGATTATGCAAGTTTTGCCTTTCAAGTTAAACAATAACCCCGAAAAATCTCAATTTGTTCAACAGAATAACTGAATAATTTGTGATTATCCGTTTTTCTTTTATCGTTTACCATTTTCTTTATCGACCAATTTTGCAACCACTTCGCCACTGATCAGGCTGGGAGGTACGCCAGGACCAGGAACCGTAAGCTGACCGGTATAGTAAAGATTTTTCACTTTTTTGCTTTTACAAGATGGCTTCAAGATGGCAGTCTGCATCAAGGTATTGGCCAAACCATAGGCATTGCCCTTGAACGCATTGTAATCATCCACAAAATCAGTGTATGAATAGGCCCTTTTGTACACGAAATGGTTTCTGATGTCTACGCCGGTTCGTTGCTTGAGGCGTTCACTCAGGAGGTTGAAATAATGCTCCCTGATCGACGCGTCATCACCATCCAACCCAGCAGCAATTGGAATCAGGAAAAAAAGATTTTCTGAACCTTCCGGTGCCTGGGTAGGATCTGTTACAGAGGTTGCACTCAAATAAAAAAGAGGAGATTTAGGCCAATCAGGATGCGTGTAGATTTCAGCAGCATGTTCATTGAAATCTACATCGAAGAACAAAGAATGATGGGGTAGATCAGGAATCTTTGTATTGATGCCCACATAATAAATGAGGCAGCCGGGAGCCATGACACGTTTTTCCCAATAGTCATCAGAATAGCTCCTGTACTGCTTTTCAAGCAGTTTGGTTTCGATAAAATGATAATCCGCGCCACCAATCACTACATCTGCATTGTATTCTTTCCCAGCTTCAGTAATCACTTTGGTTGCGATTCCGTTTTCAACAATGATCGAAGATACATTTTGGTTGAAATGAAACTGAGCACCCTGCTCTACAGCAAGCTTGTGCATCCCTTCTACAATTTTGTACATACCACCACGGGGAAACCATGTTCCCAGCTTTACATCTGCATAATTCATGAGGCTGTAGAGTGCTGGTGTATTTTCAGGAAGAGCCCCAAGGAATAACACTGGAAACTCCATCATCTGCCTCAGCTGTGGGTGCTTGAAAAATTTTCCGATATGGGACTTGATGTTGTTGAACACATCAAGCCGGAACAATCCTGCAATGAGTTCCTTGTCTACAAACTCCAGCAAAGACTGACCGGGTTTGAAAACCAATTTGTTTACGCCAACCCGGTATTTGTATTCAGCTTCAGCCATGAAGGCATCCAGTTGCTCGCCTGCACCAGGCTCTAGCTGATCAAACATCTTTTTTAAAGAGGCATAATCTGATGGGACATCCATCTGGTTTTGTTCCCAGTAAATTCTATAGGAAGGATCCAAACGGATCAGGTCATAATAATCTGAGACTTTTTTCCCGAAACATGCAAAAAAACGGTCAAAAACATCGGGCATCCAATACCAGCTGGGGCCCATGTCAAAACTAAAACCTTCTTTCTTGAAATGCCTGCACCTTCCACCTGGTTGGTCATGTTTTTCTAAAACATCCACTTCCCAACCAGCTTTTGTCAGGAACGATGCAGCTGAGAGTCCTGCGAACCCGCTACCAATTACGATTGCTTTTTTACCCACACTGGAAAGTTAAGCTAAAACTTGCTGATTTGGTTTTTCAGCAGTCTTCTTGCAAAGTGAATACGGCTCTTGATGGTACCCAAAGGTTCTGTGAGCATATCAGCAATTTCGTGGTATTTGTACCCTTCAAAATAAAGCATGAAAGGTTGTTTGAATATGCTGGGCAACTCGTGAATGGCCTTGTTGATGTCTTTCATCCTCATGGAAGTTTCCGCACCATTGGGAACAGCAGACTGGTTGTGGTCGAGCAGAAACTCGTTGGGACTGTTATCGAAAATGGTATTCTGTTTGGACTTGCGGCGGTAATTGTTGATGAAGATGTTGCGCATGATGGTGTACAACCATGCCTTGATATTGGTGCCAACACTGTACTTGTCTTGGTTAGACAGTGCACGGAACATGGTCTCCTGAAGCAAATCTTTCGCAGTCTCCTGATCCTTCGTAAGGGTTACTGCAAAAGGCCTAAGGTATTCGGAGTTCTGGAGAAGAAGCTGGTTGAATTCCTGTGTTGACATACCGCTTTGTTTAATTGTTTGTGGTGTGAAGTTAAACAAAACAAGCATAGGATGCTTCATTTTTGTTTAATTTTTTTTACCCTTTTATTAAACAAAATGATATCGCTGATAATCAATACTTTAACTCAATGCTTTGGTAGAAATAGTTCGATAAATGGCAAAATAATGGACAAAAAAATACAAGCCTTGTTGGGGCTTGTATTATATTAATGAGCAAAATATGATCAATCAGACCAGGTCTGAAATAAAGGATGTTACTTCTTGCAATGAACGCTTGAAATGAATTTCTGAAGGGATTTTATGTTCATACGTGGCCGCAAGGCGTCCAGAGATGATCAAAGGGGTTTGAGCGAAACGTTTGAGTGATTGTTGAATAAACTTGTCAAAATTGAAAACGCTTGAAACCGATGTGAGGTGGGTATAAATAAAGTCAGGCTGCTTGTGTTTAACGACATATTCCACATCATCCAAAGGAACGTTTGCCCCGAGATAATAAACATACAAGCCGCGGCTTTTCAGCAAATATTGAATGAACAAAAGCCCCAGTTCATGGTATTCACCTTCTGGGAGAAACAGGAGACCTGTTTTTTTCAGGGTAAACATCGGAGAGACCGCTTCTGTACCAACGATGAGTTTTTGCCTGATGATGTTGGACACCAGGTGCTCCTGGGCAGGATTGATATGGCCTGTGATCCACAAAACGCCAATCCTTTCCATGAAGGGGAAGATGATCTGGTGTATTGTTTTTTCAATGCCCTTTGCACGGATATGTTCCTCCAAAATGGCTTCAAATCCTTCAAGGTCCATGTCTACCATGTTTTGGATCAATCCATTGACGATGCGTTCCTGCTGGGCCTGTACATCATTGATACTGAGGATTTTGTTGCGGATATCCTCTTCACTCATCTTGTCGATGTGCGATATCTTGAAGCCGTATTTGTTGAGCAATGAGATGTTGAGGATCTTCTTCAGCTCATCGTTATTGTAGTACCGGATATTTGTATCAGTCCGCTGTGGCCTTAGGAATGTATAGCGCTGTTCCCAAATTCGGATGGTATGGGCCTTAATACCGGTTAGGTTTTCCAGATCTTTGATTGTGAAAGCGTTCATGTGCTAATAACACAGGTTTTCCTGTATTGTTCGCAGCTATTTTCAAAGAGGAAACCTGTCCATTACCTTTCCAAGAGCAGGCGTCAATTTGAGATGCCTCAACGCTTCAAGATGGCGTTCATGGTGAATGTCGGAGCCAAGCAGATCAACCATCCCCTTTTCAGCCATCCATTCAGCACACTGTTGAGCAGCAAGACCATAATAACCGGAGAAAGACAATATGTTGGATTGGAAAAGACATCCGGCATCCTTGATTTCCTTCAACCCATCAAGCTTTTTATGATAATGGTTGTATCGTTCAGGATGGGCAAAAACCGGCTGATAGCCCTGCATCTGCATTTCAAATATCAACTCCCTCAGGTTTCTGGGAGGTTGAATGAATGAGATTTCAATCAAGACCCAGTTTTTCTCGATACGCAGCAAGTCCTGCTTTTTTTCCAACAAGAATTCAAGGTTGCCGTCCACCAGGTACTCTGCAGCCATCCGCACTTCATTGTTGAGGCCTTCGTCATCCATTGCCTTCCTCAATACGGCAAACCCGTTGGAGATGGTCTCGGTATTGTTCCTCCACATGTCTTCCATGACATGGGGAGTGGCAGTAAAGGTTTCATATCCTAACTCAATCATGCCTCTGATGAGCAATAAAGAAGTTTCTGCATCGGGCGAGCCATCGTCAATTCCCGGAATGATATGGGAATGTACATCCGTTTTCAGTTGATGAAACGGGAAGGAAGGAAGGGGCTTTTTGGTGAAGAAACTGAAGATGGTGTTGAGTGGTTTAGGGAGGTTGAAGGAGGTTTAAGAGGTTGAAGGGTGGGAATTTTGGTAATCATTATACACCCGTTTCAGGCCATCCTTTAGCTCAATCGAATATTTCCAGCCAAGTTGTGTGAGCTTGGATACATCCATCAATTTCCTGGGAGTTCCATTTGGCTTGGTATGATCATATACCAAACTGCCTTCATAACCAACGACCTCTTTGATCAACATGGCCAGTTCAGTGATGGTAAGATCCTCACCGGTTCCGATGTTGACCAATCCTTCTTCATTATAGTTTTCCATCAGGAAAAAACAGGCCGCAGCAAGATCATCTGCATGAAGGAATTCCCGCTTGGGGGTTCCTGTTCCCCAGATGGTTACTGCAGGATCTCCGTTTTGCTTTGCCTCATGAAACTTCCTGATCAGGGTAGGCAATACATGGGCATTCTGCAGGTCATAGTTATCGTTTGGACCATACAGATTGGTGGGCATCACTGATATAAAGTTGCAACCATATTGCGCACGGTAGGCGTCACACATTTTAATCCCGGCAATCTTGGCGATGGCATAGGGCTCATTGGTCGATTCAAGTAAACCCGTCAACAAATATTCTTCCTTCATGGGCTGTGGCGCCAATTTGGGATAAATGCAAGACGAACCCAAGAACATCAATTTTTTAACTCCAGTAGCATACGCAGAGTGAATCACATTGCTTTGGATCATGAGGTTCTCATAGAGAAAATCTGCACGATATGTGTTGTTTGCCATAATGCCGCCCACTTTTGCGGCAGCGAGAAAAACGTAGTCTATTTGCTCAGTCTCGAAAAACTCATTGACGGGTTCTTGGACGCGGAGGTCCAGTTCGGAAGATGTGCGGACCATGACATTCGTGAAGCCTTCACTGAGGAGTTTCCTGTGAATGGCAGAGCCCACCATTCCCCGGTGACCGGCGATGAATATTTTGGAGTCCTTATTCATATTGGTTATTTACGTCAAAGCCAGACTCTTTCAAGAGTTTCTCTCTTTGAAAAAGCCTTACATCACTGCTGACCATATCATTCACCAACATGGGCAGGTCGTATTTAGGTTTCCAGCCCAACTTTGTTTTAGATTTGGTTGGATCACCAATCAAGAGATCCACCTCGGTTGGCCTGAAATAAGCTGCATCAACAGCAACCACTTCTTTGCCAATTTCAATCGGAAAATCAGGATTGTTGGATGCAACCACATAACCCTTCTCTTCCACGCCTTCTCCCCTGAATTCCAGTACAGCACCCACTTCTGCAAATGCCATCTTCACAAAATCACGAACAGTGGTAGTAACTCCAGTTGCAATCACATAGTCTTCAGGAACATCTTGCTGAAGAATCAACCACATGGCCTCCACATAGTCTTTTGCATGGCCCCAATCGCGTTTGGCATCCATGTTTCCCAGGTAAATCTTTTCTTGCATACCCAGGGCGATTTTTGCCACACCACGGGTGATTTTTCTTGTCACAAAAGTTTCACCACGCAATGGGCTTTCGTGGTTGAACAAAATTCCATTGACAGCAAATATTCCGTAGGCTTCACGGTAGTTCACCATGATCCAGTAAGCATACATTTTAGCAACAGCATAGGGTGATCTTGGATAAAAAGGCGTTGTTTCCCTTTGTGGAACTTCCTGCACCAAACCATAAAGCTCAGAGGTAGAGGCCTGGTAGACCTTTGTCTTTTTTGTTAGTCCAAGCAAACGGACGGCTTCCAGGATGCGGAGTGTACCGATACCGTCTGCATTGGCGGTATACTCGGGTGTATCAAAACTCACTTTTACATGACTCATTGCCGCCAGGTTATAAATCTCATCTGGTTGTGTTTCCTGGATGATCCTGATGAGGTTGGTGGAATCTGTCAGATCTCCATAATGAAGGGTAAGTTTTACGCCTTTCTCGTGACGGTCTTGGTACAGATGGTCGATGCGCGCTGTATTGAAAAGGGAAGAACGTCTTTTGATGCCATGTACTGTATATCCTTTTTCCAAGAGCAACTCTGTGAGGTATGCCCCGTCTTGTCCGTTGACACCTGTAACCAATGCAACTTTACCCATGTGAAATGAATTGTTTTATTTTCCTTAGTGGTTTCAAAATTAGTGTAAAAAAATGAGGCTTAAGCCCATTCATCCTCCAGGCTTTTCTGTCTTCTAAATTTGCTTTGATCCTGTTGCCGATTGAAGCCGTGCTTTTTCCACCCTGACGCATTTTGATAATGATTTGGGGAATATAGAACAAAGTTATTTCATGCTTCATCAAGAATCGCAACATGAGTTCATAGTCCGCCGCAGAGCGAAGTGTTGTATTAAAAAGCCCGCACTTCTCATACAAGGATCGGCGAACAAAAAAAGTCGGATGAGGGGGCATCCAGCCATTATACATAGAATATGGCTTGAAAGGCCCTGACTGCCAGGTTCTGAAAACTTTTGAAACATCTTCCCTATCCACAAATACCAGGTCTGCATATGTTGCATCGATTGAGGGATCCTTGAAAGCAGCGGCAACCTTTTCAACTACCCCATTGTCTGCATACAGGTCATCCGCATTCAGGATTCCAATCAATTCGCCCGAGGCCATTCCAATGCCTTTGTTCATGGCAAAATAAATGCCTTCATCTGCCTCTGAAATGCTTTTTGCCACATGTGGAAAACCGGCCACAATCTTCATGGTTTGATCTGTGGAAGCCCCATCTACAATGATGTGCTCGATATTGGAGTAAGATTGGGACGCCACTGATCGCAATGTTTCTGCGATCGTTTGGGCGGAGTTGAAGGAGACGGTGATGATAGAGACCTTGGGGTTGAGGGGGGTTGAGGGGTTGAGCTTGCCAGCCGAAGGCTGGGGAGGTTGAGGGAGGTTGAGAGAGGGTGAAGGGATCATCATTAGGGCTTAATGGTTCTTGATTTAACAAAACTTGCTGGATTGCCTTGGTAAATGCCAAAGGCATCAAGGTTTTTGGTGGCGATGGAGCCTGCGGTCAAAACACTGTGCGAAAATGCGGTGAGGCCCGGACCCACCAGGGCTTTTGCACCAATCCAAACGCCATCTTCGATGATGATGGACTTCGCTACCAGTGTAAATCCCGGGGATGTGTAATCATGGTTTCCGGTACAAAGCATCGCACCTTGAGAGATGCAAACATGGCTGCCGATGACGACATCAGTGATGTTGTCGATCCAACAATTCTCTCCGAGCCAAACATGGTCGCCTATATTCAGTTTCCAAGGGTATTTTATGTGCACACCCGGACGGATCCTGGCTTCTGTTCCAATTGTTGCACCAAATAATTTGAGCACCCATTTCCTGAATCCGCTGAATGGTATCAATGGATTTTGAATCAACAATGGGCTGCAGAGAAACCAAAGCAGTTGCTTTGGCTTGGAGGCACCGATGCTGGCGGCATACGCCGTGTTATTTACGTCGTATTGGGTGAATTCAACTTTCATTGGATGGCTGTTTGTACTCAGCATATTTGCATGATTTTGCTTTTTCTATTCAACATCTTCAAACAATTGTTTGTATTGGGAAACAGCCTCGAGGTTGTTTTCATAGTCCTGAGCCAATGTCAATGCGCCGTTTCTGTATTCCTGCCATTCATCATCTCCCATGTCAACAAAGGTTTGAATGGCCTTTGTAAATCCTGAAAGATCGGATAGCGGAAGGTCGATGCCTGCTTTTTTTGACTCAAGATTTCTCCAAGGGGTTTGATCACTGATCAGAACCGGACATCCCACCGCCAATGCTTCAAAGATGGCATGTCCAAAATTTTCCCCTTCCGTTGGCAACACAAAAAGATGGGCTTTTTCAAGAAGAGGTTTTATTTTGGCATGGGGCAAGTCGATATAACTGTTGATGTCTATTTTAAATTGCATTTTGCCAATCAGTTTCTTGCACTTGCGCCAATAATCAGCATCCTCACGGGTGGCTACAATATCGAGGGCAATGTCACCCTTGGCCCTAACAAGGGCTTCCAACAGGAAATCCAATTTTTTAATGGGATGAAGTCTGCCGACAAACACCATGCGTAATTTTCCAGTTGCTTTCTCTGACTGGATGAGGTTTTTGTTGACGGCAACCGGAAGATTGGGTGCCAGTACAATTCTTTTGGCTTTGGGGAAAAAACGTTTGATGTCCTTTGTTTCATCCTCTCCTGTGGAGTGAAAACTCAAGTACGGTGCCAGGCCCATCAGTTTGAGCAGCCTGAGGTAGATCAATTTTTTTATTGGCTTTACAACAAGCGCTGACCGACGCAGCATGCCCCTTGGTGCGATGATCAGCCGAGCAGACATGTAGGCCGCGACCATCGGTTTGATCATGTTGGAGAACATGCTGTTCAGGTATATTTTATCGGGGTTGATTTCTGCAATCACCGACTTCACTTTTTTATAAGTCATGGTGCCTTGAGTATAATACCAGATATGGTATCCATCCCTTTCCAGCCACTGGTCAACCAGGATGTTCTTGAAAGGCTTTTTCTCATTGATGTCGCGATCGGAGGTGAATACATGAATATCATATTGATCCTTAAAGCGCTCAACAAAATTCACGATTGACCTGATGGGCCCACCTGCTTTGAATGCTGGTGCATACCAGTCGCAAAAAATAAGGAGTTTTGTTTTTTTAGGGTTCAATGAATTGTTTAGTGTGGGATTAATTTTTTATGCCGTTTTTGTTCAGCCAGTAGCCCAAGACAACAAATTGCCAGAGCTCCATCCACCTGACAGACGGATCATGTTTAAGAAAACGATCCCAATATTTGAGCAGTGCATCTCCCTTGATGAATTCACGCTGGGACAATCCTTTGATCTGCGATGCACAGAATGACTGCAGCTCTGCGCGCATCCATTTTTCCCATGGCAAAACAAATCCTTGTTTCTTGCGGTGCACCACTTCATTGGGAAGCAAAGGCTCCAAAGCCTCTACCATCAACTGTTTAGGATAATGAGGATATTTTTTATGATCTGGAATTGAAAGTACATATTCAACCAATTGGTGATCGAAGAATGGCTCACGGATTTCCAGACCAACTGCCATGCTCATTTGGTCCGCATCCTTCAAAAGGGTATGCTGGGTATAGCCCATGTATTCTGCGATGCTGTATTGGCTGAACAAATCAAATTTTTCAATCTTCCGCAACTCATCTTTCAACATTTTTTCCAACCCGATTTGTTGAACATTGGTGTTCACCAATTGCCTGATCAAATCAGGAGAAAATATTTTCCGGATGATGGGATAAACATTGCTGATGCTGGTATCTGTAATGGCGAGCATTTCTGCAAGCCTTTTGTTTTTGTTGGATGGTGAATATTCCAGGAGCAATGAAGCCATCTTTCGCAGTGGGTAAGAAAGTTGGTACCCCGTACTCGCGTTGTTAAGTTTATAAAATCGCATGAAGCCTGGATAGCCTGCAAACAGTTCATCACCGCCGATTCCGGTGAGTGCCACTTTCAATCCCGCAGCGCGTATGGCACCAGACAGCACAAAGGTGTTGATGCCATCAGCCGATGGGCTGTCCATCGCGTCCAGGCCAGCTACAACCTTGTCAAGAAAATCTTCAGGTCTTAGCAAGTGCTTGACATGGTTGGTGCCAAAGCGATTGGCAATGGTTTCAGCATATCCGGACTCATCGTATTCTTTTTCCGTGAAGGACAGGTTGAAGGTGTTGATTTTTTCGCGGGAATTGAGGCTCATCAATGCCACAACTGCAGATGAATCTATTCCACCTGAAAGAAAGGCGCCCATCGGAACATCACTCATCATTCGCTTTGCAACGGCCTCGTTCATTTTATCGAAGAGGGTTTTTCTGATGGTTGCTCCATCCCCTTCAATACTGAATTTGTTGTCTGTCAGTCTCCAATATTTGATTGTATCTGATGCGTTTGCTGTAAGCTTCATGCAACATCCCGCCTGCAATTGATGGATATTATTGATGATGGCGTTGGGATAGCCAGTAGACTGCAGTGAAAGGAATTCAAACAAGGATTGCTGATCAATGGAAGGATTGAGCAATTCAGAAGCAAGCAGGGAGCGCTTTTCAGAGGAAAACGCAAATGCACTATCATTCCTGAAAAAATAGAGCGGCTTAACACCCATCCTGTCCCTTGCCAACCAGAGAGTTTCATTGCGCTTGTCCCAAACGGCAAAGGCAAACATCCCTTCCAAAACTTTCACGCAATCAATCCCCCATTTGCAAAAAGCCGCCATCAACACTTCTGTATCGCTTGAAGTGGTGAAGGGGTAATCATGCAACTGTTGCTTCAGATCAAGGTAATTGTAAATCTCACCATTGAACACCATCACATAATTACCCGTTGTATCAAAAAATGGTTGGTTGGCAGCACCACTGAGGTCGAGGATGGAGAGCCTACGATGCCCCAATGCAATACAAGGGTCGTCATAGAAGCCTTCTGCATCCGGCCCCCGGTGGGCAATGGCATTGGTCATTGCCCTGACGCGTTGTGGTGCGTCGGGAAGTTTGTTAAAATGCAGAATGCCTGTTATGCCACACAAGTGAGTACTGTTTTTAGGTGATGATTAATGTTAGCAATATTGGTATGAGATGAGATGATTAGGATTGATGAATTTTATTGATGAAGTCAAAAATGGGGATGGCTTCGTTGTACTTCCAAAGACTAGTAGTGTAAACATTCTTGTGAACTAAAAAATATTCGGATGTAAATCTCAATCTGCAAGGATTAAAGCTTTCTCCACAACTCCTGGTAAAGCCCTGCGATGAAGCCGGGCTGGTAGTTTGCTACTTTTTCTTTTCCCGCTTCCACCAATTCCATTTGGCGTTGATGACTGGACAATAGGTTAATTACCCCTTCCCGGATCGATGCAACCGAGTATGGGTCAACCAATACAGCAGCATCGCCTGCCACCTCTTTCATGGGTGAAATATTGCTGGTAATAACGGGTCTTTCAGCCTGAAACCCTTCAATGACGGGCAACCCGAAGCCCTCATAAGTAGATGGGAATAGGATGACTTTAGCATTCCGGTATTCTTCCACCAATTGTTCGGGCGAGATGCTGAAAACAACAGAGTAATTGATCTTGAATTTGGCCAACATCTCCTCTTGTTTTCTGGTCAGTTCACCAATGATGCGCAAGTGAAGGTCCAGGCCAAACAGTGCAGCGATGGTGAGCTCGAGGTTTTTGTTGGGCTTGGTGCCGAGGAAGAGGAGGGTTGAAGGGGTTGAAGTGGTGAGAGAGGTTGAGGGAGGTTGAGGGAGGTTGAGAGAGGTTAATACAGTTGAAGGGGTTGAAGAGGTTGAAGGGGTTGAAGCGGCAAAGATTGGGTCAACGGGGTTGGGGATGACCAAGATCTTTTCAGGATTGCAGTTTGTATAATCCAGGATTTCCTGTTTGGATTTTTCCGAGATGGTGGTGATGTATTTTGCTTTTTTAACAGGAAGATCAAGGAAGATCCATTTCAGCAAGGCGCGCCGCAGGCCTGAATAAGTGTGCAAAAATACAAGGTCATGGATGGTGAGGATGGTTCTGTCTTTGGGCAATGCAAGTATTGCGTAGTGCACATCACCTGTGATGTGAAACAATCCCTTTTTAAAGCGGGATAAATAAAATAGGTTGAAGATGATGGAAAATATCCCCCTGCTCGTGAAAGGCATCTCGAGTTTCTCAACTTTATCGATTCCACCTGCGTTTGCTTCTTTGGCCACAACATCAAATACTTTCTCGATGCTGAAGAAAGCCGGATTACGTTTGCGGTATATGAGGGTTAGGTTGATGTTGAGGGAGGTTGAGAGAGGTTGAGGGAGGTTGAGGGAGGTTAAGGAAGGTTTAAGGAGGTTAAGAGACGTTGAAGGGGTTGAAGTGGTGAATTAAATAACGGTTTAATACGACAGCGTTAACTCAAGCCTTTTAATGCACTTGCAAAAGATGTATAACTAAAATGCCGAACAGTCTCCTGTGCTCTTGCTCCCATCGAGGCAAGGTCTGCGTTGACCATTTTTTCCATGAAACTGTACAAATCATTTTCATCCCCGGCCTTAAAAACAAATCCATTCTCGTTATCCTTTATCATGTCTGCCGCGGCGCCGCATTTGTCAGATGCAATCACTGGTCTTCCGCAGGCCATCGCTTCGTTGATGGCCAAGCCCCAGGTTTCTCCAGGGCCTTTTGAAGGCAACATAAAAACATCTCCCAATCTATAGACCAGGGGCATGATGGATTGGTTTTGGAAGGGAAGGAAGGTGATGGGGGTTGAAGAAAACTGTTTGAGTTCCTCCTCAAGTATTCCACTTCCAACCATGATCAGGTGTGTATTGGGATGTTGTTGATGAAGTCGAGCAAATGCCTTGACCAATAACACTGGATCTTTTTTGGGTTCGAATTTTCCAGCAAAAAGAAAGACTATTGCGTCTTCAGCAATTGATAGTTCCTTTCTCCAATTTTGTGCCCTGATTTTCAATGAAGATTCAGCATCATTATCAAGCGATTGAGACGCATCAAGCCGCTCATCGTCATTCGTCGATAATTGAATCCCAGCAAATCGATCATTGTCAATGGAGTGGGGAGCTCGTATAATTTGATTTGAAGACAAGCCTGCAGTCAGAAAATATGCATCGGAAGCTGTGCCGGGGCTCAAGACAAAGTCTACATGCCGATAAACCCATTGAAGGAGTAACCTGCGCAATGCTTTTTTGATGGTGAATCCAGCTGGTTCGTCTAAAAGTGTTGAATCACCCCGGAAATACAATGGAATTTTTCCTTTGAAGTGACGTAAGATTTTGAGGTGGGAATTGAATTTCCAGCCGTATACAATGATTTTGTCGGGCTGAAATGCAGCAACCTCGCTGACCAGCGAAGGATTGATGATTCCCTTGTAATGATGTGATCCCGGAACTGTGGAAGTATTTTTTACAAAGGCATGATCATAGCCAGAGAGCAAGTCAATGTCCCAATCACGTTCAATGCCAAAGTCTTTGTCAAGTACCTTGCCTTGTGCTTGTCCCCAGGTATAAAATACTTTTATGTTACAATCTGCCGAACCCGCCAAATACCTGAACAGCGGCGCATTGTATTGAATAGGATGGGTTGATATGATGGCTAATTTGGTGATAGATTAGCAGGGGTTAAGGTACCTAGAGGAATTCCGTCCCCAAACTCTTGATGTATGACTCGTCAACATTTAACTCGGAGGCAATTTCCTTGACTGTCTTTCCTTCCTTAAGCGATCTCAATATTGAAACCACATGTTGTTGCCCCTCCTCATAACTCAACTTCATCGATGAATTCCATGTACGAATTGAATCCAAGTAATTGTCATAAGCAATGAGCTGTCCTTCTGTATAATTGGATTCATCCAGCAATTCAACCGCTTTCTTCAAGTTGGGATAGTTGTATTGGGTGTTCATGGTAAATGATTTGATGAATTCTGGATCAATGAGGTATTTGACCCAGCGATCCAGTGAATCTTCCAAATTGAAATTACTTCTTTTTCTGCATTTTGATAACTCAATGAAATGCATTTCGAATTCTTCTATGCACCTATCAGGATCATCTGCGTTGACGATGATGTATTTGTGTTTCCAGCGATCTGTCTTGTGTTCAATGATGTGATCCACCAGGCAAAGTGCAAAAACAGGCTGCAAGTCATCATAATCCAATCCCTGTGGCATTTGTCTTCCATACACCCGGGCAGCATTAAAAAGAACCCTCTTCTTTAAAGACTTCTGGCGGGCTAACTGCATTCCCACAATAAAATGCCTTCCTGCATCATCTGTACATCTTACGTCTACAACCGTAGTCTTTTTGTCAATACTTTCGGGTAAAAGCTCAGGCGGCAAGTATTCTATGTTCACAACAGGATGCTCCAGTTGCATAACCGCATTGATCAGCTCCATCAGAATCTCTTTCTCTTCCCCGAACACACGCTTGAACACCGGATCGGCAAGCGGACTCAACTCCCTTTTTTTCATGAAGCAAAGTTGAAGCCCGGAACAAATTTATAACGGTGAAAATCACCAATTCAACCATGTATTTTACCCCCTTTCCGCCGCTGAAGAAACAATTGCATCCAGCTTTTCCACCAGCTGGGCAGTGACGGCTTTGGCAGAATATTGCTCGAAGGCAGCCCGGTTGATTTTGCCTGGATCGAATGTCTGTTTAAAGACCATGAACTCCTTCAGGCCTTCCAGGAAACGGGCAGACAGTGTATCAAGGTCCTCCTCCCCTTTCATGGTGACAACAATCCCGGCCATGGACTCGCGCAATACCTTAACCGCTGTGCTGGCCTCGTGCAATACTGCAAGGATGGGTTTGCCGGAAAGAACTGCCTGGTATACTTTGCTGGGCGTATAGTGCGGCTCGGTACTGCCCAGGATAAACACCGCATCGGCAGCATCGAGTTTGGACAATACATCGAGATAGGGTATGCGGTCAGGATGCTCCAGCACAGCAGATCCCCAGAGATTGTACTTTTCTGCGAAGGGTTTGATGGTGTCTAGGGTACCGATGAAATTCAGTTGTAGGTTTGAACCTGCCAGCTCACGATCTGTTGGTAAACCAAGACTTGTGGTTTGAAGACTGTTCAATGCTTTGAATACTTCCTCCAATGGTTTGTATGCCTTGGGAAGCATGGCGCCGGCGTATATAAACTTACATGTTGAAGTGGTTGATGGGTTGAACTTGCCTGCCGAAGGCAGGGGGGTAGAAGAAACCTCCTTCCCTTTATTCCTAACAAAATCATGATCCGATTCTTCACCACCATAAGGCATTGCCGCAGTGAGGGCTTGTGTCTTAAGATGGGGATTCCTTTCTAAAACAGGTTTGTAATAACCCTCTGATACACCAGTGATCAATGAAGCATGTTTTACCGCAATGGGTTCGAGGAATTTTGCGAGTTGGGTGGTGAACCAATGGCGGGAGAAGATTTTATCAGAACCGGGGAATACATGCACCCAAGGGTCGATATAATCAATGCCATAAGGAATGCCTGTCCTTTTAAAAAGATAAGGACCGAGGAGGGCCATGTAGAAAGAAGGAATGGGGATGTAAACAAAGTCGATCTTTTCAGCCCTGATGAGTTCCAGCGCTCTCCTCCTCAACTGAAAAAAAGCACGTAAACCAATATCACCCACGAGCCTTGGCTTAGCTACTTTGAATGCCGAAACCTTTTCTATGTGCTGTCCGGCAGGGATGAGTTTGTGCAGATTCCAGTCCAGTGCCTCCTCATAGAAATCCTCATGCACCGTCAGGATGATGGGGTTCCATCCAAAAGCGGGCAGGTGTAGTGCAAATAGACGCGAACGATGCACTGCAGCAAGGTTGGAGGGAGGATAGTGGGGGGGTATGATAAGGATGGTTTTCATTTGAACTCTTTGCGAAGTAGCCAAGAATCAAGGTATTTAACGAGATAACGATTGATGAGATAGAAATTTACAAAATAGGTGATGGACCATCCAAGGAGTTTGGTTCCGGGAACAGGGAACATCCAGGCATACTGAAAGATAGGAGCAGAATAACAGATCCCCCAAACAATATTGTACCCCTTAAGTAAAAGGGTTTTGTACATCCAGCCAAACAAGAGCCCAAAGAAAAAAATGGGAATGAACATATACACAGGACCAAAATCTATGTAGGCTTCAGGAACATACCCTAATGAAAAAGAAACACCTTCATCTCTGCCGGCAAAACTTATACCGGTATACTTGGATGTTATGTCAGAATCATAAATAACCTGCTTGTCAGGAAACAATATTCTTGGCTTCAAAACATGCTCCAGTGCATTTTGCAACAGCTGCCCATTTTCATGGGGTAAAAAAGTAGGTACTTGCTTTAACGCTAATGCAAAATATTCCACATAAGATATTCGATAAACCAAAGCATCCCTGCCTCTTTCAAAACTCTCAGAAAAATTTTCAGCATTAAAATCCTCAGATACAATATTCCAAAGAACAGCAATGTTTTTCAATTGATTTGTCTGAACAACATTTTGAGAACGTGCACCACCGGTGAGAAAAGCCCTGTACTTTCCCTTACTGGCTGACCAAACAACAAAAATGAAGAAAGTTACAACAACTGTCAACAAGGTTGAAACAAATGCTTTTGAAGTAATTTTTCTGTTTAGGGTAAAAAAAGCTCCAACAGCAACCAAGATATAATCCTTAAAAGAAGCCCAAAATCCGGAAAAACTCAATAGAATCTCAAAGCCTACAAAAAGCAATACGTATTTGGTGTTGGAAGGGATAACTGAGGTGTGAATGATCAGAAAGGTCAAGAAGACCCATTTAAAGTACACCAGACCCATTAGCATTTGCCCCCCCGATGTACCCAATAAGAAAGGCGTCAAAAATGCTGTAAAAAAAGAATATGCAATATAAGCTGTAAATAGCTTTTGACCGTCATAACGTGAAAGTACCATTTGCAGTTTACCCATCTGTGTAACAACAAGGTTTCTTAAGGGAAGGTATATCCCCAATAAATAAAAAACCTGAGAAAATACAGCTAACCAAGTAGCATAGACAAGAGTATCAGACTTATAAATACTTAATTCACTCAAAGGCTTTTGGAACATTGCGCCGTAAGGCAATAAAATAGCCACTACCATCCAATTAAGGATAAGGTTGACCAATAAGTGCTTGGGCTCGTTTACCCTCCACATTAATCTGAACGACAGGAATAATACCAGACCAGACACAAGCATGAGCAATGGATCAGGTGATATCAGCATGAAGAAGGCAAGGATGTAAAAATGAACCAGACTTCTTTTCATTTTGCTAAAACTTGCTCAACATTCAGTAGAAACTTCTTTTTCTCAACGTTCCAATTGTATCTTTCTTTTCCCAATTGAAGGGCATTTTTCCGGTGATCATTAAGTAACTCAGGGTTATTCAGATAATAGCTCAATACCCTGGAAAGATCAGTCGGGTTATCCTTTAAATATAGAGATCCTATAGAGGGATTAAGATCAAGAAAATCTTTTTGAGAGAC
This sequence comes from Chitinophagaceae bacterium, assembly GCA_044341875.1. Classification (GTDB taxonomy): domain Bacteria; phylum Bacteroidota; class Bacteroidia; order Chitinophagales; family Chitinophagaceae; genus Pollutibacter. The sequence continues at coordinate 12,932 of JBIIQT010000014.1, read as the reverse complement.
AGTATCACTACACAACAATGCATTGCCAGCTAGCAAATACATCATTATTTTATTTGATAAGGCCAAATCATTATTTAAATCCCTTCCAGGTTCAGATGCAATTCCAATATGATGATTTGAGGCAATAGACACAATATCTACCTCCTTTACAGGATCCAAAAAAGTTAATTGATCTTCAGAAAGGTTTAAATCAATCATTAAATTTAAAAAATATTTTCTCATTTCAGCAGAAGTAAAACCCAAAAGGGTTAAAGAAATCGATTTATCTGAAAAAAAACTCATCGACGTAATAATGGCTTCTAAACCCCTCTTTTTACCAACATATTGTGAAAACCAGAAAAGTTTTAAAGGATGTTGAGAAACTAGTTTGACTTGTTCAACTGCATATTCCAAAGGGAAACAATTGTTGATTGTTGTGCTCAAATGGTAAGGAAAAACCATGCCATATCTAAGAGAAATAGAAGGTGATGCGGCAGTCACTGAAGAAATATGGGGTACATATCGATTTTCGACCTTTATAGTCATCTTGGTATTTATAGCGTTTTTTTCTAATTCACCCCGATGATAATCCTCAAAATCGAAAATAGACTTAGCATTATACTTTTTTGAAGCTTTTACTGTGGCCGGCAAAGCCCCCAGATTATGCCCGATATATAGATCGGCTTTATGTTCCAATGCAATTGATGTTAGTTCCTGGCTAAATAACACCAACGATTTTATGGCCGCATCAGATTGGTCACCAACAAATTTGTATACCAATTGCCAAATTTTTTGTCGTACCCTTGCATACCAGTACATTATTGGTTGAGATTTGGCATGATAGCCGCCCTTTACCCAATTGATATCAGGAAAATCAGTAATTAGTTTTCTATCTAATTCATCCGCCCATATTGATAAAGGACACCAAATTACAGAAACCGAATAACCCGTATCAAATAAAGTTTTTGCTTCTTTTATTAATCTGGGATTTGCAGAGGGTTGTGCAGATGAAATTAAAATCACATTTTTCATCCGTTAAACAATGAAAGGTATTGAATTGCAATTTCAGAAACATCAAAACGCTTAAATGCCTGATTGCGACATTTCGATCTATAAATTGAACCTAATTCAAATAGTTTAGTTTTCATCTCTAAAATCGATTCGCATATATAGCCTGTTATTCCATCATCTAGAACTTCAGCAACTGAACCACGATTAAATGCTAATACAGGTGTTCCACAAACCATAGCTTCGACCATTACCATACCAAAGGGTTCATCCCACTCAATAGGGAATAACAAAGCTTTTGATTGCCCCAAATAGTAATTCTTTTCTTTGTCATTTAATGCACCTAAAAAAATAATTTGGTTTCCATCAATAAATGGTTTTATTTCTTCTTCAAAGTATTTCTGCTCATCTTCGAGTGGGGATATATTACCTCCTATAAATAATTTATTCCCAGTTTCAAGGGCAACTTTAATCGCAGTATGGCAACCCTTAACTCTCTCAATTCTCCCTAAAAACATTAGAGGAGCACCTTCCGCAACATTATCTACCAAAGTGTATTTTGAAAAATCAATTGCATTGTAAACAGTTTCCCACCTTCCAGCAACATTGCCACGTGATACAAGATTTGAACTACAACCAGTAAAAACAAGATTTCTATTCTTTAGGTTGTTTATGTTGACAATATTACTTCTGCTAATTTCCCTCCCATAAGTCATGATTTTTTTAACTGAATGATTCAATACAGGAAGTAAATAAGCTAATCTTCCAAAATTGTGAATCAAATCAAATTTATTTCTGTTCTTATATAAAAACCACCATGCTTTTGGTATTGCCAAAAAAGCATCTGATTTTTTGGGAGGAAACCCCTCTTTGCCATATCCATGAACAGTACAGCCTTCAACGCTAGATCCTCTGGTAACCAATAAATGTACCTCATGCCCTAGTCTTGCATATTCTTTAGCAAACATATAAACTAGACGTTCATGCCCACCGTAACCGTTTGGAGGCACAAGAATACCCGGGTCCATTAATAAAAGAATTTTCAATTCAATATCGATTTATACAATTCCATATATTCATCTCCAACTTTATCAAAGGTTTTAGGAGGAGTAATATTTTTGACTAATGATGGCAATAAATCTATTTCATATATGCAACGATTAAGCTGGCTTAATAAATCTACTGAATCATTAATATTAAATAACAATCCATTTATACCATGATTAATTTGTTCGGCATTACCATATACATTGCTGGCAATAACAGGAATACCTGCGGCGTAAGCTTCTTGAATAACTAAGGGTGACATCTCAGTAATGGTTGAACATAAACAAAGTGCATCACAGTTATACATGGTTGAAACAACGTCAGATTGTGATAATTTTCCTTTCCACTTAATATTTTGAAATAAATTACTTTTTTTCCTTAAGTCATTCTCATAAATAGAGTCATCTGTTTGGCCATAAATATGAAGTTCCGTTTTAGTACAATCTAATTGCATAAAGGCATCTATTAGTAAATGAATGCCTTTAAAATGACTTATTCTACCAACAAAAATAAATTTTATTTTATCACGGTAAGGTTTAACACCCTTTATTAAAGTTTTATTAAATGGAAGGCCTTGGGAAATTAAAGCAATTTTATTAAGACTAATGCCATTAGAGATAAGAATTTCCTTGTACCAATTATTTAACACTATTACCTTATCACAAGAGTTTGCCAACTCAATTAAATTTTGACACTTTTTTTTAACTAACGAAGTGGATCCTAAGGCAGTTGCAAATCGATTAGATAACTTGGTAGGATTAATTCCAAGTAGGTTTAACAATAATGAAAGCCTAGTAAGTACATTTACATTTGAATTTTCCAATGTTTTTGAGCTTATGTAACATTCTGTACATTTTTTCAATTCTATTTTGCCGTTACAATTAGATAAGCCGTTTTGAAGCAATGACCCAGTCATACAGGAGTATGTGGCTAAATGAAAAGTCATAAGAACTTTTACGCCTATTTTTTGAGCTTCTTTAACATGATGAAGTGTAATGCCATTACTCCCAGCTAATTCATGAAAATGTATAATATCAGGAAGCTCATCTCTAATAAATTTAGTAAACCATTTTAAACCCTCAGGAGCGCGAAACCCCATGATAAGAGAACGATCTACAGTTGAAGGTTCTGCATATTTATATACAGGTAGACCATCAAATACATATTGAGCAGCAGAAAAATTTTCATAATTGGGAATAACAATTTTTACATCAACTCCATTCTCCTGCAGATATTTGCTTAAAGCCCAAGTATAAACTTCTGTACCTGCAGTTTGATAAGGTAGGAAATGATTGAGAATTTGTAAGATTTTCAAACTTGAAAAATTGCTATCAAAATATCTTTAATCTTGAAACCCGCTAACTTATATGAATTAAGGGTTTCTTTTAACCTTAAGGTTTTAAAATAATATTTGAATGTATTAACTAAAAACCTCCTTTTGTTCTTTCTCAATAAATAATTTATATCATTTTCCTTCAATGGTAAATTAGGCAATGCTAAAACATCATTGAAATATCGGTAGCCATTAAATAAATAAATAAATCTATTATTGATTTCCTGACCATCATGGCGACGATAATGCAAATAATTATAAGGTATTAAAACAGTATGGCTATTTGAAGCTGCATTTATATTGTAGTACATATCCCCAACTGGACCGTATTTAACTGGAAAGCCTCCAATCCTATTAAATAAGGAACGACGAATTATAGTACCCCCTGGCCCTATATGTAAAGTAGTTTTATCGAAAAAATGTCGGTTAAGTAATTCTAATGGTTCCATTATGCAGGGTGAAAGTAGTGCTGTATCATGACAAATTGTAGCAAATGAAGCGGAGGGAAACTTCAAAAAAATGTCATATATATGAGATATTGCATCTTTAGCAACTATATCGTCTGAATCTACATACATAAGTATTTCACTTTTTGCTAAAGAAGCAGCTTTATTTCGATTTTCAAATTGACCAAGATTATTTTCATTTTGAAATAATCTTATTCGATTATCTTTTTCTGCAAATATTTTTGCCTTTGTAAATGTATCATCAAGAGAATTGTCATCAATAATGATTAATTCAAAATTTGAAAATGTCTGTGACAAAACACTTTCAATTGCGAATGGAATATATTGCGATCTATTATAAGCAGTCATTAACACACTAACCAAAGGATGAGTTATCATATAACTAATCTCCTAAATAGATTTACTAAAATATTGGGGAAATAAATATTATCCAATCGGCTCCCATATGCCTTAAATTTTCTCTTGTTTTTTCTTGTGCTACTTTGTGTTTTCAAAAATAGATCTTCGTACTTTTTTGTATTGATAACAGGATTAAATAATATATCTGCACGTTGTCTGGCCCTCAATCCGATCATTGAAATCTTTTCAGGATTATTTACTAATTGATAAATACAATTTGCATAAGCTTCAATATCTTTTATTGGTAGAAAGAATCCATTGTAGCCATCTTTAATAAGTTCGTCAATGGCACCGCCCCATTTTGAAACCAATGGAACCAGGCCGTGCTTCATAGCCTCAACTACAGCAACAGGAAACCCTTCTGCTAAAGAAGGGAGTACAAATAAAGTGCAACTTTTAAGTAATTGCTTTATTCCGTTTACATCCAATGTCCCAAAAAAGAAAATTCTATTAGAGTCATACTGTGGCCAAAATCGGAAAAAATCTTCGTAAGCAATGCCTCCCCCGGCAATATGCCACTCAATTGATATCCCTTTCTTCAGCAGTGATTGATCTATGAGCGGCAATAAAAAAGCTTGTTTTCTCTCATCTGTCAAATCCCTGACAAAAAAAACACATCTGACTTTTTGATAATCTTTATGAAACAAATCCACATCTGGAACAGGGAAATGAAGAGAATGAATATCGTCAGACACAGCTGGCAACAAAGTTTTCAATTTTCTTGCAATGACTCCGCTCACGCAAACATATGCATTAATAACAGATGTATGCAACTTGGCAAGATCATAGTAATAATCGAAATCCCCATGTAAAACCTGAATAACAGTGTTTTGTAACCCGAGATGACTCACCATACCCAACTCAAGCCAGTCGTGGGCCACAATTACTACTTTATTTTCCGGCAGCAATTTGGCCAGTTGACGAGAAGTATAATAAAAATTCCATTTGGGTGAATAATAGAATACTTGTTCACTGGCGGCACCCTCTAAACCTGGTATAAAAAAAGTGGGAGTTTGCTCTTTATTAATGGTATAAATAACATGGTTCTCAATTTCATCATGTTGCCGGAAAAGCAATAAGTTCCGGATAATGGAAAGTACACCTCCGCCGCTCCCATTATGAAAATGATATATGGAAACCTTAGCCATTTATTAGTGAACTATAAAGTTTAATCGAATGCTGTAGCACTAATTCGTTCCTGCCCATATGGCTGGTTTGCATACGAGCCTCCTCTGCCATTTCAAAGCAAGATTCAGGGTTTGTAATAAGGAAGTTGATGGCATTGTATAGTGAATCTTCACGTTCAGGGTCTATCAGTAAGCCAGTCTTACCGTTTTCAATTAAGTCTTTCATACCACCGCTTGTACTTCCAACCACCGCCTTACCTGCAGCCATAGCTTCTAAGCAAGCATAAGAAAAACTTTCAAAAAGACTGGGCAATATTACAATCTCCCCTTCTCTCAGTATCTCAGGTAGCATTTCATAAAGTACCCCATCATAAAATATTACACTATCATTATAACAGCCTAGCTGTTCCTTCATCCATGCTCGCATTTGTAACCCACCAAGAATAGGACCCGGACCATCATCACCAATAACTTTAAATTTCCAATCCGGATGCCTTAACAGAATTTTTTTCATGGCCTTTGTTGCATTTACAAGTCCTTTCAGCACATTAAGGCGGCCAAAGAAAATCACAGTTTTATGGTTAAAAGCGTTGGGGACAGGCAGCTTCAAAAAAGAATCTGAGGGGATAAACGGATTACCGATAACTGAAATATTTTGGTCACTTATAGCCCAGTTCTTCACTGCCCATTCTTTCATTGCAGTGGAGGGTGCTGTAACCGCATCGGCCAATGTTGTGAAGTTATAATCAGCATCGTTTTTGTAGCTGTATTTACGCCAGTAACCTGCATCCCAATAGCCCCTCCTTACCGCACCTAACACAAAACGAAGTTTATGAAGGAAAGGCACATATCTTTTTTTTAAGGATTCCACGATACAATCAGGTGCATGTAACCTTACAATCAGCGGAATCAATGGAAATAATTTTTTTATTTCAAGTGCATTGGCATGAATTTCGGCGGATTCAATTACATCAAAAGGAGTTTGTGCATTAACAGAGCGAAAAACAGACACTAATTTTTCACTAAAGTCATGTACTGAAGTACACAAAATTCGATGGACATGAAGACCATTCTCATTTTCCGCTCCCTCCCTTGTTTGGCTACCGGCAAAAACATGCACCTCTACACCAGCCGATTGAAGTAAAACAGCCATTTGTTGAGTATAGGTTCCAATACCACCTTTCCCTGTATCTGGAGGGTATTCGTAGGAGATAAAAGCTAAATTCAATTGTTATACTAAGGTTTGATTTTGTATGTTTTTTCGGAAATTTTCTAGAAATTTTCTAAGTGAATTGTAGGATAGAAAATAATATTTTATTGAAAAAATATTTTTACGCATTGCTTTTAAATAAAAAATAAATTTTGAAAGTGCAGACAATTTTAATAATTCATTAGCAGCATATATCAATCCGTGTGTAGAACCGATAAGGTTTTGTTTGTTAAATTTATCCCTAAGTTCACTTTTATAAAACATATAAAGATTTAAGGCATGATTAGCCAATAAGTTCTTCCATCGGATATCTTCGTGTGAATGGTCGAAAACTGCTGTTAATTCTTGTTCTAAATACAAAACCTGATCTTGCTTTCCGATTAAACTTAGCATAAAAGGTCGATCACCAAAAACAGAATAACTTTTGAAATCAAAATCTACAAATTTTAGTTTGTTTACATTATATACAATGGTTCCAAACCCGATGGTTTTCTCTTTTAAAAATTCATTTATTAATTGTTGTTTATTAAGCAGATGAGGAAAAGTGAATGTATGATTTATAAATTTAATTTCTGAAGTATGGGCAAAGAACGAAATAAGCGAACAACAAAATACTGCACTGGGATTAGTTTCAAATGCTTTAGCCGAATATTCGATAAAACGTGCTTGCATTACATCATCTTCGTGAAAAACCAATATATAATCGCATTCCGATTTGTAATACAAAGCATTCAGCATATTGCGGACAGCGCCTAAATTTGATTCGTTCCGAATGTATTTTATATTTAAATCAGTAAACGACTCTATTGATGTTTTATAATCCGTAGTGCTTTGGTCATCGAACAATATAATTTCAGCGGGCACGAAACTCTGGTTGCGAATGCTTTGTAAACACCTTTCGAGTAATTGGGGTTGGTTGAAGATTGGAATGCGTACAGATATACGATTAGTCATGAATAAGTAGTCTTTTCTTAAAATAAGAAAGTTTAATTCTTAAGTTCAGATATTGATATTTTAAAAAATACAAGTTAAGAAACCTACCTAACTGATTTAAAAAAGCACTGACACCCATTGGTTTAATCAATTGAGTAAAACCAGGTAAATTGGTTAATTCGTTGTAAAAAACCGGAAATTCCTTTTTCAAATCAATTTGTTTGTATTTGAATTGCCGACGTTCGAATAAGTCTATATCGTATGCAATACATGCTTTAATTCTTTTTGAATTAAGCCAATATGGCGTATTAAACTCTTGGTGCGAGAAAGTTTGTATTTTTTTTATATAATTGTTTACGTTGTAGCCAAACATGTAAGTAAAGTGGCCGCCGGTTTGGTACTCTGCAGCACTTATTCGATTTTTTGCAAAGCTTAAATATGTATTTCTATCTCCTAAAAATGTATTTTTTACAGTTTTAAAAGGTGCAATGAGCGTAACTTTAATTATTTCTGAAGATTGCACATTCAGAAAATGATAATAGGTCGGTAATTCGACAATAGTAGGCTCTGTTAGAGGTAGTATATTTGCAATTGCCGGAATGTTAATAATCTCATCAGCATCGGCAATAGAAATCAAATCATCGTCGGATGCGGGAACCAACAAGCGAAGTTGGTCGCGTAGAAAGTGTTCTTTTGCCCATACATCGTTTCCTTCGAGCAAATTGCTTATGGGAAAGAACAAAATTTTATCCTTCCATTTTTGCCATAAATGCATATCGCGTTCAAAGTAAAATGGTTTGGTTAAACCTGAAAAAGTTTTATTCGCTTCTACAATTACAAATTTTTCGATGTACGGACCCATTACCTCAAATCGTAGGCTAACTATTTCGGTTTCACCATTATATAAAAAACAGTCGTAAATATTCATTTTCTCATCAGTTTTTGCACCAACTTAAATGGACTTAAAATAAGCGTGCCTAATTTAAAGGCCCATGAATTACAAAGCAATTCATATTTACGATCATGCTCTTTTATTTCATATGATAAATTAAGAGGGTCACCCAAATGTTCGACATACAAGTGTATATGATTAAGCGCTATTTGTTTACGCAGGTTATACATATCGGTTGCGCTAATTTGCAGCGAACGGGAGTTGGGGAGTTGGCGATAATATAGCATAGTAAATTGAAGCTGCTTTATTTTAAAGCCTTTTTCAACTGCCGAAATCCAAAATTCCCAGTCTTCAAACCCCTTACTCATTGTCTGTTTATAACCATTCAATTGTTCCCAAATTTGCCTACGATATAATGCTGTAACAGGTATTAAATTATGTATTAATAATTCTTTTACTGAAAAAATATCTTTGTCCCACCTTTGAATTAAAGCACCAAAACACTCTACAATACCATAAACCACGTCGTACTTGTTTTGCATTAATTCGTTGTAGGCTATGTATAAGAAATCTTTTGCAAGTTTGTCATCGGCATCTAACGGAATAATTAATTGAGATGATGCTTTACTTATTCCATAATTTCTAGAAGAAACTACTCCTGCATTTTGCTGATGAAAATATTTGTACCGCTTATCCTTAGCACACCACGATTGTGCAATTTTCTGTGAGTCATCAATTGACCCATCGTCAATCACTATACATTCCCAGTACTCGAAATTTTGATATGTCAGACTTTCCAACGCCTCAGAAAGATAGTGTTCAGCATTGTAACACGGTATAATTACTGATATTAATGGTTTCTCTTCCATGCATTATGGGACTAACAGTTTCTGGACAAAATCTGCGTAGTATTTCTTATCATGCTTAATCAAAACATTCCGGTAATTGGCATCTCCCAATTCCTTTCTAAGCAAGCTGTTTTTGATAAGAATTGACAATTTTTCTGCCAAATCATTTGCATTTTCAGGCTCGTATAAAAAGCTTTTGTCTAAACCTTCAAATAAATCATTTATAGGCCCTATATTGCTTGCTACAATTGGTTTTTTTGCCAACATGTAATCAAGAATGATATTGGGCGACCCCTCAGTGTGTTGTTTTAATGAAGTGAATAAACAAATGTCGGTTACTGATAGCAATCCTTGTACATCGTGAGTAGAATCGGTAAACGTTAGATTCTCGTGCAAATCCAAATCATACGCTAGGGCTTTAGTTTTATAGATATTACAAATTTCAGGTGCATATCCCGCAAATACCATTTTAACATGCTTATATTCTTTTACTAATATAGCTAATGCTTTAACTGCAGTTTCGTGGTCTTTGACCGGAAAAAAGTTAGAAAAGAGACCTATAACTATTTGATAATCTTTTATTTTAAGTTTAGTTCGCCAAAATTCTGGCGAATTTATTATTGCACGATTAAAATACATGTTCGGCAAAACATGAACTTTTTCTATAGAAACATTATATGTGCCTGATACAAACCTGGATGCATCATTAGAATTAGCAATAAAACCATTTGCAAATTTTGCCGCTAATTTTTCAACTTTTGAATTTCTGTTGTACCATTCAACGCCTACTTGAAACCAATAACGCCGTTTAATACATCCTAAACGAGCGGATATGTTACCAACTACATTGGGGTAATAGGTTAATGAAATAATAGTTCCTATTTTAGCAGAAGTAAATTCTCTTGATACCTTCCAAACTTCAATTAGTTTAGACCTATTATTCTTATGAAATTTGGTTAAGTTAAAATTTAATATTCGATAATCTATATTTTCTTTTTTCAGTAAATCTTCCAGCAACCCACCACCAGATAATCCCAAAATTACTGGATGGAGATTAGCCTTTTTCATTTCAACTGCCAATAATAACGCTTGCATTTCAGCACCACCGGGAACAAGTGAATTTATTAAAATACCAATGGCGTCTTTATACATTGTATAAAATTCTATTTATCATATCATCAATGGCCCCAATATATTTTTTCATTGAGTAGTTTTGGCGAATATGTTCACGCCCTGCTTTGCCCATAATTTTGGATTTCGGTAGATCTTTGGCAATTTCAATCATAAAGATTGCCATGCCATTTATATCATGTTCATCAATTAGATATCCGGTTTCCCCATGTATAACTGCCTGTTTAATGCCTTTATGTCGAGTAGATACTACTGGCAAAGATGCTGCGGATGCTTCTAAAATGGAAACAGGCGTACCTTCACAATCGCCATTAGCAGCAATTATAGAATGCTGCACATAGCAAGATGCCTGAGAAAAATAGTCATTTAATTGAGCATGGTCTGCTCTGCCGGAAAATGTAACAGCTTGTTCTAATTGCCAATACCGAACCAAATTTTCACAAGTGTTTAATAACTCGCCATCACCAGCCATAATTAACTTGGAATTTGGAAAGACCTCTAAAACCTTTTTGAATGCAGCCAAGGTATAATAAGGTGCTTTTTTATCGGTAAACCTACCCACAAAAAGAAATATTGGTTTTTGGAATTCCGGATTTATTGAAAAAAACCGTTCTTGAGGTGCACAGGGAATAGTTTTGCAAGTTTCGAGTTTTGCACCTAAATGAATTAAATCATGAGTCATATCTTCCGAAACACCAATTATTCCGGCAGCGGTCTCAAATAAAAAACTGTATTCATTTTGAAAATTGACAAGGTTTTCTTTGATATACATATCTCCACCGTGAAAATGGGCTATATGTGGAATATCTAATTTTGCACAAACCATTGCCATTTTTGCAGCCACTGTACCATACTCAGATAGTACAATATCAATTTTATTTGATTTTAGGAAACGTTCCATGCCTTCCTGCAAATAATTTGTGGGTATATTTCTCAATTTTCTAAAAAAGCTATTCCACTGGTTAGGATAATAAGACAAAGAGCTATATCCATCTGCCTTATTGGGGAAATTGTCACCATACAAATAGTAAATGCTTCCGTTAATATGTTTCTTAATATCTTCTATAAATGGTTCAGCCTTATTGGTAAATGATGAGCATGCTATGGCTATGTTGGGCTTATTCATTAATATTAGGATTTATTTCATAATCGGATTGAAATCGGAGTAATTCTAAATAATAATATTTGACAAAATTCAAATAGTTGATTTTACAACAGTGCAACATTTTTTTTTATGAACTGAAATAATAAAAATTTATTATCATATTAGGCTTGTAATATTAAAGCCATTTTCTTTTCCCAAATCTCATTTTTAAACATTTTTCTATATCTATCCATTCCATTTTTTCCAAATTCATTTCTTAATTCGCTGTTTTCTATCAATTTTATGAGAAAATCTACTACTTGATTAGGCACTTTAGTGTCGCAAGTGTAGCCATTAAAATTTTGAATTATTGATTCTGTAGTTCCACCTTTATTTGTAACCACACAAGGCAAACCATGAGACATGGCGCCAACTACAGCAATGCCATGACTTTCAGAATAACTAGGCTGGAGGTATATATCACTCTCACCGTAAAGTTTATCAACATCGGCTATCCAACCCACAAATTGTATATTGGGATATAAAATAATTTTTTTTCTATATTGCTCTAACAAAGGACCGCTTCCCGCCCAAACAAACCTAAGTTTATCAACACCATATATTTGGGTCAATTCAATTGCAACCCGGAGCCATACTTCGGGATTTTTATCTTGAATAAGATTGCCCAGAGTGAGAATTTGCAAATAATTTTTGGCCGGTTTAGGATATGTATATTTTTGTTCGTAGTAATTATGTATAACCTGAATTTTGTTTTGAAACTTTTCAAGTAACCAAAATTTAATGATTTCCTTTTTAGCATAATTCGAAACTGTAATTAATTGTTTTTGTTTTTTTTGTATTTGAATGTGCAATATTGATTGGTTACCTGTATCCAATTGTATCCAAGGCATGGTATGAATGAAGTAAATAACCTTTCCAGGAAATAAAAATGCTGACATAAACCTTCCAGGATGTGCGACTGAAATAACAATAGATTTGGCTTTATACTTAATGGCTAAGCTCAAAAAATAAACTTGTTGTTTTAATACTTCGAAACGAAAATATTTGAACAAAGAATGTTTTAATGAGTAATAATGTTCGGGCATATCTAGCTCGCTGCCATACGTATAAAAAATAAAATGGTTAAAATTATACTGATCTTGATATTTAGACAACTCTTTATCAGGTATTATCAAAATCAATTTGAAAGCATTATCTAAAGCAAAATGAATAAAGGAATGAGTAAATGTACCTGTACCACCTTCAAAACTATTCTGAGGGATAAATAAGATTTTTTTTCCATTTCTGATTAAAATATATCTTGTAAATAATAAAATATAACAAAAATACAGACATACTATTCTACAGAATATTTTAACTTTTCTTATAAATTTTAATTTTAAATCCAAGATTGTTTTTAAACTCTAGAATATATTAATTAAGAATATAAAAGGTTGAGCTGATATTCTTAGAT
>JBIIQT010000062.1:0-13516 GCA_044341875.1 Chitinophagaceae bacterium | reverse complement strand
CAAGAGCTCCATTTCACCTCAGCACCCAGGGCAACCAGGGTCTCGATCAAAACTGCAGTTTGAATGGTCATGTGCAGACAGCCTGCAACCCTTGCACCTTTCAATGGCTGGGATGCGCCGTATTCTTCACGAAGGGCCATCAGTCCGGGCATCTCTGCCTCAGCAAGCCTGATTTCTTTCCTTCCCCATTCTGCTAGGGTAATATCTTTAACCTTGTACGGTAATGCAAAGTCGAGTTGTGCGGTAGTAGACATGTCTTGTAAATTTTGCGCAAAGCTAGCTTTTATTGGCTAAAAACCCTCATCAGAGTAGATTTTTCATGAGGTCTAACGTCATGATATAATCATCCAGAACATGACCATGTTCTATAACTGTGACAATATCCTGTTCAATGGCAAATCCCACATGCTTGTAGAACCCAACGGCTGGATTTCTTTTGTGCACATTCAGCTCAAGTTCCTGGCATCCCAGGGGCATGCTTTCTGCTGCGATAAATTTTAACATGGCCCTGCCAATGCCTTTTCCATGCATGGCGGGTTGCAGATAAAGTTTATGCACCCGGAATCTTTCAGGATGGTTGGCTAGTTTCATGGAGTAGGAGGCATAGCCAACGGCTTCGTCATTCCATTCAACCAAAATAAAGTGGTGGCCTAAAATTTCCATTTGTTCGGTGAGGGCTTCTGAACTGTACCAGGTGGAAAGCAAGAATTCAATTTGAGCCATGGGAACTATCGCGGGATAGACTTGGTACCATATCTCTTCGCTCAATCTTCTGACGGCCGGAATTGAATCAAGTGATACTTTAGTTATCTTCAGCATTATATTGATTTATATTTTGTAAGGCTGATATTTTTAAATGTTCTTTGATGGCTTTTTTCGATAGAATAATGCCTGTAATCAATGAGATAACAGCTCCAAGGAAAAGCAGCAAGCTGGTATTATCGGTCCCGGTTTTATGACTTTCTTGGAGGAACAGGAAAAAATCGTAGCTGCCATGAAAGGCAATGGCCCAAAAAACGCCTAAAAACAGTAAAAATTGCTCTTTTTTGGCAGAAAAACGTGCTTTTCCCATAAAATATCCCATGATAATGGCAAAACTGGCATGGGCGGGAACAGCTAGGAAAAGTCGCATGATACCGGTCATCAGTCCATATTGGCTGACATAAGAAATATTTTCAACCGTGGCAAATCCCATTCCCACCATTACTGCATAAACGATTCCATCAAAAGGCTCATCAAACTCTTTTTTTCGGTATGCATACCAGAGCAGCATCCAAAATTTCCAGATTTCTTCGGGCAGGGCCACAAAAAAATAGGCATTTATGGCTATTCCTATGGTAGATTTGAAGAAAATGGGGAAATTAGATGACAAAAGGGATGCTAAAATTTCCAATCCTAACGCTGGCAAAACGCTCAGCATTCCAAGCAGGAAACTGATGATGAGGTGTCTTCTGGGCTCTCTGTTGTACTGATCCTTGAAAATGATATAAGCTGAAATTGCCACTCCAGGGGCAATGGCCAAAATGAGCCAGTTCATGAAATGATTTTCATGAAGTTAAAAACTTATTGCTTTCAGAAACGGATTGTTCTATAATTTAGTTTGAGCAATTGGGGTCGTGGGATGGGAGTTCAATAAAATAGGATCAATTATAATTTAATTAAATAATTATATATCAATTTATTATGAGATTTATTTATAAAATCACTTTATCAATAGTTTTTATTTTTTCTGTTTCCATTTCTACTTATGGTCAACGATTCGGAGCCAATCCCTCTTCAGTGAAATGGAAGAAAATAAGGGGAACTGTTGCCGATGTTGTATATCCGCTTGGATCTGATAGTGCGGCTAAGCGTGTCAATGCAATAACCCGATTTTTAGAAAACCAGTCCTCTGGTCGGTTGGGAAATGCCAGTTTGCGTATCCCAATTGTTCTGCAAACGCTGCCCACTGTTTCAAATGCTTATGTCGGATTAGGCCCTTGGAGGAGTGAGTTCTTTCTGTTTCCTCCTCAGGATGCCTTATACCTGGGTTCAACCAGCTGGCTTGATAATTTGAGTGTTCATGAATACAGGCACGTGCACCAGTATGCCAATTTTAGGAAAGGTCTTTCAAAATTTGCCTACCTGATTGCAGGGCAGGAGGGTCAGGCATTGGCCAATTCTGCATCCGTTCCTGACTGGTTTTTTGAAGGCGATGCTATTTATACGGAAACAAAATACCTCAATCAGGGCCGTGGAAGGCTCCCTGGTTTTTATGATCCTTTCCGCAGTCTTTGGCTCGCCAACAAAAAATATGGTTACCAGAAGCTGAGGAGTGGTTCGATGAAAGACCTGGTTCCCAATCATTATGCATTGGGTTATCTGCTGGTTGCCTATGGGTATGGCAGACAGGGTGATGGTTTTTGGTCCAAGGTTACAGACGATGCGTCCAGGTTCAAGGGCCTGTTTTATCCGATGCAATCTGCCATCAAAAGACATACTGGCCTCCAATTCAATGCGTTTGTACGCCGTGCTATAGATTCTTTTCAATTGAATATGCCAGTTGAGGTTAGGCAATATAATTTAAAGATTGTCAATAAGTTAGATACAAAAAAAGTAATCGACCACCATTTTCCCATTTTTCTGGGTGGGGATTCCGTCCTTGCCCTGCGCAGGGCATATAACCAATTGCCTCATTGGGTGATTTTCAGTAAGGGTAAAGCATCAAGATTGAACGTCAAGAATATTGGCGTGGATGATTATTATACCTATAAAGGGGGCAATGTTGTTTATGCGGCCTATTCACCTGATCCCAGATGGCAATGGAAAGAGAACAGTGATATCATCCTGTATAACATTTACGACCGAACGGAGCAGCGGGTTACCAGAGGCAAAAGGTATTTTTCGCCAGATCTTTCCAATGGTGGTCAGCAGTTGATTGCGGTGGATGTTGCACCTGGGGGTAAAACAAGCCTCGATTTGATCAATCGGGAAACGGGTGAAAGGGTGAAAAGATTTGAAAATAATTCTGGTATTTACTTTAGCTATCCTGTATTTAATCATTCGGATTCAATTGTTTATGTTATTGGAAGAAAGGATGATGGAGCGTCTGCCTTGTTACAGTTGGATCTTGCCAGCGGCTCCTTTTCGGAAGTCTTGCCATATACCAATGCGCCTATGTCTTTCCTCCGGCTCAGGGGAAACAAGCTTATGTTTACTGTTTCTCAGGGGCAGACCAACCAGTTTTGGGAGCATGATCTGGTCTCTGGAAAAACGGGTGTCTTGGCAGATGGGGTTACTGGATCCTATGCGGGCGACATCCATGAGAACGGCAAAAAAATTGTTTACAGCAGTCCTTCAGCAGAGGGTGAGCAGGTTTATTGTGCTGATTATCGCTTTACGGAGGCCATTGTCCATCCACTGAAAAAAGCAAATGAAGCTGACCTGATGGCCGGAGTCAACGCTTCGGCTGATCCCATCACCGATTATAAAAAGGGCGAGGGCCTGTTCAGGATTCATTCCTGGAGGCCTTTTTATGAGCAACCCGAGTGGAGCTTCAGTCTTTATGGGCAGAATCTGCTGAATACGATGGTTTCATCATACGATTACGTCTACAATGAAAACGAGGGGTCTCATCGGGTGGGAGTTAACTTGGCATACGGAGGGCTTTATCCCTGGATTACCGGAGGAACCAATTATACCATGAACAGAACTTTTAGGGACAGCAGTAGGCTAATTCGCTGGAATGAGTGGACAGGAAATGTTGGTCTGAGGTTGCCACTGAATTTCACTGCTGGAAAATTGTACAAGCAGCTGGACCTTTCCACGAGATTGCATGCTGTTTCAGCTGACTATGATAATAAAAATACTATTTCACTCAAGGATAGGTTCATTCCCTATCTGCAGCATCAAATTAGTTGGTCCATGCAAACGCAACAGGCTGTACAACATATATATCCTCATTTTGCTTTTGTAAGCCGATTGCAGAGCAGGATAGCCATCGGAAATACCAATGCCAACCAATTGTTTTGGGGCTCACAATTGTATTTGCCAGGGGTTGGTCGCAACCATTCAATGGTACTGGGTTTCAATTATCAGTCGCGGGATACCATGAGGCAGTATTCATTCTCGAACGGCTTTGCCATGGCAAGGGGTTACGATGCCATCGATTATCCCCGGATGTGGCGAACATCCTTCAACTACCATATGCCGTTGGTCTATCCCGATCTAGGCATTGGCAATATTGTCTATTTTCTGAGGGTCAGGAGTAATTTCTTTTATGATGACATGTACCTGAAGAGTTTGAGAACAGGAAAGACCATCAACCTCAGGAGCGCAGGAACCGAGGTTTATTTTGATACCAAATGGTGGAACCAGCAGAATGTGACCTTCGGACTGCGTTACAGCAGGCTGTTGGACACAAAACTCTTTATCAAACCCCCGAGTCCCAACAGATTTGAGTTCATCATGCCCATCAATTTGCTGTCCAACTAGAACTCTACGATAAAGCCAAAGCTCGGGGTTGAGAAAGCATCACTGTTTTCCAGCAACAGTGGTATGGCATTGCTGCCATCCATCCGGATCGGATTCCCATCGGTGGTTGCGAATCCGGCGGTACCATTCCTTTTGAAGGTATATTGAGCTGCACCAGGCGTTTTGGCTACATACCAGTTGGTAACATCAAGATAAAGGTCAAGTGTGAACTTGTTGAAATTCCACTTTTTGTCGATCCTCACATCGCTGGCATGGAAGGCATCCAGCCTCAATGAATTGTAGTTCCTGTTGTCCAATAAGCCAGTTCCTTGTGTGAGATAATTCAACCGGGATGCGGTCATGTCGAAAGGGGTATAAGGAGCAGCACCCTGGTACCTGAATTTCAGGCCAAGTTCCCAGTTCCTTTTGAACTTGTAGCCCCAGGTAAAGCTGACCAAATGGCGATTGTCCCAACTTGCGGGGATATAGGTTCCCTTTGTATCGGTAAACTTTGAATGGTAGAACGTGTAGCTGAGGATTCCAAAGAATCGTTTGGTCAGCTTTTTTTGTGCCAGGAATTCAATACCATAGGCCTGCCCTTTTCCATTCTGTGCTATGGGTTCATTGCCTATACTCCCAAATTCAGTTCCCTTGTTGGCAAGGCTCACGCCATCCAGCAAACTGACCGGATAGTTGGTATATCCTTTGTAGAATCCTTCCAACGTGAATCGGAGGGAGCTGCTGGGCATGTGTTCAATGCCAGCAACATAATGGGTACTGGTGATGTATTTGCCCGGATTTTGACTCATGGCAGGATTCATTGGATTGCTAAAGGCCAACTGGGTATAAGCAGGAAGTTTGTGGTATTGACCAATGCTGGCATTCAGGTTGGTCTTGCTCGTTGCAGCATAGCTGACGGAGAGGCGAGGAGAGAATTGCTTGAAGGGGTTGGCCTCGCTGTTGCCAAGGGTGTTTCCATCAATACGGGTTCCCAGGCTTATGGCCATTCTTTCGTTCATGATTCTTTTGCTGAGTTGCATGAATGCGCCATATTTGAGGAAGTCAACCTTGTTGACACTGTTGATAATGATGGCTGGCTGAATGATGGTACCGGCTGTATTTTTGACCGCTTTTCTGTAAACATTGAAATAGCTGTTGTCAAAGTCAACATACTGCGCACTGGCGCCATAACTGAATTTGAGTCCATTCACAGTGGTGCTGGCATCAAAACGGAGCTTGTTTTCAGTTTCGGTGCTGTTGGTCATCAAGGTTCTGGTGGCGTCACTTGGATTGTCGTTGTCTTCGTATTTATCCGCCTGGTTGTTCAAGGTATTTCGGCTCAGGGCAAGGTTCCAATATCCATTGGATATGAGTTTTTTAAGGCTGGCTCCAACCGTGTAATTCCATTGGTTGATCATGGGATTGGAGTTGATGACATAGAGTTTTTCATCGCTGGCTTCCTTGGGCGCAGCAAACTTGAACTCATCTATGGCGCCAATTCCCATGAAGCTCAGGGTTGTTTTGTCGTTGATCCTTGTGGTTGTTTTGAACTGGTAATCCCAGTAATTGGGCCTGATGGGAAGATCAATCGCTTCAAACAGCAATTGGAGGTAACTCCTCCGGATGGAAGCCAGGTATGTTGTTTTTTTAGATAGCGGTCCATCCAGGGTAATGGCCAATTCGGTGGCACTGAGGATGACATTTCCCTGGGTCTTGTAATTGTTACCGGATTTTTGTTTGAACTGAAGTACGCTGCTGAGTGCATTGTCGTACCTGGCATCAAATGCACTGGTGTTCATCTTGACTTCCTCGATGAAGTTGGCGTTGAGAATACCCTGAGGTCCACCTCCGCTTCCCTGGGTACCAAAATGATTGATGACCGGGATTTCAATGCCATCAAGGTAGTAGACATTTTCACTGGGTGCACCGCCACGGATGATGATGTCATTCCTGAAGCCACCTCCACCAACGCCACCGCCCACACCAGGAAGGGATTGGATCACTTTGCTGATGTCGAAGTTTCCACCAGGATTTCGCTTGATTTCTTCGGTGGTCATGCGTTGAACACTCAAAGGAGACTCCAAGCTTGTGGCCCTAGCAGAGTTTCTTCTGTTGAGGACGACAACTTCGTCAAGATTTTTGCTATCTGGTTCCAGCTCTATGCTCAAGGTTGTTTCATTTCCTGACGTGAGCACAACATTGTTGACTGTTTTTGCTGAATAAGTAATCCTCGTGACCTTGAAGTTATAGGTACCTGGAGAAGTAGTAATCCTGAAAAATCCTGTGGAGTCAGTATTGGTGCCCTTTCCTGTTCCAAGTATTTCAATGGTTACACCCGCCAATGGTTTTTGAGTATTTTTATCAGTAATGAAGCCGCTGAGTCTTGCCTGTGGTCCAACCTGTGCAAAGCTGAAGGAAGAAAATAGGAGAGAAATGACTAAAACTAACTTGAATTGCTTGGACATGGTGATATGCTATTGTGTTCTTACAAAACCATTCAATCGCAGGAAGGTTCACCAAAAATAAATTCAATCTTATCAAAATAATTTAAAAATATCGTCTTATATTTGCAACCCGTTTGGGAGTTTAGCTCAGCTGGTTTAGAGCATCTGCCTTACAAGCAGAGGGTCGGCGGTTCGATCCCGTCAACTCCCACAGGAAAAAAAAGGGTTACAATTTGTAACCCTTTTTTAATTTATTTGATGGCCTTGAGGTAGATGTCCTTGTATTCCACTTTCATTTTTGCCATCACATGTACTTGAAGTCCTATCAGCCCAGTGAATTTTCGTTTGACAGTATCTTCATCTGTTGTTTCACTCATCAATACACCATTGATATAATGCTGCAGGTGGTTGCCTTTGGCGATGATGTGAATCTCATTCCAATCGTCCACCTTGATTTTTGCTTTAAGCTCATCTGATTTGCCAACAGACCCGGTGATGGTTGGCTTCTGTCCGTCCTTCAATACGGATTGTTCGCCCCGCATGGCAAGGAATCCACGTCCGCGTTCTTCGTAGTTCTGTCCTGTATAGCGGTTGGCACCATCAATATCTGCCTGGTATCCCTTCAAAGCAAACGGTACATTGTCCAGGGCCTCACTGCGGTATTGCACGCCAGAGTTGCCTTCCGGACTGATGCGGTAAGATGCCTTGAATTCAAAATTTTCAGGAATATTTCCACGATAAATCATGAAAGTATTGGTCTTGAGTGGTTTCTCTTTGGTTACTTCACCAACAAAGCAGCCATTCTCAATACGCCAATGGGAAGTATCTGCCTCCCAGTTTTTCATGTTCTTTCCATTGAAAATTTTCTTGAAACCATCTTTTTTCTGTGCTGATGTAATCACAGAGGAACCCATGAAGCAAAGCAGAAAAAGAATGCTGAGGCGGTTGCGTAAAATCATGAAAGCGATTTGATGCTTGATTGTTATTGATTGAATCTGAACTAACAGGTTTTCCAACTGCGGGTGGCTGCTGAATCCAGGACGGCTTGACAAACTTTCTGGGTTTCCAGTGCTTCCTTGAAAGTAGGAGAGCAAGGCTCGCCGGTTTCAAGACTCTTCAGGAAATCAGCCACCTGGTGTACAAATGAATGCTCGTATCCTATGCCAAGACCTGGTACCCACCATTTGTTCATGTAGGGTTGTTCGCCATCGGTTACATGGATGGAACGCCATCCCCTTAGGTTGGACTCATCACCATTGTCAAAAAATTCCAAGCGGTTCAGATCATGAAGATCCCAACGGATGGAGGCATTGGCACCATTGATTTCAAATGTATAGAGCGCCTTGTGTCCTCTGGCATACCGTGTAGATTCGAAAAGGCCCAGAGAGCCATTGTTGAACTTGCAGAAGAAAGAACAGGCATCATCAATATGCACTTGCTCCACTTTTCCTGTCAACTGGTGCATGCGTTCTTTGACAAAAGTTTCTGTCATGCCTGAGACTTCCTTGATGCCACCATTGAGCCAGATGGCTGTGTCAACGCAATGGGAGAGCAGATCGCCCACTACACCAGAGCCTGCTACGGCAGCGTCCATGCGCCAAAGCGCTTCTCCACCCTGGGGCAGGTTTTCATTGATGGTCCAGTCTTGTAGGAAGTTGGCACGGTAATGATAGATCTTGCCCAGCTTTCCAGATTCAATGATGTTCTTGGCCAAGGTAACAGCAGGGATTCTCCTGTAATTGTACCAGACCGTGTTTTTTACACCTGCTGTCTCAATGGCATCCACCATTCCTTGTGATTCAGCAAGGTCTCTTGCCAATGGTTTTTCACAAAGGATCATCTTGCCTGCCTTCGCTGCTGCGATGGCAATCTCAGCATGGGTATCATTGGGGGTGCAGATATCCACAGCATCGATATCATCTCTTTCAATCAGCTTTCTCCAATCGGTTTCTGTGCTTTCATATCCCCACTGTTCTGCAAATGCTTTCAGTTTGGTTTCATTGCGAAAACAAACGGCTTTCAGTACTGGAGTGTATTCGAGGTCTGGAAAAAAGTTGCGGATGCGGTTGTAGCCATTCGAGTGGGTTCTTCCCATGAATCCGCCACCGATCAACCCTATGTTGAGTGTCTTTTTTGTTGCCATTGTATACAAATTTTTGTTCGTGGTTAAATGTTGTTATGCACCGGTCCAACCATGGTGGTTCCTTACTTTGATCAAGGCTGCAAGGATATCATTCCAGGTTTGTTGTTTCATCAAGACTTCGTTGGGGAACATGCAGCCATCCCAGCAAATGTGCTGAAAGGCCTTGGTGAGTTCGCCATTTTCATCGCGCAGCCAAAAGCCTGCATGCTTTGCAATATCGAGCTTTCCGTTAGGATCAAGTGCCTGGCAGTGTCTTCCTGTTTTGTCGTGAGACCCTGTGCCATGTACGGTTCCATCGTTTTGTGCTACATGGAAATCAATGGTCCAGGGGCGCAATGCGCTGGTCAATTTTTTGAGTCCCTCATCCAAAACAGCACCATCGCTCCAGTCAAAATTTTCAGGAAGGATGCGGTGCTCAGGGGCATTGTAGCCAAGCAAGTAGAGCAGGGTATGGGCCATGTCTGCCTGGAATCCAATGTTCGGACGGTCAACTGCCTCAAGGGTGTCGATCATGGCTTTCCAGCTGTGCATACCACCCCAGCAGATTTCCCCTTCAGCAGCCAGTCGCTCACCATAATCAGCAGCAACATCACAGGCCTCACGAAAAGTTTCTGCAATCAGTTTGGTATTACCTGCAGGATCCTGTGCCCAGGCTTCCGGTTTGCTGGCAGAGTCGATGCGGATGATACCATATGGGCGTACACCGGCATTGCGGAGTTTTTTTCCAAATTCGCAGGAGCGTTTCACCATGTCAACAAATACTGCGCGGTCTTCTTTGCTGCCCATGGCAGGACCACCCCAGATGGGAGCCACCAAAGAACCGATGTTGAGGTTGAGCGCGCCTACTTTGTCAGCCAATTTTTTGATCCCATCTTCTGATTCATCGATGTTGAAATGGGGCTCAAAAAGACCAATATCGATGCCGTCAAATTTCACACCATCCACTTCTGCATTGGCAGTGAAGTCGATCAATGTGTCCAATGAAATAGGGGGTTCTGAATCCGGGCCTTTTCCTACGATGCCAGGCCATGTAGCGTTGTGGAGTTTTGGATAATTGTTTTCAGACATATGGTTGCATTTTTGTTTGAAGAATTAAAGATTGTGTTTTGCAGCTTGTGCTTTGATGAAGGAGAGCCCGTTGATGGCCATGTCCCAGGGCCCTGAGTATTCTCTCCATACGTTGATGGCATTGGCAAAATCCGGATCGTTGCGCGAAAATGCTTCGATGGTCAGCCATCCGTTATAATGGATGGAGGCAAGGCTGGCAAAGGTTTCATCCCAATGCACATGGCCATCTCCCGGGGTTCCCCGATCATTTTCGCTGATGTGTACATGCGCCAAAACCGGAGCAATGGTGGACAGTGCCTCATGTGCTTTTTTCTCTTCAATGTTGGCATGATGGGTATCATACATCGCTTTGACATGCGGATGATTGACCTTATCAACAAGATATTTGAGCTGCACCATTGTATTGCAGAGATAACATTCAAAACGGTTCAATGCTTCCAGGGCAAGGGTGATACCAGCCTGGGCTGCATGTTCACCAGCCTGGTGCAAGACCTCTGCACACCAGTTGTATTCATCTTCCTGTGGGGGTTTCTTTGAAAAGTTTCCGTGTGCAGAATGAAAAGGCCCACAAAGAATAGAAGAGCGCATGTCATGTGCACGGTCGATACCCCATTTGATGCGGTCCAGTGCCTTGGCACGAACAGCAGGGGAAGGGTCAACCGGATTCTGTGCAGCATCCACTACAAATACACTGGTGGTTTCCAATCCAATGTTCTGTGCATGATCGCCAAAACGCTTGTATGCTGCATCATCCGGCGCACCGATAAAACATTCCACACCATCGTATCCAATGGCTTTCAATCGATCGATGATGGGGAATTGTTCATCTGAAACCACGGCAGACCAAACCAACGTATTGAATCCAATTTTATACATACTGTTTTGCTGTTTTATTTTCTGTAGGGTACATTGATTTGCATAGGGCCTTTCCATTTTTTCGGCACTGGTTTTCCTGCTGCCCAATGGATGGCATTGATGACCATATGCTGAAATGGTTCCTGATCAAAATCTTCAGGATGGCCAAGGGTGGTAAAAAAGATGCGTGCGCCAAAGCTGTTGGTACCCGTCCATGCTACTGGATTATCATAAGCTTTCTTGTTGTTGGGGTTGACAGAATGTCCCATCATCAAGGCTTTTGAGCCATTAGAGGGATAATTAGGCAGTACCTGGTAGAGCCATGAACGGGCATGGAATGTTTTACCCACGCCAGTAAGGATGGGGTCGTTGGATACGGAGTCAATCATGGTCACATCAGTGGATGATTCATGGCCATAATGGGTATGCTTGTTGACGCCGCCCCAGCCTGGAGGTGTGTTGAAAGCAAACTCACCAAATGCATTCCATTTCTCCAACGGATGTCCTTTGGGATAATTGAACGCATGGGTGGTGGTGCGAAACCCAACCATTGGTTTTTTTGTCTTCAGGTAGTCCTCAATCAACTGAACCTGATCAGCAGGGAGCTTTCTCCAACGGAGAAAAAATACCGCCAAGTCAGCGTCTTTGAGGGCTTCTAGCCCTGGTATGTTTTCTTCTGCATTGTGATCCGGATAAGCCTTCAACACGATGGTACGGAATCCATAATTTTTTTCCAGTTCTGCTGCAACAATGGGCAGGGTGGCTTCGCCGCTGTATTCATGATCGCCCGTAACGAAAACGATCAAGGGTTTTTTGGATTTCCCCTTTTGTGTTTGGCTGAATCCTGTTGCCAGACAGAGCATGAAACAACAAAGAATGGAAAATGATTTTAGCATGTTATTATTATTCATGATGGTAGAGTTCATTTTTTCAAGGTAATGAAAAATCATGTTTTTTATTTCTCCATGGGATGAAGCTTAAGGAGTTCTTCAGGCGTGTAGAAGCCGGATTTATCCTTGATGGCTGCGCGAACTTCTTTGACTTTTTCTGGAGTAACGGCGGGAGCCTTGTTGCCAAATGCGTTGCGCACATAAGTCAAAACCGCTGCCATTTCATTGTCATTCAGCATGCCTCCGTATTGTGTCATGGGAACCTGTCCGGGGTATTGCTTTCCATTCACCTCAATAGGGCCATAAAGTCCTTTCATGACCAGTTTGATCAATCGGTCTTCATTTCCAGTAACCCATTTCGATCCACTGAGTGGAGGGAATCCAGCTGCTTCCAGGCCTTTGCCATCGCCTTGGTGGCAGGTATTGCAGTAACCATCGCGCATATAAATCGCTTTGCCTTTTGCCAAAACTTCCGAGTTTATACCAGCAGCAGTTGGTGCCTTGTCTGCAACATCTTGTTTTTTCCTGATGACACCACGGCCATTGATATGGGCCTCAGCTGTAGCATACGTTTTGGCCATCCAGGAGTCCAATGGTTTTTTTCCTGCTTCCAGGATGATGGGCAATCCTTTGTCCTTGCTCAGCCATGACGCTGCAACGATGGACTCGATGCGAACACGGGCACTGTCATCTTTTGCAGCACCCATCAGGAGGGCAGCTTTGTCAGGCAGTTCATTGCCTGCAAAACGCACCACTTCCACGGCAGCGGCCCTGATGCGATAATCCTTGGCTTTGAGCAGTTGGCGCAGCAATGGTTGATCGACCTTGTTTTGGCCCCAGCTTACCCAGAGCGCTTCAAGCAAAAGCTTTTCGTATTGGGGTGAATTCTTATCCAGTTTGCTGATCCATTTTTTCAGTTCAGGAAGCACGGATGTTGAAGGATATTCCCTGAGTTCACGGCGAGTCCTGTAGCGTGTCCGGTATTCAGGCAACGTTAAATTATTCAGCAGTTCAGGGATGGTAGCACCGTCCACTTTTGCTGGGGTTACCAGCGGGCGTGAAGGGTAGGTGACACGGTAGATGCGACCATGGGTATGGTCACGCAATGGATCCCTGATGTTGTGTTGCATATGACCGATCAAGACATTGTGCCAGTCTGCAATGTACAAGGATCCATCAGGAGCAAATTCAAGATCAACAGGGCGATAATTGATGTCACTGGAACGGACAAGGTCTTGCCTGTGTTGGGTTGAATAACCTGCGCCTGCATCCATCATTTTATGTTGCTTGGTCCCAAGAAATCCAATGGTATTGTTTATGAGCATGTCTCCCTGTACTTCATCAGGGAAATGCCTGCTGGAGATAAATTCCAGTCCTGAAGTTGGCCTTACACGGTGCTTCTCTTCAATGATAGACGCGGGTGTTGGAGTGGCTTCGCCATAACGAGACTTCACGGTACCTGGCGTCATCCAGGTAACATCTGGTCCTGAAGTTTCTGCATAGAAAACCTGTCCCCAATTATCAAAGGCGATACCCCAAGGGTTGGGAATGGACAGCTGAGCAATGCGATCAAGCTTTTTCTTTTTGGTATCGTAGCGGAAAAATCCACCATTGGTGCCGCGCACAGGACCATAAGAAGTTTCAATATCATTGGCCAGAAATAC
>JBIIQT010000102.1:0-3880 GCA_044341875.1 Chitinophagaceae bacterium | reverse complement strand
AACGAACAATGGGAATATCTGCTTCGCCAAAATTTCTTCCACTGACTGATTTTTTTCCAAACTCAAATTTCAATACACGGAAACCGGTTGCATAATCACTTCCAACTGTAGTGAAATCAATTCTTTCTGTATGCAATACTGGTATTGTAGGCCTGTTCCTGGTGTTGTTGAACAACCTGCCTACCTTGAATTTGCCGTCAGGACATTTTTCAAAAACGCCTGCGGTCCTCATCAAACCATATTGTTGTCCACGCAAGATTCCCCTATCTACCCTGTATGAAGCAGCGTCATAACAAGCCGTTTGTGTTACAGGATCAACGGTAATGTTCTTCTTGTAAAACCTTGGATCAGCAGCAGCCGGATCAGTAGGAGCATACGCATCTACCCAGGTCTTGTAAAAATCAGATGTAATGCCAGGACCATCGGTTCCGTTGGCACCTGTAAAAGACGGCAGCGGAAACTGATCACCTGAAAGGGAGAAATAGGCAAGCCTGTTATGACCATTGAGGTCTGCACGCTGGTCAACGGCAAAAACCAATTCCTTGTTGGTATTGTTCTCGTCATTGAATATAGCCCAGTAGTCAGGAGACAATGCATATTGACCAGATGAGATGATTTTAGAGGTATACTCTATCACCTTATCCATGTCCTCATTTTTGAAAGTAAAGGTGGCAGCATAGCGATCGCGGTAAACGGCAGCATTCAGGTGAAGCTTGGCAAGCAATCCCCAAACGCCAGCCTTGGTGAGGCGGCCTGGTCCGGTTGTGTTGTCCAGCAAAGGCTCCACTTCAAGCAAAACCTTTTTGAGGTATTCCACTGCTTCTTCTCCACGGACAACTTTTGATGTAGCACCTGGATCTTCCTTAACAAAGATCACACCCCAAAGATCAAGCACCAGCATGTTATAAAATGCATACATGCCTTTGGCTTCTGCAATGTATTTGGCGGCATTGGGATCTTTGCTTCCCTGCAATGAACTGATGGCAGAAACAGCACGCGAGAGGCTCTGTGTAATCGGGTTCCAGGTATTTCTTACCGGCGCATTATTGCTGGTGGTTTGGTGCCTGTGCAAATCAAGGAAGATTCCATTATCACCCCAATCTGTTCCACCACGGTAAGGAAGAATGGCCTCGTCTGTGGTGATTTCCTGAAGGGCAAAAAGACCAGTATGGATAAAGATGTTGGGCAATTGTGCATAGACCGGCGCAATGGTTCCGTCTGCAATCTGTTTTTCTGTGAGACCAGTTACGGATGACTCGTCAAGAACAGTCTCCTTTAGCTTGGTACAGCTTTCTGTCAAGGACAACAAGCCCAAAACAAAGAGCAGGGTTAATATTCTATTTTTCATATTGTTTATTTTAGAAAGTTAAGTTTAGTCCGAAAATGATTGATTTGGCCTTGGGATAGCTAAGCCCATCAATGCCGTATGAAGAAACACCATTGATCGTCCTATCGGTGTTCACCTCAGGATCGTACCCATTGTACTTGGTGATCACAAAAAGATTCTGCCCTGTTACAGAGAGGCGCAGTCCGGAAATCCACTTGCCCATTGCACTGGCGCGGGTATCAAAATTATACCCAAGGGCCATGTTGTTCAAACGTAAAAATGCTCCGTCTTTCAGGTACCTTGAACTGATGGGTGCCGAGTTGCTGATAGATTCCTTTGGAGACCCAACAGCTTCAGGGGTAGTGTTCACACTCTTCGATAAACGCAGTTTATAGAAATAGGCATTCGCGGTATTGTCGTAAATCTTGTTCCCAGAAACACCATTGAAATTGGCAACAAAATCGAATCCTTTGTAAGAGAAGTTGGCAAAGAAAGCATAAATCACTTTGGGAAGTGCAGTACCCAATGCAAGTCTGTCCTTGTCTCCGCTGATGCCATCGCCATCAATGTCACGGAAGGTGCTGATACCATTCGCATTGAAACCGGTCCATTCCCTGAGAAAGAAAGTACCAATGGGCTGTCCGTTGATATAGCCGTTTACGGTAGCCGAAGTCAAACCAGGTCCTGAAGCAGAACCGGATTGAATGACAGAGTAGGGAGAATTTTCAACAAGATTGCTGAGGAAAGCAACATTACCGCCAATCGTATATTTTATTCCGGATTTGGTCTTGTTTTTGTAAGCAAGATCAATTTCCAGACCTGAATTGGTAATGGTCATGTCTTCCACATTGGTCCAGAATGTTCCTGCAGGCTGAACAGGATCTGCTGGAATCACTTCAAGCAGGATGTTGTTAGACAGCTTCTTGAAATAATCGATTGATCCGGTAAGCGCCCCTTTCAGCAAGCCAAAGTCCAAGCCCACATTGGTTTGGGTAGAAACCTCCCACTGGATATCGGGGTTGGCCAACCTTGAATAGGTGATCCCTGCGGGATAAGGACCTGAAGGAGCAAGGGGATAGCTCGTTGTACCTGAAACAGCAGATGTGAAAAGAGGCTGGGTTATTTTGGAAGGGATTTCCTGGTTGCCCGTTTGTCCCCATCCAGCCCTTAGCTTAAGGTTGCTGAACGGACTACTCTTCATAAAATCTTCCTCACTGATTCTCCATCCAAGAGAGAAAGATGGGAAATAACCGTATTTGTTGTTATCCCCGAATTTAGAGGAACCATCCATCCTGAAATTGGCTGTAGCAAGATACTTGTCCTTGTAAGAATAGTTGACACGGGAGAAGAAAGACTGCAACTCATTCAATACAGCGAAACCATTGGGCCTGTTGTTGGCCAATGTAAGCTCTTGTCCAATGCCTGGATTGTACAGCGGTTCAACCGGACCAACTGGAGGACGGTTGATGCTCCATCCCCTGCCTTGAACATAAATCTCCTGGTAAGAATGTCCTCCCAATGCAGAGAAATTATGCTCCTTAACCTTAAAATTATAGGTCAGGTAGTTTTCAATCAGGGTATTCCTGTTGATGGTATTGTATGTTTCAAACCTTCCATCCCTTTGGGGCAATACGTTGGCAAGAGACTGTACATCCCTGGTTGCGGTAGAATTGTCTACACCAAGGTTGAGTTTGTATGTAAGGCCATCGAAGAGTTTAATTGAAGGAGAAATGCTTCCAATCACCCTGTTGATGGTAGTCACGTCCTTGTCCAGCTTAAAGGTCAGCAAGGGGTTATTGAACAACTGGAATGCAGCAATATTGCCCTGGGCATCGTATGGGGAATAAGTAGGATTGTTGCTGAGGGCATCTCCAATAACACCGCCAATGTTAGGGCGCTGTTGCTTGGTATTGTTTGCGCTCAGGTTTACATCTACAATCAGTCTGTCGTTCAGGAATTTCTGTGTGGCGTTAAATCTTCCTGAATACCTTTTCAGGTCATTGGTTTTGATGATACCCTCCTGGTCTTGTAACCCAAAAGAGGCAAAATAAGTTAGTTTTTCAGCACCGCCACTCATGGTAAGGTTGTGGTTCTGTGTGATGGCTGTTCTGGTGATTTCCTTTTGCCAGTCAGTATTTCCGCCCTTGTCATCAAGGATACCACCCACTTCAACAACTTTTTTCCTGAATTCAGCTGCGCTATAAACAGGAAGTGCCCTTGTGAGTTCCGATACGCCAATGTTATTGCTGTAATTCATTACAGATGTACCGGATTTTCCTTTTTTCGTGGTGATGAGGATTACGCCATTTGCACCACGGGCTCCATAAATGGCAGTGGCAGAGGCATCTTTCAGAACGTCCATCGTTTCAATGTCTGCGGGGTTGATAAAGTTCAATGGATCACCACCGCCTGTGCTGGAATTGTCAAGCGGAAGTCCGTCAACCACAAAAAGCGGCGTACTTCCTGTACGCACACCGCCAGGTCCCCTGATGCTGATACCCTGAGCAGCACCCGGTTCACCACTTGCAGAAGTTACATTGACACCAGCTACCT
>JBIIQT010000101.1:0-3913 GCA_044341875.1 Chitinophagaceae bacterium | reverse complement strand
TGAAACTTAAAATCGGATGGTGGTTTAGCAAAACAAAAAAATGTTTGCCATAGCAAAATTAAGCAGGTGGTCAGCCGCATGTAAGGATATTTGGATATTGGAAATTACTAAAATATTTTTTATTCTTAAAAATGGCAGAATAAAATGACCAAATATTAATATGCAATTTTCCTAAACAATATCCTTATACCAGTAAAAAATGATCGCCATCCTTCCAGAACGGAAGCCTGGTGCGCACTTCATCCAATTGGCTTTTTTCTAAAATGGTGGTATGTATATCCTCTTCTTTGGATTGCTGATAGAGGATTTGACCCAATGGGTCAATGACCATGCTGTCGCCGCTGTGGTAAAGGCCGTTGCCATCGTTGCCAACCCGGTTTACGCCAACTACAAAACACTGGTTTTCTATGGCGCGGGCCTGGAGCAGGGTTTTCCAGTGATGGCTCCTTCGTTCAGGCCAATTGGCCACATTGATCATCAGATCGTATTCTGGCGCTGGTTCTTTTTCAGGATCGGTAAAAGGCTGCTGTCTGGCCCATACCGGAAAGCGAAGGTCGTAACAGATTTGCAGGTTGATCTTCCATCCGCCAACCGATGCTATGGTTCTCTTACTACCAGGCGCATAATGCTCGTCTTCGCCACCCAGGGAAAAACAATGTCGTTTGTCATAATGCCCATGCTGTCCGTTGGGCAACATCCAGATGAACCTATTGTAATATTCGCCCTCCTCCTCAATGCTCAGGCTACCGGCAAGAATGATGCCTTTTTCGCGGGCAATATTCCTCATCCAGGCAATGGTTTCTCCGTCCATTTTTTCTGCCAACAGCTCTGGCTTCATGGTAAAACCGGTGGAAAACATTTCAGGCAAAACCACGATGTTGGTCTTTTCCTTGATGCCCATGATTTTAGTGCCCAACATGTCCAGGTTGGCAACCTTGTTTTCCCAGTGTAAATCAGTCTGTATCGTTGTTATGATCAGCTTGTCCATCCAAAAACAGTTTGAGTTTTTTTGAAACAATGTCGTTTTCAAAACCCCGCATCAATAGGTATTGCCGGGTTTTGGATTGTTTTACAAATACCGTATTTCCGGGGCCCCTCAAAGATGTCCACTTTTTTTCAATCAGCTTCATCAATGTTTTTTCATAGGCTGGCAGATCGATTTCTTCCCTCAGGGCCTTGCTGATGCTATAGGAAGATACCTGTCTTTTTTTGAGCTCCATCTCAATTTTTTTTCGTCCCCATTGCTTGATCCTGAACTTTCCACCCACAAAAGCAGCCGCAAATCTCTCCTCATTCAAGAATCCCTCTTCAATCAGCTTGGACAAGAGCGGGTTGGCATCTGCCCAGGAAATGCCATAGCCGGCAAGCTTCATCTTGACCTCCTGGTGTGATCTTTCCTGAAAGGCACAAAAATGGCGGATCTTGACATAGGCCTGTTCGGGCGTCAACACCTTCCGCTTAAAACTGTATTCCTCCATTGTTGGCAAATTAATCATTAACCACAGTCCTCGGGGTGGTTTTCAACATTATTCACTGTTTTTTATCGAAAATGTCAGAAAATTTTGCCCATTTTATACGCCGGTAGCGACTATATTTGCCTGATACAAACAAGGATAGCATATGAAATTTATCGTCTCCTCATCGGCCCTTCTCAAACAGCTTCAGCAGATCAATGGTGTAATCGGCTCAAACAATGTTTTGCCGATCCTGGAGGATTTCCTTTTTGAAATTGAAACCAACAAACTGACGGTTGTTGCCACAGATTTGGAAACCGTGATGAAAATCCACCTTGATATTGAAGCCAAGGACAGTGGCCGCGTTTGTATTCCAGCCAAGATTCTGATGGACTCTCTGAAGAATCTTCCCAACCAGCCACTGACTTTTGATATTGACAAGAATTTTGGTATCGAAATCACCAGCGACAACGGTAAGTACAAGGTGATGGGAGAGAACCCAGACAATTTTCCAAAAGAACCCCCTGCAGACGAAACTTCTGCATTTACCATGACCAGCCATGCGTTGCTGACGGCCATCAACAAATCAATTTTTGCGGTCAGCAATGATGATCTTCGTCCGGCCATGACAGGGGTGTTTTTTGAGTTGGAGAAAAATGGCATCACCGCTGTTGCCACAGATGCACACAGACTGGTGCGCTACAAAATAAAAGACGTGCAGTGTCCAAGAACAGACAACTTCATCGTTCCAAAAAAACCTTTGAATCTTTTGAAGAGCTCATTGCCCGACAATGAAGATGAGATTTCCGTATCATACAACAACAACCACCTGTTTGTTACCCATGGTACGGTTGAGCTTTCTTGCCGCCTGTTGGACGCCCGTTTTCCTGATTACAAGGTGGTGATTCCAGCAGACAATCCCTACAGAATGACAATTTCTCGCCAGGATTTTCAGTCAGCCCTTCGCCGCGTAAGCATATTCAGCAACAAGAGCACCAACCTGGTAACCTTGAGCATTTCTGGCAGCGAACTTCAGTTGCTTGCCCAGGATGTTGACTTCAGTTTCGAAGGAAACGAGAGAATGTCTTGCCAATACGACGGGGAAGACATCACCATTTCCTTCAATGCCCGCTTCCTGATTGAAATGCTTGGAAGCACCGATAGCGAAGAGGTTCGCATGGAACTGTCAACGCCAACAAAAGCCGGCTTGATCAAACCTGTAGAACAAGAGGAAAACGAAGATTTGCTAATGCTTGCAATGCCTTTAATGTCTAACTAAAAAACAATTGATATGGATGCGTTGATCTCCTATTTCAGCGATCTTGAAAAAAGACCCCTCGAAAGAGCGGGTTTTTTTATAGCCGGCATGGTCTTTTTGTGGATCATTGAAAATACGATACCCCTGCTTCAATCTGATTACAAAAAAAGCAAGGGCCGGCATGCTGCCACCAACATCGCTTTCACGGCCATTCACTTCATCATTCACACCTTGCTTGCTGGGGGCATTGTCTTCATCGCCAGCTGGACGAATCAGCACCAATTCGGATTCGTCCATTGGTTCAACCTAAGCCCATTGGCGCTTATCATCACCACCTGCCTGGTCCTGGATTTTTTTGCAGGATGGCTTTGTCATTTTGTAGAGCATCAGGTGCCGCTGTTCTGGCGTTTTCACATCATCCACCATGCAGACAACAACGTGGACGTAACCACCGGTCTTCGCCACCACCCACTGGAGTCTGTTTGGCGTGGTATCTTTTTCTACATCGGCATCTTTGTTGCCGGCGCTCCCATGTTTGCTGTTTTGTTGTACCAAACAGCACTTGTTTTCATTACCGGTTTCACGCATGCCAACATCAGCCTGCCCAAATGGCTTGACAAATCAT
Source organism: Chitinophagaceae bacterium (assembly GCA_044341875.1). Taxonomy (GTDB): domain Bacteria; phylum Bacteroidota; class Bacteroidia; order Chitinophagales; family Chitinophagaceae; genus Pollutibacter. Next base: position 576 of record JBIIQT010000101.1, on the reverse strand, counting down.
TGAGTTGGTTCCTGGTTTCTCCGAACATGCATAAGGTGCACCACCATTGGAAACAACCCTATACCGACAGCAACTATGGTGCTGTGTTTTCGATCTGGGACAGGCTATTGGGTACATTCATGAAACTTGATCCTTCCAAGATCCGTTATGGCCTTGATCAATACTATCCGAACGAAAAGGATGAGGATTTTGTAAGGCTGCTGAAAAGACCATTTCAAAAATTAAAATAACAGTGAAAAATATTGCTGTCATTCCCGCGCGCTTTGCCGCCAGTCGTTTTCCAGGAAAATTAATGCAAAGGATTGGTGAAAAAACCATCATCAGGATGGTCTACGAAAACGCAGTTGCCATGCATCTTTTTGATGAGGTATTGGTCGTTACAGACAGTGATGAGATCATGAATGAGATTATTGCTGCTGGCGGGACAGTTAAAAAAAGCACCAAAGACCACCAGAGCGGTAGCGACAGGATTGCAGAAGCGATCGAATCAATGGATGTTGATGTGGTGGTGAACATTCAGGGAGATGAGCCTTTTGTTGAAAAAGAACCACTCCAGGATCTTCTGAAATGTTTCCA
>JBIIQT010000061.1:0-13858 GCA_044341875.1 Chitinophagaceae bacterium | reverse complement strand
CCTTCAAAAAAAGAATGGCCAACCATGGCTTTCCTGTTTGATCCAGGGTTTGAAAACTATTGCCGTACAAAATGTGAGGCAAACAAATATGCGGCTGCAGATCCCTGGCTCGCGGGACATTTTTCTGACAATGAACTTCCTTTTCAAAACAACCTGATCAAGGAATTCATTTCACTCAATGATCCAGGAAGCGCTGCTTATCATCTGGCTGTCAACTGGGTTCAAACAAAATCCCTTGATACCGCAAAACTCACCAAAGACCAGCAGGAAAACTTCTCAGGCTATGTTGCATCTGTTTACTACAGAATTGTTTCCTCAGCCATCAAACAATCAGACCCCAATCACCTGTACATGGGGAGCAGGCTGCATTCCAGCGCAAAAAACAATCCGTATCTGCTGAAGGCTTGCGAGCAGTATCTTGACATCATTTCCATCAATTATTATGGTAATTGGACGCCAACGCCAGCAGAATTCAACGCATGGAATTCCCTGAACAAACCGTTCATGATTACTGAATTTTATACCAAGGCCGAGGACTCCGGTTTACCCAACATTACCGGAGCAGGATGGTTGGTGAAAACCCAACAGGAGCGCGGAATCTTCTATCAGAATTTTTGTCTTTCCCTGCTTTCTGCTCCCAACTGTGTGGGATGGCATTGGTTCAGGTACCAAGACAATGATCCTACTGATCCCAAGGCAGACCCTTCCAACAATGATTCCAACAAAGGGTTGGTGAACAACCGTTATGAGATATATTTACCCCTTGCTGAAAAAATGATTGAACTCAATCGCAATGCCCATGGTTTGAGGAACCTCAGTCAAGGATCTCTAAAAAAATAAATATGCATTTAATCACTGAATCAGCAATGAATCAATCTGACAAGATTGCCACCATTGCCTCAGGAGAATCTTTTTCTTACAAGACCCTGCTGTATGCATCGCAGCAGTTTGCCACACATCTCTTGGATGGCAGCAACGACCTTGATGGCGCAAGGGTAGCCTTTATGGTTGACCCTGGCTTTGATTACGTGCAAGTGCAGTGGGGCATCTGGCAGGCTGGCGCTGTAGCTGTTCCGCTCTGCATTACCCATCCATTGCCATCTTTGCAATATGTGTTGGAAGATACAGGCGCAACAATACTGGTTATATCTCTCCAGTACCATGATCTTTTGGCTGCTTATGCCCTGGAGCATTCGATCAGGCTCATTGTTGTGGACAGGGTTCCGGAAACAGCGATTGCGGTATTGCCCAACATTGATCCCCAGCGCAATGCAATGATTCTTTACACCAGTGGTACAACCAACAAGCCCAAAGGTGTTGTTACCACCCATGCCAATATCGAAGCGCAAATCAAATCAATTGCAAGCGCCTGGCAATATGCGCCCACCGATCATGCACTCTGTGTTTTGCCGCTCCATCATGTGCATGGCATCATCAATGTGGTATCTGCAACACTCTCTATTGGAGGCACTGTCGAATTTGTTACTTCATTTTCTGTCGATGATATTTTTTCCCGATTTCTCAAAGGCGATATCAATATTTTCATGGCCGTTCCCACCATCTATTTCAAGCTCATTGCAGCCTTTGAATTGCTTGATGAGGATGGCAGGCAAGAGCTGAAAAATGCCATGAAAAAATTCAGGCTGATGGTATGCGGGTCTGCGGCTTTACCTGTTTCTGTGATGCAAAAATGGGAGGAAGTAAGCGGTCATGTATTGCTGGAAAGATATGGCATGACAGAGATTGGCATGGGCATCAGCAATCCATACCAAGGTCTGCGAAAGCCCGGTTCCATTGGTATGCCATTGCCAGGTGTATCGGTACGGTTGGTTGATGAAAACATGCAACCTGTCATCAACGGAGAGGCCGGAGAGATACAAATCAAGGGCGAAAATGTGTTCAAGGAATACTGGAACAAACCCGATGCAACAGCAAAAGAATTCACATCCGATGGATGGTTTAAAACAGGTGATGTTGCAGTGGTAGAAGAAGGATATTATCGCATCTTGGGAAGAAGTTCTGTTGACATCATCAAGTCTGGGGGATACAAATTGTCTGCCCTTGAAATTGAAGAGGTCTTGAGAACCCATGACCTGGTGGATGATTGTGCGGTGGTTGGCATTGCAGACGATGAATGGGGTGAATTGGTTGTGGCAGCTGTCGTGGCAAAGGAAGGACTTGATCGGCATCAGCTGAACCAATGGATGCGCACACAAATGCCCACTTACAAGACACCCCGAAAATACCTGTTGGTCAAAGAACTGCCCAGAAATGCCATGGGAAAGGTGGTGAAAAATGAAGTAAAAACTTTGTTCCAAGTCTTGTGATTAAGACATCAACCAATCAAAAATCACTACACTTGCAATAGATAACAATATTCAATTTCAAAGGGATGAAAATTTATGGCGTAGCCGTTCTGTCAGCCTGCTTTATCGCAGGTCAACTCATAGGTGAGGCATTGGGAATCTTCTTTCATTTTAATGGCAACATCGGTGGTGTGGGTTTCGGAATGCTCTTGCTGATTGTATTGGGTGATTGGATCAAAAAGAAGAAATGGTTGGATGCAGAATCTGAATCCGGCATTCATTTTTGGAGTGGCATGTACATCCCTGTTGTAATCGCCATGTCTGCTACACAAAATGTAAAGGCGGCATTGAGCGGTGGATGGGTAGCCTTGGTAGTAGGTGTTTTTGCTACCCTGCTTTGTTTCTTGTTGATACCATTGCTTTCCAAGCTTCAAAAGAAAACTGATCCATCTCTTTAATCATCATCATGGACTTCATCCCCAAACTGTTTGCTAAAAATGAATTGATTGTAGCCTTCCTGGTGGTTGGGTTGATCATGTTCATTTCTGTGCTTGTTTCAAAACACCTCTTGCGCAACAGGATTCCAGGTGCTGCTGTAGCCATTACCATGGGCTTGATCCTGGCTTATTTTGGCGGGAAAAAAGGCATTGCGGATATGCCGTTGTTTGCCGGCATGGCCTTTCTTGGCGGCTCAATGATGCGCGATTTTTCCATTGTTTCCACTGCCATGGGAGCCAGCCTTTCAGAGATCAAAAAAACCGGTTGGGTAGGAATTCTCTCTCTTTTTATTGGTATTGCCGTTGCTTTTTTTGTAGGAGGATCCATCGGATATTTCATGGGGTATACAGATATCAAGAGTGTTGCCACCATTGGCGCCGGTGCCTGCACTTTTATTGTTGGTCCCGTAACAGGCGCTGCATTGGGCGCCAGTTCAGACATCATCGCCATCAGCATTGCCATTGGTGTCATCAAGACAGTGGTTGTAACGATACTGACTCCACTGATTGCAAAACGCATAGGGCTTGACAATCCCCAAACTGCCATGATATATGGCGGATTGATTGGTACCACCAGTGGTGTGGCTGCAGGTCTCGCTGCCACCGATCCAAAGCTTGTTCCCTATGGAGCATTGACGGCAACATTCTACACGGGTTTGGCATGCATGCTTTGCCCCTCGCTTTGTTATTTCATATTGAGCCTCTTCATCTGATCATTTATTTTGTTTGATGGTTTTTCAATGCTAAATTGAATACCATGAAAAGGATCTGCATTGCATTCATACTCTTGATGCCATTGATTTCAATGGCCATTGGATTTGAAAACCTGGAAGACAAAACAGACAAATGGCATGGATTTGAAAGAACACATTTTACTTTCAATGGCCGCAATGCATGGGTAGTAAAACCCGTCAAACCGCTTGAAGGCAAGCCCTGGGTATGGCGTGCACATTTTCCAGAATGGCATACGGATGCAGATTCTATCCTGTTGTCTCGAGGCTTCCATATTGCCTATGTCAATACCAATGATATGTTTGGTGCTCCTGCAGCCATGCAAGTATGGAATGAATTTCATGCCTACATGGTCAGCAAAGGTTTTGCCGAAAGGGTTGCCTTGGAAGGGGTCAGCCGTGGCGGGCTATATGTTTACAATTGGGCAAAAAGAAACCCTTTGAAAGTGGCATGTATTTATGCCGAAGCACCGGTTGCTGATTTCAAGAGTTGGCCTGGTGGAAAATTCAGCAGCAAGGGATCCCCATCCGATTGGCAGGGCCTGTTGAAACAATACGGATTCACGGAAGCGCAGGCCCTGGCATACAAAGACAATCCCATCGATAACCTTGAGGGCCTGGCATCCTGTGGAGTTCCTGTCTTGCATTCCATAGGCTTGAACGACAAGATTGTTCCCAATGCAGAAAACAGTTTCCCTCTCATCAACAATTACATCAAGGCAGGTGGAACAGCGACGGTCATGCCCATGACAAGGGGGCCTCAAAACCTGGAGGGTCATCATTTTCAGATTGAACGTCCTTCAGTCATAGCAGATTTTATCAGCAGCAACGCATATCCTGTAAAGGCTATCCTCGATCCTGCCCAGTTTCATGTGGCAAGAACAAGATTGACCAACAGTTTCATCCAATTCACAAAAGAAAAAACCGGCCGTGTGGCCTTTATGGGAGGATCGATTACCGAAAATCCTGGATGGCGCAATAAAGTGACCCAATACCTCATAGAACGATTTCCTCTAACAAAATTTGAGTTCATTGATGCGGGCATTTCATCCACCGGCAGCACACCTGGTGCTTTCCGGTTGGCTGCTGAAGTACTCTCCAAGGGAAAGATAGATTTGTTCTTTGAAGAAGCAGCAGTAAATGACCGCACCAATGGCTTTAACAATACCGCCCAGGTGCGTGGAATGGAGGGCATTGTGCGGCATGCCAGGATCAGCAATCCATTGATGGACATTGTGATCATGCACTGTGTTGATCCTGAAAAAATCGCCGATTATACTGCAGGAAAAATTCCCAATGAAATCATCAACCATGAGCTCGTTGCTTCACAGTACAATGCCAATACAGTCAATTGGTCAAAGGAAGTTACTGCACGCATCGCGGCTGGGGAGTTTAGCTGGAAGGAGGATTTCAGAGATCTGCATCCCTCCAAATTTGGACAGGAAGTATATGCAAGGTCTCTGATCAATTACCTGAACAATGCTTATAGCAATATTTCAATGGATGCAATGCCATCAGCTCATTTGCTTCCGGTAACCATTGACAAGTTTAGTTATTTTGATGGGAACTATGCTGATGTAAAAAATGCAAGCATCATCAGCAAATGGAGCATTGATGAAAAATGGGTTCCCAAAGATGGAGTAGGAGGAAGAAAACAATTCATGAACCGTCCTGCCCTGGTTGCAACGGAAGTGGGGGCTGAACTGGAATTCAATTTTTCCGGAAAGGCCATTGGTATTTGTATCGCTTCAGGTCCGGATGCTGGTGTGATCGAATACAGCATTGACGGAAAACCTTTCAAGAAAAAAGACCTGTATACACAATGGAGCGGCGTCATTCACTTGCCTTGGTACATCATGTTAGAGGAAGAATTGAAAAACAAGCAGCACACCATTCGCATCAGGATGTCTGCAGACAAAAACGAGAAAAGCAAAGGCAATGCCTGCCGGATCTTGTATTTTTTAGTCAACGGATAACAGTCATTTTGTTGTCAGTGCATTAAAAATGCTGAATGCCCTGATCTTAGGATCAGCCAATGTTTTGGTGATGCGCAGCCGCAAAGCTGAGACTGTTGTTGCATTGAACCGCGCTATGAATTTATGTCCGATGGATGAACCGGAACAAAGCGTGGTCCAGCCTTCTGAGGTCTTTCCTTCTACTGTGAATTCCCTCACCCTTTCTCCATAGGCGATATCCTCCATCAACATGACATGATCAATGACCGTATTTTTTTTCAGATAGATCTGATGCGTCAGGCCATTGCCGCTTGTTGTTGAAATTGGGTTAGAGAATCTTTTCCTGACCTCCTCTCCAAACGATTGCAGCCTGATTGAATCAGGAGCGGGTAGCAAGCCTCTTGGATCTGGTGTGAGCCCAAGTATCAAGGTGGAATTTCTTCCAACTGATCCATAGTACATGTTCATGAGGTTCTCAAGGGGTTGGATATACGCTTCATCGCCAGGCTCCCAAAACCACTCGTGTCGGCCCTTGTATCCCCGCAGGGGCGCATCACTCATAGCAGGCATATAGTATTTCCCGTTGGGATCGCCTTCCTTCAACATCTTGAAATCATCTTTAAAAATCTCCTTCTGTCTGGTGGAGTGTGAAAAAGGAAAAGGGAAGGTTCCCCAACAAGGATAGCTTACTCTGCCGCTTTCACTACCGCCCCACCGGATATCAGCACGCTGGGTATTGTGGTAGAAGATGATGTTCTTCTGGTATTTTTCCACGATAGGCAGAATGTTTGGGCCGCCAAGTTCAGGCCCATGTGCCCCGCCATCAAACCATACCATGAAAAGTTCTCCATAGCGCGACATCAGTTCTTCCGTCATTTTTTCCATCATGCGGTTGTAATGGATTTGTCGATTTTTTGCAAACTGGCTGCTGTCGTTGTGCACCATAAAATCATATACCCCATAAAATGAATTCCAACGGGTGCCAATGTAAATGCCGGGCTTTACATTGTATTTCCTGCAAGAAGCCACAAAGTCACGCACAATATCTCCTTTTCCATCCTGGAATTTCAGAGCCTTCATGCAATAAGGATTGACATCAGATTGGTAGAGGGCAAATCCAGTTTCATGGGTTGCCGTGATCAACGCCACCTTGCCTCCTGCAGCGGCAAAACTGCTGATCCATTGATCGGTATTCAATTGGGAGGGATTGAAAATATTGTGGTCCTTGATGGGCGTGATGCGGTTCTTGGGCTGGTTGTACCGCTCGCCATCAAATACGTGCAGGTCATAGCTGAACAGCGCTGTCAATTCAGCATCCTGCCAAATCATTTGGGTTGGATTTGGAAGAGGGATGCTGTCACTCGCAAATGCAACGTTGGTGAGCAAGAGCATGATCAACCCCAATGGGTTCAGTCTTTTTTTTCTCATCAGAAAACAGTTTGAATATAATTAGCTTCCTCTTGATTTTTGTTTTTCGGTCCTTCCCCAATCAGGCAGGTCAATGTTCAGGTTATCATGGGTTTCTTCCATTTGTTTTTTCAGCAAGGCCCTCATGGCTGCAATTTTTTTTGACTGTGATGCCATTGCTGAAAGATCTTTTGTTTCCCAGGGATCATTCCTGAGGTCAAACAATTGGGTTGTCAATACACCATCAACATTGTAAAGGATCAGTTTGAAACCGTCTTCTGTTTTGATGCTCCTGCTCCAATGCCCATATACATTGTAGATATTTTTTCTGATGCTTTTGGAAGGATCTTTGAGTACAGAAAAAAATGATTTGGCTTCAACTGAGGCAGGTGCCTTGATGCCAAGGTATTCATAAACGGTTGGTGCAATATCACTCAGGTAAGTAAAACCATTTGTCTTGACATTAGAGGGAATACCAGGGCCTGAAATGATCATCGGCACACGAATGCTGTGTTCATAAAGGTTCTGTTTTCCCAGCAAGCCATGTTGCCCAACGGCCAGGCCATTGTCTCCTGCAAAAACAATCAAGGTATTTTCTCTCAGGCCAGCTTTGTCAAGGGCTTCCATGATCCTGCCCACCTGCGCATCCATCTCACTTACCATGCCATAGTACAGGGCGATGTCTTTTTTTGTTGCTGCAGGATCCCTGGGTGTTGGAAGGAGTTGTTCATCCCTCACCAACAGGTCTCCATTGTCGAATGGATGTTTGCTCAAAAAATTTGGTGGCAAGGGGATGGTTGACGGATCATATATTTTTTCGAATGCTGCTGGAGGGGTTCTCGGATCGTGTGGAGAGGTGAAAGCCACATAACAAAAGAATGGTTTTTCTTTTGCTGTTTCGCTGGCAAGAAACTGGATAGCATTGTTAGCATACAGCGTTGTGCTGAAGGTATCGCTGATTCTTTTTCGTGAAGATGGATAGGTTCCGCTGCTGTCAAAACGATAGACGGTAGGATGTGGCTGACCTCCATCTTTTTCAAAATGCATGCCCCCTAAAAAAATGTCGCCGCCGGTGCTGAACATCCGATGGTGAGAGGCCTTGTCACTGTGCCACTTGCCGGTATGATAGGTGGTATAACCCTTGCTGCGCAAGACTTCCGGAAGACTAACCAGGCTGTCTGGAATATTTCCGCCATCGCCGGGCAACCGATTTACATATCTTCCTGTCAACAACATGACCCTGCTCGGAATGCACACTGCACCCTGGTGTCCACCCATTACATGGGTTTGTGTAAACATCATTCCTGAAGCGGCAAGTTTGTCGAGGTTGGGTGTTTTGACTACTTTGTTTCCCATGGCCCCAAGTGCATGATAGCTGTGGTCATCAGCATAGATGATGATGATATTTTTGGCTGTTTTGTTCGATTGGGAAAAGCAGCAACAAGACAACAATGAAAGCAGGATGAATGCAGCTGTTTTCATGCATTGGTTATTTTGATTTGATGGTATTGTTGCTGATCACCAGCAGCTGTGGAAAATTCACGATGCCCCTTCCAAGAAATTTTGTCATTTCTGTCACATTGTTAAAATACGATCCCAGGATGATGTCCTTGTCTCCATCATGGTCAAGATCAGCAAGCTCCATCTTCAACCATTGTCCGAGGACAGCTTCTCTGATCATCAATTTACTGAATTTCATCCCACCCATGTTTTCGAAATAAACGAATCCTTCTTCGATATCAAATGGATCGTCATAGAATGCGATCGCAGCAATATCAAGATCACCATCGCTATCAAAATCACTGGCCATGGCCTTCATGGCACCGAACATGGTATTGAAGAAGGCTTCCTTGAAATTGTTTTTTCTGTCATTCAAAAAAATCCTGACACCATGGTAGCTTTTCCTGATGGCAGATAGGTCCCCGTTGTCGCCATTGGTCATGAGGATATCCCAGTATCCATCCTTGTTGAAATCAGCCAATTCAAAATGGCTCAATCCATATACCGGGGGAAATTGCAGAACAGTCTTTTCATCAAAATTGCCATCACCCTTGTTGATGAATAACATGATGCTTTCATGAGCCTTTTCGCCCATTACAACCAGGTCTGGCAAATGATCCTGGTTCATGTCTTGTATCACAACTTTCCTGATGCCCGCTTGGTATTTCAGGATTTTTTTCTTTTTGGGATCTCCCCCATCAAACCAGCTGAGCTTTCCGGTATGGTTGCCAAATTCTGCTACCACAAGGTCTTCCTTTCCATCTCCATTGATATCGCCTTTGGCAAATTGAACGGGCCTGGCAAGGGCTGTAATCAACGATGTCGAAGGCTTGTTCAGCACGGCAGAATCAAGAGGGAAGATGAATCCTTTTCTTTCTTCAGAAGGTGACATCGATCCGATGGTCAACAATGATGCGGGATGTTTTGGTGTGAAATTGATGTCAACCGGAGGGTTCACAACCTCCCAGTAATTATCTATCTGAAACAAACTGTCCAGCACATACACTTCATTGTATTCATTGCCTATGTATAGCTTGGATTCTAGGGAATCATATTTCAGCATGATTGTTTTGGTCAATTTGGGGACATCCGAAATCCCCTGTTCGCCAATGAACAGTGTGTTGGCCAGAAACCTCAGGGTATCTTTGCTATCGGGGAGGGTGTTTTCAATCATCAGCGGCTGCTCTGGGGCATTGCGGATATAATAGTCAACGATCAACTGCCAATCATCCTTTGAAAGATGGGCTGAATCTGGGTAGATATTCAATTGTTGTACCAGGCTTACCTCTTCAGGGTTCATTTGTTTAAAAGGATCTTTTCCTGCTTTCCTGATGCCCAGCCTCCAGCCCATGTTGGGCAGTACGGATTCTTTCCAGGTTTTCTTGTCCAGCAGAAAGGGGGAGGGGAACAGATGGCAACTGCCGCAATATTGTTTGGCCAGTTTTTCGCCCCTGGTGGGTTCATTTGTAGGGATGGATATACCCGAAACCAGTGAGGCAAACAACCCGGTCAGAAAAATGAAGATGAATATTTTGAAATATGTATGCTTGATTGTTCTCACTTTCTCAAATGTAAGGATAATTGAAAGACCCCACCTTGAGCTTTTTTTGTACCTTAAATCCATGAATAAAACAAGCATTGTTCGTTTCTTCATTTCATTAGGATTGGTCTGTGTTGCCGGTATTTCGGCTGCCCAGGAAAAGGTTTACCAAAGAGGTCTGCTTGCCATAAAGGAGACGCCATTAGCAGAAAGGAAATACGCCCCAACCGGAACATTCTATGATTTTGGCAAGACCTATTTTGGTCGGCTAAAACTTGTCACAACAAGCATGAAAAATGGCGACATGATCAAGGTGTTCATGGGAGAGAAGCTGGATGCAGCCGGTAAAATTGACAGGAACCCTCCCGGTGTGAACATCCGATTTTTTCAATTCACCTACATTAAAAATCAGGGAGATACCGATACCCTCTATTTCCCCAATGTTCCCAACAAGAAAAATACTTCTGGCAATGCCATCCTCTTGCCAGAATGGATGGGTCTCGTTACACCCTTTCGCTATGTTGAAATTGAGCATGACGGAAAGTTTACGGTTTTCCCAACGCGGGAAATCTTTCATTACCGCTTCAACGACAATGCTGCTTCATTTGTGAGTTCAGATACTGTCTTGAACAAGATCTGGGATCTCTGCAAACATTCTATCAAAGCCACTACTGTAACTGGTCTTTATATTGATGGTGATCGTGAGCGCATCCCCTATGAAGCAGATGCCCTCATCAATCAACTTTCTCATTATGCAGTTGATACGGTGTATGAAGTCGCCCGCAACACCATCGATCATCTGATGATGCATCCCACCTGGCCTACTGAATGGCATTTGCAAATGCACCAGGTGATTTGGAATGATTACATGTACACGGGCAATACACAATTGATCAAGAAATATTATGATCTCTTGAAGACCAAAACCCTGATGTCACTGGCGAAAAAGGGGAACTTGATCACCACTGTGGGCAGCAACCAAAACAAATCCTTGCTGGATTCACTGCATTATGTCACTTTCGACCAAAAGCCGGTACTCAGGGATATCACTGATTGGCCACAAAGAGGAAACAACCTGGCAGGTCCTGATTACAAAGGAGAAGCAGATGAATTTGTTTTTTGCGAATACAACAGCATTGTCAATGCTTATCATTACAAGTCTTTGATCTTGATGGAACAATTTGCCATCCTGCTCCAAAAGAAAGCTGACCAGGTATTTTTCAAGCAAAGGGCTGCGCAGGTGAAACAATCTTTTTCTGATATGTTCTTCGACAAAAATACCGGCCTCGTAAGGGATGGAGATACAACCCATCATGCTTCTTTCCATGCCAATTTTTTTGCATTGGATTTTGGATTGTTGGATCAAACGCAAAAAGCCAAAGTGATTCCCTTCGTGATCAAAAAAGAAATGGCCTGCTCTGTATATGGCTCTCAGTTTTTGATGGATGCATTGTATGAAAATGGATTGGAAAACGAGGCACTGGCTTTGCTCCAGTCAAGAAAAGACAGGGGATGGTACCACATGATTGAAGTGGGAGCTGGGATGACGATGGAAGCCTGGGACAGCAAGTTCAAACCCAACCTGGATTGGAACCATGCCTGGGGTGCTGCACCTGCGAATATCATCGCCTTCAGGCTGATGGGCCTTCGCCCTTCAAAGCCTGGATTCAAAGAAATCCTCATCGATCCACAGCCAGGTGATTTGCAATCAGCAACCTATGTGCTGCCTACTCCACTGGGCCCGGTAAAAGAAACCATTTCAACCATTAATGGTAAACGTTCAGTCGAGGTTATTCTTCCGGCAGGAATGGCCTACAAGCTTGCCTCCAAAGATTTCCCGATTACAGTGAAGAGGGCGAGTAAGTAAGTATATATTAAAAATAATTATATATGTAAAAAAGTTGCGATCAATACATGGTTTTTAAGTTTTGGTTGATAAAATATCAATAATTATTCATTTTTATTGTTGATATTGCAGTCCCCAAACTATAAACCCTTAATTATGATCGATGTTGGATTAACGGTCTTTATGATCGTTTGCACCAGTCTTGTGATGTTGATGACACCTGGACTGGCGTTTTTTTATGGAGGATTGGCTTGCAAGAAGAATATCCTCAATGTCATGATACAGAGTTTTGTATCCATGGGCTGGACATCGGTACTATGGTATGCTTTTGGGTATTCCCTTTGCTTCAGTGGTGGTGAGGGGCAGATCATTGGAGATTTGGAAAAAGCCTTTTACCATGGAGTAACACCTGACTCCTTGTTCTCTGAAGAAAAACGTTTCCCGGAAATCGTCTTTATCGCCTACCAGATGATGTTTGCCATCATTACACCTGCACTCATCACTGGAGCTTTTGCCAATCGCATTACTTTCAAGGCATTTTTCATATTTCTTACCTTCTGGCAAATCCTTGTTTACTATCCCTTTGCCCACATGATCTGGGGCAACGGCCTGTTGGCCAAATGGGGCGTGCTTGATTTTGCTGGTGGAATTGTGGTGCATGCTACAGCTGGCTTTGCAGCATTGGCCTCTGTTATTTATGTGGGAGAGAGAAGGGTGAAGCATGATAGGCCCAATAACCTGCCCCTGGTGGCCATTGGAACAGCCTTGCTTTGGTTTGGATGGTATGGCTTCAATGCTGGCAGTGAATTGAATGTAAACAGGATTACAGCCCTTTCTTTCATCAATACGGACTTGGCTGCATCTGTAGGTGCCGTCACCTGGATGTGCATCGAATGGTTCGGCTCCCACAAACGTCCCACTTTTGTAGGATTGCTCACAGGATCTGTTGCAGGTTTGGCAACGGTTACACCTGCAGCCGGTTATATCACCTATGAATCTGCTTTCCTCATCGGCATACTGGGCTCTCTTGTCTGCTATTGGGCAGTGCAGCTCAAGAACAGGATGGGCTGGGACGATGCACTTGATGTCTGGGGTGTGCATGGTGTAGGAGGCGTTGTAGGGACTATTCTTTTGGGTGTATTGGGCTCCAAGGCCATCAATCCCAACGGTGCAGATGGCTTGATTTTTGGCGGTACAGAATTCTTTTTCAAAGAACTCATTGCGGTAGTGGCCACATCCGTTTACGCATACCTCTTCACGTACTACATGTTGGTATTGATCAACAAGATCACCCGGGTAAAAGTTACGGCAGAAGAGGAAGAGCAGGGCCTCGACTCCATTTATCATGGAGAGGTGGCAAGGGATTGATGTCTTTCTCCTGTTGAAATGAATAGCAGCATAATGCAGCGGATGCGGAAAAAAAATTAACTTGTGGCATGCGTCAACACATCCACAAGGGTCTCGTTTTTTGTTGTTTTCTTTATGCATCCTTAATGAGCCATGCACAAGGGAATCAAGAGCGCCCAAACATCATTTTTATTTTGGCGGATGATCTGGGGATGGGTGACGTTTCCTGTTTCAATCCGCAAGGAAAAATCAATACCCCCAATATCGATAAGATTGCTGCAAACGGAATCCTGTTTACCGATGCACATTCCAGTTCCGCTGTTTGTACGCCAACGCGCTATGGTATTTTGACAGGCAGGTACAATTGGCGGTCAAGATTGAAACAAGGAGTATTGGTGCAATATGACAAACCATTGTTGGAAATCGGAAGAACCAATATGGCCAGCATGCTCAAATCAAAAGGCTACCAGACGGCAGCGATGGGGAAGTGGCACTTGGGCTGGAACTGGCCTACTACCGACGGTAAGGCTCCGGTTGACAACAAAGACCAGCAGAACCTTGATTTTGCAAAGAAGGTTTCCGGTGGACCAACATCCATTGGGTTTGATTATTTCTTTGGCATGGACGCGCCCAATTATCCTCCATACGCGTACATGGAAAACGATAGGATCTTGGGTAAGCCAACGGTTTTTTATCCAACGCAACCCTATGCAGATTGTAGGCCTGGAA
>JBIIQT010000100.1:0-4018 GCA_044341875.1 Chitinophagaceae bacterium | reverse complement strand
CTTCGCATTTATGCACAGGCAAGAAATGCCTTCACCTTTACGAAATACACTGGATTTGACCCTGAGATTTCCGGTGGGATTTTTGATACTGGCATAGATAGGGGTGCATATCCGCAAGCAAGAAGTTTTGCCATAGGACTTGATCTTAAATTCTAATCAAAGAAAAAAGAACAACATGAAAAATTTACAATACATCATATCCATGACAGCACTGCTCTTGTTCGGAGCGGCCTGTACAAAATTTGTGGCTTACGATCCGCAAGAGGATTACCAGATTACCGCGAATGATTACCTGAAAACAGCAGATGATTTCAGTAAAATGGCCATCGGTGTTTACTCACCCTTACAGTGGTTGTATGCCAACCCCGTCATTGGGGATGTAGCATCAGACAATTCCGTTTCTGGCGGAGAAAATGCAACCGATGTGGTTGGTCTTCAGCAGATTGATGACTACCAGGTCAATCCCAATAATTTTTATCTTTCTGAAGCATGGAAATCCTGTTATGAGGGAATCAACAGGGCCAACTATCTTCATGAAAACAAGACCAAGTTGGACTTTGCAGGAAAAGATGCATTGTTTGGAGAGGTTTATTTTTTGAGGGCTTATTACTATTTTGAGTTGGTCAGGATGTTTGGGGATGTTCCATTGTTTGTTGAGAAGAGGTTGACGGCTTCTGACTCAAGAAAATTTGCAAGGGCCCCCAAGGCAGATGTGTACAAACAAATCGAACTTGATTTGAACAATGCCATCAAGGATTTGCCTACAGTCAATACACAAAAAGGCAGGGTAACAAGGTATGCCGCACAGGCTTTGTTGGGCAAGGTATTGTTGTACCAAAACAAGTTTGATGCAGCAGCCGCAGCACTTGAAACTGTTGTCAATGGTCCTTTCCAATTGGTAACCAATTTTGGTGATATTTTCTTGCAATCCGGTGAAAACGGGTCTGAATCAGTGTTTGAAATCCAGTACTCTAACATCAGTCCTTTTTACGACTGGTCTAATCCAGGAAGGGGTCAGGGAAATCTCGCAGTTCAAATGTGTGGAGTGCGTAACCTGGCAGGAACCAGTCCTTATGGTCAGGGATGGAGCATCAATCTTCCAACAAAAGAATTGGCTAATGCGTATGCTGCAGGTGATAGAAGAAAGGCAGTAACCATCCTTGATATTGAAGCGTATAAAACAGCCAATCCGGCTTTCAACATCAGCTATCTGGTTGCTCCCTATAAAAATACTGGCCTTTACAACCAGAAATATCACCCAAGAAAGGGAGAAACTTCTGGACAGGTTGAGTTGAACTATCTCAACAACTACAGGACCATCCGGTATGCTGATGTATTGCTCATGGCTGCAGAATCCAACAACAGGGCTACTACACCCAACGATACAAAGGCCCAGGGTTATTTGAACAGGGTTAGGGAACGTGCATTTGGCAACAAGTTGCAAAACATCATATCAACTGGCGCAACATTGAGACAGGCCATTTGGGATGAGAGAAGGTTGGAACTTGCCATGGAAGGAGATAGGTTTTTTGACCTTGTAAGGACTGGTCTTGCCGCAACCAAGATCACAGGGTTCAAGGCCAATAAGAATGAAGTCTTCCCTATCCCTCAACAGGAAATAGACATATCAGGACTGACACAAAATGCAGGGTACTGATCTCCTCATCACTAAAAATCATTCAAATGAAAAAGAATACCATATTATTTACTTCACTGTTGCTTGCCCTCCTTTTTACAGGATGTACCAAGCTGCAGTATGATGATGTATCTTTTGTTGAAACTGCTGTTGCTCCAGCAAAGCTTTCAGCAATGTTCAACATTACCCAAGACAATACAGGACTGGTAACCATCTACCCCAATGGGGAAGGTATTGCTTATTATAATGTTTATTTCGGCGATGGTACTGCTGCTCCTGTAAAGGTGATGGCGGGTGAAAATGTTCAGCGCAAGTATAAAGAAGGTAACTATGATGTGCGTGTTGTTGGTATTGGCATCACGGGTAAAAGCACTGAAGCCATACAAAAATTGACTGTTTCTTTCAGGGCCCCTGAAAATATGGAGGTTACAACTGCTGTTGATGCTTCAAGTGCTTTCATGATCAATGTTACCGCCAAAGCAATCTATGAAACCTTGTTCAGGATTACTTGGGGTGATGTGCCCAACGAAGTGCCTTCATCATTCCTCGAAGGTGAAACGGTTAAACATACTTACGCAAAGTCTGGAGATTATACCATCACCGTTGTTGCATTGAGTGGAGGTGTTGCAACCACTACCGTTACAAAGAAAATCACCATCAAGGTGCCTATTGTTTTGCCGCTTGATTTTGAAACAGTAGGACAGACCTATAGTTTTGTGAATTTCGGTGGAGGTGATGCATCTGTGATTGCCAATCCCAAACCCGGTACCATCAATACATCCGCCAAGGTTGGTAAAATGGTAAAGAACGCACCTGAAGTATGGGGTGGTTCACTGATCGGCCTCAGCAGCCCCATTGATTTTTCTGTGAACAAGGTCATGAGGCTGAAAGTATTTTCTCCAAGGGTTGGTGCTAAAGTATTGTTGAAGGTTGAAAACGCTGCCAACAATGGCATCTTTTTTGAAAAAGAAGTAGCAACCACCGTTGCCAACCAGTGGCAAGACCTGACCTTTGATTTCAGGACAATCAATACTTCAAATGCTTACAACAACGTTGTATTGATTTTTGATCTTGGAACCCCAGGAAACGGATCTGCTAATTTTACTTTCTATTTTGACGACCTCCGTCAAACAAATACCATCGAAGAACTGGCTTTGCCCATGAGCTTTGAGTCTACAGCTTTGAATTATGATTTTGTAAACTTTGGTGGTGCAGGTGCTTCCGTTGTAAACAACCCGAACGCAACTGGCATCAACACCAGTTCCAAAGTAGGTAAAATGGTGAAGGGTGCTCCAGAAGTTTGGGCAGGCAGCTTCATCAGCCTTGCTAATCCTATTGATTTCTCCACCAAGAAATTCATGAAGGTGAAGGTTCATTCTCCAAGGGTTGGAGCAAAACTTCTTCTTAAAGTAGAGAACCAAAACAATGGTGGTATTTCATTTGAAAAAGAGGTAGCTACTTCCGTTGCCAATGCATGGGAAGAGCTCACCTTCGATTTCAGTGCCATCAACACAGCCAATAGTTACCAAAAAGTGGTGCTCATTTTTGACCTTGGCACTGCAGGTGATGGATCAGCCAATTATACCTACTATTTTGATGATATAACGCAAAGCCTGAAAGCAGATGAGTTGGGCATCCCAATGAATTTTGAGTCTTCTACCCTGACCTACGGATTTTTTAATTTTGATGGAGGCAATGCTTCAGTAGTGGCCAATCCAAGCAAAACGGGTATCAATACCAGCAACAAAGTAGGCAAGATGGTAAAAGGACCGGGCGGACAACCTTGGGGTGGCAGTTTTATTGAACTTGCTTCACCCATTGATTTTTCTGCTGGAAAAACCGTGAAGGTGAAAGTGTTTTCTCCAAGGGTGGGAGCAAAGCTTCTTTTCAAAGTAGAGAACCTTGCCAATGGCGGAATCAATTTTGAAAAAGAGGTTACCACCACCAAATCAGGACAGTGGGAAGAGCTCAGCTTTGACTACAGCGCCATCAATACAGCCAATACTTACCAGCGTGTGGTATTGATTTTTGATCTTGGAACTCCAGGTGATGGTTCTGCCAACTTTACTTATTACTTTGATGATATTACAGTAAACTAATCTCCAAAAAAGAATCACATGAACACTAAATTCTTTAAAAACTTTCTGTTGGCTTTTGCTGGTGCCATTGCACTCGCATCTTGTCAAAAAACCGAATATGCTTTTGGGGATCTTTCCAGCCCTGGTGATCTTACATTGACTGCAACTGTTGCAGGTGTTGATGTTGCAAATCCAGGCGGAAATGGTTCTGGTGCAGTAGCCATTACAACAACAGCAAGCAAGGTGATTACCTATAAAATTGATTTTGGTGACGGTAAAGTTTTGATGGTTCCTTCAGGTACCA
>JBIIQT010000099.1:0-4040 GCA_044341875.1 Chitinophagaceae bacterium | reverse complement strand
ACACTCAAGAAAATTGCTGCCATGGGATTTGGTGAAGTCGAGAGCTTCGGATACAACGGCAAGTTCTTTGGGATGGAAGCTTCAGAATACAAAAAAGTTTTGGATGAAAATGGTCTCGTTGCACCATCTGGTCATTATCTCTATGGCAATTTCGGCAACAAGCAAAACCCTGGAACCGTTTTATTTGGATGGGACAAAGCTGTGGCCGATGCCAAAGCCATTGGACAAACCTATATGGCGATTGCCTTCCTGATGCCAGAGGAAAGAACCTCCATTGCTGACTATAAAAAAATTGCCGTAGACCTGAATAATGCCGGCGCGATATGTAAAAAAGCAGGCATCCAGCTCTGCTACCACAACCATGATTTTGAATTCCAGGAATTGGAAGGGCAGATTCCTTTTGACATCCTGGCCAATGAAACTGACCCGGGCCTGGTAAAATTCGAACTGGACCTGTTCTGGGTATCAAAAGCAGGAAAGGATCCCATTGCATTGTTCAAACAGTACAAGGGAAGGGTTGCCCTCTGGCATGTGAAAGACATGGACAATACGCCCAATAAGAACTTTACTGAAGTGGGTAGTGGGGTCATTGATTATAAAAGGATTTTCAAACACGCCAAAACAGCTGGCATGAAACATTTCTTTGTTGAGCAGGATGTTTGCCCTGGTGCACCCCTGGACAGCATCAGAAAGAGCATCGCATACGTACAATCAAGCCTCCTGAAAAACCTGTAAGGATGAAAACATTCAATTATATTTTCGCAGGACTTTTTGTTGTTTTTGGATTGCTTCAGATCAATGATCCCGATCCTTATTTATGGATTCCTATTTATGGGTATGTTGCCCTTGTTTGTTTTCTTGATGCAAGAGGTAAGTATGATGCATTCGCCCACATCGGCACCCTGATTTTTTGTTTTTTCTTTGGACTGAAGTTATTGCTGGCAAGAGATGGCGTGATGTCCTGGTTCAATGAACATGAGGCGGAAAGCCTTGTCCAGGGCATGAAAGCAACTAAGCCCTGGATAGAGCAATCAAGAGAATTCGGCGGTCTGCTGATGATTTCAATTGTCATCACCATCAACATGGTCAAGAATAAAAAAAACCGGAGCTGATTCAACTCCGGTTTTTTTATAGCGATGCATGCATTATTTTTTAGGAATGAGCTTCATCGAAATGATGGCCAGCCTGTTGGTTTCCTTTATGTCCATGCGCTCAACTTTCATGTATAGCTTCCTGTCGCCAGGCACCACGTTTTGCAACTGAAGTTCTTTTGTGCTGAACATCGTGCTTGAATGGTTTTCCAATTTGAGCGATGCAATCTTTGGTCCGTTGGGACTATCCTGGTGCAGGCTGATCTGGTAGCCCTTGATCAACTGAGCAGGAATACCATACCCAAACTCAATGGTGCCAATGCTTTCCAAATCAATGTTGGAAAACTCTAACCATCCATTGTTGCCCTGGCTGATGTTCAGGAATGCAGCACGGTGTTTGTTCCAGTCCTTGATTTCAACCCTAAGGTTGCCGCTGTTGCTTGGCATGTTGACCAAGGCGCTTTTGAGTGAAACAGAACCCATTGCGCTCAGCGGCTTGATGCCTGCACCACCCCTGTCTGTATAAGTGGCTGTAATCAACATCAGGTTTCCTGTACCCATCTCGTTTTCTGACGGTGTAATGGTTCCCTTGGAGGGCAGGGATGGCGCCTCTTTCTTGTTCAGGCTCAATACCCAATCAACAATCATTCCAGCCTCTTCTGGTTTCAGGTCAGGATGGGCGGCCATGGCCACTTCTCCCCAAACACCGCTTCCGCCTTTGATGATTTTATTGGTGAGGTAGGCCCTTGCCTTGGTATCTCCTTCATATTTTTCAGCCACCATTTTATAGGCTGGTCCTACAGATTTTTCCGCCTCTTTGTGACAGGCCTTACAATCCAGTGTTGCTGCCAGGTTCTTCCCTTCCATGATGGCGGTCATCACCTGGTGCCCAACCACCTGTGCCTTGTCTGGACCGTTCAGATAATCAACTTTTACATAGATCGATTTCTTGTCAACGCTTCCTTTTTCTATCGTGCCATCTTCCTTGTCCTTCACGTTGACTGTATAAGGAACTGGCTGACCAGGAAAATAAAACTTATTACCCGCATCCAGCTTTACACTTACTTGTGGCGCTTCGTTACCCGCATAAACCTTTACCACCTCACTCCTGGTGACACCACCTTTGGGATCCTTCACTTCAACATAGATGGCATATTCGCCGGCTTTGGTGAAAGTAAAAGAGGCATTGGGGTTGTTTGCTGGTGGACGAACAGTGGAACCAAAATGCCATACATAACTTAGGGCATCATTGTCTGCATCTACTGATCCAATAGCATCTGCCTTAACGGTAAATGGAATGCTGCCTGAAAGTTTGGGCACATTGATTTTTGCCTTAGGAGCCCTGTTGCCTCCATTATAATCAATTCTTGAAAGGGCTGCATCGGCATTCTTGCTGAACCAGCCTGAACCGTATTCAAGCACATAGAGCCTGCCGTCTGGGCCCAACTCAACATCAATAGGGCTTTTGAACTTTGTGGATTCCATGAAGGGTTCCATTTGCTGATAATTGCCTGCAGCATCCATGCTCACCATTTTCATCCAACCCCTGATCCATTCGTAGAACAAGAGTTTTCCGTTGAAATAGTCAGGATACCTTGTGGCCTTGGGATAGAATTCAGAATGATAGACCGGACCGGCCATGGCATTTCTTCCTCCTGTTCCAACCTCTGGAAATTCAGGAGAGGCTGCATAAGGATACCAGATGAATGCAGGGCTTACTGGAGGCAATTCCTGCAAACCCGTATTGTTTTTGGAAAGGTTCATGGGTTTTTTGGGGTCGAAGAATTCGCCCACCTCACCAGTTTCATAGTTGAACTGGCGGTAAGGATAGTTGTTGCCAATGAACATGGGATATCCAAAATAACCTGCCTTGCGCGCCTGGTTCAACTCGTCATAACCCCTAGGTCCTTTTTCCTCTGGTTTGTCGTTGCCTGCATCAGGACCAACATCACCCCAATATAAAAAACCTGTTTTTCTGTCAACCGAAATCCTGTAAGGATTCCTGGTTCCCATGGCATAAATTTCAGGCCTCGTCTTGGGTGTGCCTGGAGGAAAAAGATTTCCTTCAGGAATAGAATAAGAGGCATCTGGGTTTACCTTGATGCGCAAAACTTTTCCTCTCAAATCATTGGTATTGCTTGATCCCCTTCTGCCATCATATTGCTCAAATCCTTCCCTGTTATCGATTGCACCAAAACCATCCAGGATGTATTTTGAGTTCGGCTGGTTGAAAGGAGTTGTATTGTCTCCGGTAGAAATGAACAGGCTTCCGTCAGGCCCGAAAGTGAGTGAGCCGCCTGTATGGCAACAGATCTTTCTTTGGGAAGCAACATCCAATACCTTTTTCTCACTCTTGAGATCGAGTTTGCCATCCTTGAAAACGAAACGGGACAAGCGGTTGGCGGCGGTATCATTGGTGGCATAGAACATGTAGACATAGTTGTTCTTCGCAAAATCAGGATCGGCAGTGATGCCAATAAGTCCCTCTTCTGCATTGACACCCTGCACGCCAGACTTGGAATAAAGGTCAAATTTGGCCACCTGCGTTACCTTCTTAGTGGCGTTGCTATAGAGCATCACCTCTCCTTTTCTTTGTGTAACGAGGATATCAAAATTAGGAAGGATGGCCATTTCCGTTGGCTCATCAAAAACACCACCGGCCAATACATTCTTGGTAAAGCGGTCTTCATCCGGAACCAGCATGGACTTTGCCTTGCTATAATCTTTTTTTACATTGTTGCCGATGGCATACTTGATGCCGCCCAAGATATGCTTGAGGAAAAGCGGGTCTGCAAAGGATTCATTGGTATGACCAAACTCAGTGTAGTAAGCCCTTCCGCCATCAAAGTCGTGGTACCATGCCATGGGATGGCTCTCGCCGTTCTGACCGCCTTCGTATGATTTTTCATCGATGCTGATCAGGATATTGACTTCTTTTCCTGGCACCAC
>JBIIQT010000097.1:0-4053 GCA_044341875.1 Chitinophagaceae bacterium | reverse complement strand
AACAACGGCAGCGCTCCTAAATTCTTGATGCTTTCTGCCAGGCTGATGTCTTTTACACCGATGCCACCAACAACACCATTTTTTGCATAGATGGCTTTGGCTGTGGATGAGCCGATTTGTGCATACCCAATGCCAGAAGTATGGGTCAATAAATCGCGGATGCTGATTTCTCTTTTGGCAGGAAGGGTGGTAAAGCTGGTGTCTGCTGCATTGAATTTATCCAGCACTTTAGGGTTTTTGAATTCAGGGATGAATTTGGAGACAGGCTCATCCAGCAAAAACTTGCCTTCTTCATACAGCATCATCACAGCTGTGCTGGTGATGGCCTTTGTCTGTGAGGCGATGCGGAAAATATGGTCGGTCCGCATGGGTGTTTTCTTTTCGATGTTCTCATATCCGAAGGCCTTGTAATATTCAACCTTTCCGTTGCGAAGGATGAGCCCCACTCCTCCGTTCATCCATCCTTTGTCTGCCCAGCTTTGGATGACCTGATCGGCCGTTTTCAAACGCTCGGCAGAAAGGCTGCTTTGGGGTTTTATGTTTTGATTTGTTGATTTAGCCGTTTGTGCAATTGAAACGGAAAACAGGGCCGCAGATAAAGTGATCAGCAGGATTTTTTTCATACAAATTGAATGAGGGATGAAGTTAGTGAAAAAGGCAAGCTCAACCTCTTTAGTTGGTGTTCCTCGGCATGATCCCGGTCTTGAAATACTTTGATGCTTCCAGGATGTATTTATGGAACTGATACTCGTCGTTGAAAGCGACCATTTCATAACTGGGTCGCCAGAGGGTCATGAACCGTTCAAGGTCTCGGTCATTCAGTCCTGTAATCTGTCTTACCAGCCCTTTTGTGAACCTGCTGTCAATGAATTTCTGTTGTTCCTCCAGGATCAACCGGTTTTGAAAGCTCCGCATTACCTTATTTCTCCTGAACTTGAAGGCGTTGATCAGGCTGTTGGGGTCAAGGTTGCCGGCAGAGGTCGTTTGCAATCCACCACCCTCAAATTCAAAAATTTTCCTATACCGTTCCCGGTTTTCTAGAGAGTCTTCGCGATAAGACTTGCCAATTACCACAACCTCTTTGAGGGTCTGGTATTTGTCTTGCACAGTGACCTGCAGGGATATATCAAATCCGGCCGGGTAACGGATCGTGCTGACGGGGAAAAGCATGGTAGATTTCCCCCGGTAAGTAAAAAATATGGAATCATTTTTATCTACCGTAATGCCGTAGCGTCCGATAGAGTCTGTGAATGCTATTTCCCCTTTCTTAGAGCTGACCTTTACTGCCCCAACCGGAACCATCCTCGTGGAATCATAGACCCTTCCTGTCAACCAAACTTGGGAAAAGCCGGTTGAGCCGATGAATAGCAGCAGTACCTGCAAGATTAATTTCAATATAGTGGAAGGATGTTTCAGATCTTGTAAATATAAAACCGCTGTCTTTAAGTTTGGGCAGCGATGGCCCAAAGAAATGTTAATACAAACCTAACGAAGCTGTAACTATTTGACTTTCAGCCATTCAGTAATAACCTTCGGATAATGGGCATGTTCAAGTGCATGAATTTTTTCCGCCAACGTATCCGGGTTGTCCGTTGAAAGCACCTCCACGCTAGCCTGAAAAAGGGTCTTGCCATTGTCATAATGTTCATCCACCAGGTGAATGGTAATCCCGCTTTTCTTTTCACCGGCGTTGATCACAGCCTGATGAACCTTTTCTCCATACATGCCCTTTCCACCATAGGCGGGCAAAAGGGCGGGATGGATGTTCACGATTTTATTATTGTACGCGTTCACAAGGTTTTCTGGGATTTTCCAAAGAAAACCAGCCAAAACAATATGTGTAACACCTTCATTTTTAAGCACTTGAATATATTCGTTGGAGTTTTCAAACTGAGACTTTCCAATCAGGAGGGTTTTGATGCCGTACCTGGCTGCAATATCCAGTACACCTGCACCGGGGCGGTTGCATACAACCAAACCAACCGATACAACAGGATGATTTTCAAGGTATTGTATGATTTTTTCGGCATTGCTTCCTTTTCCTGAGGCAAAAATCGCCAGCCTGATGGGTTCTTTTGGGATGAGCCCCAGCCTGCGAAGGATTTTTTTCTCATAGTTCCAGAAAAACCGGAATTGGCCGAAGAAAAACGAAACAATGAGGATGATGATCTGATAACCAAAGATCAGAATGGATAGCCTAAGGGCCAGCTTCCAGGCCCAAAAGGTGCTTTCATCGAATCCTACCCATGAGGTGGCCGACCTTGAAATATAAGCAGTGGTGGTTCCCGTAACGGCAAAAGTGCAAAGGATCAAAAAGAGCTGGCCCGATGAAACGTTCCACTTTTGCTGCAATTTGTTAAACATCCTGCAAAGAGAAGAAAAAAAGAGATTCAGTGCAGTTTTCACAATCTTAATTATTTGAATGCCTTCAAAGCTTACGTTTTTGTGACAATTGATGGGATGCCCCAAATACAATCCCTTGAAACGCAGGCCTGTACTGCATCAAAAAAAATATCAAGATGTTGATATATTGTTGAAATCCTGTGCTAAATTTGCACGCGAACATTTGGATCCGGTTCCATTTCACACAATTCACTGAGGGTATGAATCAGAAAAGAACAGCATTTCAAAAAATCATTTCAGCATTCGTTTTATTGGTCTTTTTGTCCGGTTCTCTGGTGCTGAATGCCCAGGATGGCAAGGCCCTGTTCAACCAAAAATGTGCTTCCTGTCATGCCATTGACAAGCAGCTCGTTGGTCCGGCACTGAAAGGTGTCGAAGACCGCTGGGATGACAAGGCCATGTTGTACGACTGGGTTAGGAACAGTGCCGCTGTCATCAAGAAAGGATATCCACGCGCTGTTGCAGTATACAATGAATACAACAAGATCCAGATGTCTGCCTTCCCTGAATTGAAGGATGCTGATATCGATGCTATTCTTGGATACATCAATACAGGTGGAGCTAAGGCTGCTGCTGCAACTGCCGCTCCAACTGATGGTGCATCAACTCCCGCTGCTGAAGATGCTGACTCCAACCTGTTGTATGGTATTTTGACTCTTGTTCTTGCGGTGATTGCGCTGATCCTGCTTCAGGTAAACAGCAACCTCCGCAAAATGTCTGATGAGGCAGAAGGTGCTCGGACCGCAGAGCCCATTCCTTTTTACCGCAACAAGGCCTATATCGCCATTTTTGCCATTCTTCTTTTCCTTGGAGGCGGTTACATGACTTTCCAGGGAGCACAGGGATTAGGCAGATCAAAGAATTATCAACCAGAACAACCTATCTTTTATTCTCACACCGTTCACGCAGGCATCAACCAGATCAACTGTTTGTATTGCCATGGTGGTGCGCAACAGGGTAAACACTCCAACATTCCTTCTGTGAATGTTTGTATGAACTGCCACATGGGAATCAATGAATATGTAAAGGGGCCACAATTGTTAAGGGAAGATGGAAGCAAGGTTGATGGTACCGCAGAAATCCAGAAGCTGTATCAGTATGCAGGCTGGGATCCAAACAAGAAGGCCTATACCGGAGAAGGAAAACCCATTGAGTGGATTCGCATCCATAACCTTCCTGACCATGTTTATTTCAACCATGCCCAACATGTTACTGCAGGAAAGCAAAACTGCCAGACCTGCCATGGTGAAATCCAAAAAATGGATGAAGTGTACCAGTTTTCTGACTTAAGCATGGGCTGGTGTATAAACTGTCACAGGGAATCTAAGGTGCAGTTTACAGAAAACAAGTTTTACAGCATTTATGAGAAGTTCCATGAGGATATGAAGAACAAGAAGATCGACAGCGTGACTGTTGAGAAGATTGGCGGAACAGAATGTCAAAAATGTCACTACTAATATTAGCACTCAGCAACATCTCATACTAAGCACAACCTAAGAACTGTTATGAAGCAAAAAAAATACTGGCAGAGTTTCGGTGAATTGAAGAGCAGTGAAAATTTCCAGGAGAGGGTCCAGGATGAATTCACGGAAGATCTTCCTGCTGTTGAGCAGGACAATGGTCTGCTTGAGTCAAAGGCTCCCCGCAGGG
>JBIIQT010000098.1:0-4053 GCA_044341875.1 Chitinophagaceae bacterium | reverse complement strand
CGGTACATCATCGTATAACCATACAAGGCCCAGGCCTGTCCGCGTGCCCAGGCGGAAGTATCATGCGCACCCTGCCAGGTGGTTTTCCTGAGCAGCTTGTTTTCAGCAAGACTGTAATCAAGCACATGGTATGCTGCATTGTCCGGACGGAAATGGCGCTGAATGGTAGTATTGGCATGGGATGTGGCAATCTCCCTGAATTTGGGATCACCGCCATTGTTGCTTACCCAGGTCAGGAGCTCAAGGTTCATCATGTTGTCTACAATCACAGCGCAGCGAAAATTCTTGCTGGAATCCCATGACTGAATCGATTGAATGGAGGGCCTGTAGCGGGTAGCAAGAGACATGGCAGCAGTATCAATCGTTGTTTTGTACGATGGATTTCCGGTGATCCTGTAGGCGTTACCAAAAGAACAATACATCATGAAGCCCAGGTCATGGTTGCCTTTGAAATGTTTTTCTTTTTCAAGAATGGCCAGTCTGGCCTCTGCAGCTTTTTTGATGCCGGCATCCTTGGTATACTCATGGATATACCAGAGTGTGCCGGGATAAAATCCACTGCACCACCATTTCGTGTCACTGGTTTCTAATTTTTCAGTTATCATGTTATAGGACTTGGGCATGCGATCGGCAGGAAGATTGGATTCCAGCAATGTATATTGGTCTCTGGCCAATGCAAGATTCCGTTTGATCAATGCATCCATTGAGATTTTATCCGACTGGGAGAATCCTGCAATTGACGTGAGGATGAAGGTGATGGCAAGTATCGATTTTAACTGCATAATTTACTTTTAAAATGAAAATATTATTGTGGAATAAACTTGAAAGTATAGGAGCCTTTGCTCTGCAAGGATTTTGCCCTTAAACTGATGCGGTACAAAGACTTTCCCCATACCCTTGTCAGCCTCATGTCGTTGACATCAACTGGCTGTTGAATAAAAGTAAAATCCTTGGAATCAAAAAGCATTTTCACTGCAGCATCGCCATTTTTTAAGAGCAACACTCCAGGTGCAATGCTATCTGCAGCGATGGCAGAAAGAAAGTTGATTTCATTGGCTGTGGCGGGGTTGTTGATATCAAACTGCTCCGTCAAAGCCAGGCTGCCATCACTTGCGAGTGCGTATCGCAACCACCAGTTGCGGATATTGGCTTCTGCGGGGTAAGCATTGGCAATATCCAAATTGAATGACATGCTGTCTGGATCAAAACTGGCATTGCGTGATTTGAATAACGCCCCATTGGGTTGGGAATAGCCATTGACCTTGGGCAGGTTATGGTAATCACTTTGCATGGTCCAGATCGTGTATCGCTGGCTGCTGAATGTAAATTTTGTATAGGTGCCTACTCCGGCATCAATCAAAAATGGTTTACCCTTGAAGTAGTACATGAAAGAACCAACATCATTGTGGTTGTGGCTTTCATTGTTATATCCGCCTTTTGCTGCAAAGAAAACATCCCCGGTACGCATGTAACAGAATTCAGTTTGGGGATACCAGGTATAGGGCGATGTTGAGGTTTTGGCCTGACGGGTGTTCACCTCATTGACTGACCAAAAACTTTCGAATGCACGAAACAGGTCTCTTCCCTCAAGAATGGACTCAGCATCACGCTTGTGGAGGTATCCGGCGAAATCCATCATCTCTGCACTTTGAACCGCTTTTCCATAGCGATAGACCAGTCCTGCATTGCCACCGCCTTTTGCAGATGCATCGGCAAAATTGACCACCCATCCGTTGCCAATATATGAACGGGCAATATACTCTCCCATGTTCCTTATTTTTTGCTGGGCAAAAATGTCAACCTTATCTCCAGTTGCATACTTCAACAATTGCAGATAATCATACATCTTTCCTGCAGCGTGTCCCCAATAAGAAGGTCCTTCCTCGCAGGCACCGTCATCCTTGGTATAATTGATGAACTGATCCGTTGATAACATGGTCTTGTATACGGCTTCCGTCAACTTAGCTTTATCCTTTTCCAACAACAAAAAACAAGCGAGCACATTGAAATTGCACCAGGGATTCCAGTTGTTGACCATTTGCCCAGGCTTGTCTTGCAAGGCCTGCCACCAAAGATCATTTCTCTCCATGTAGGGCACCAAAATCCGCTGGTTGATTTCCTTCCTTATCCTTGCAGCAATCACAGGATTGACCTTGTCAAATTCTTTTGAAAGAAAATGATGAACCCATGCAAGAAATGAACCCATGTCTCCGGAGGTTAGATCGATGAGCTGTTCATCCAATTCTTGCAAAGAACGCCTGGATTTTTGGACAGGCAGGTGGGCCGACAAAACCCAGGTATTCATGTCGCACAACTGCCAGACACCATTGATGATTTGATCCAGGAACCTGCCCTTGCCTTCTACAAGTTCTGCAAGAACAAGATTGGCCAATGCCGTATTGTTAGAGCCAAAAGGATTCTCCATGGCTGTACGCGATCCAGTTCGCTCAAAGGCCAGGTAATCTGTTGCCTTGACCACTTTCCACTCATACTGTAAATACCTTTCTCCTTCTTTGATGATGGTTGGCTTGTTCGATCCGGCAAATTGGTCCCATCCGGAACGATCCGAATATCCGGGATACTTGATCCATTGGGATGGTTGCAACAAATAAGATGATAGTTGCTGTTTGCTGGCAGAAGATTTCAACATATCCTTCTGGGCATACAGCAGATTGACATTGATCAAAACCAGTGTCAATAAGCCTTTTAAGATTCGGGGAGCATTCATGTTCATTGTTTATCGGGGCCAGTAAAGAAATCCGCTAACCTTCCTGTTGTACCTGCTTGCTGAAGAACTGATTCCTTTCAGGTAGGTGGTTGTCTCTGGAAAAGCCAGCAGCAATTCCTCCAATGCATAGACAGCGGAAGAAGGCACAAAGGGTTTGTTATAATCAGTCCTTGTCTTATCAGGAGCATAATTGGTATTCACAAATTCAATATGCACATTGTTGACAGGATCAATGAGAAATGGCTTCCAGAAATTCATCATGTCTTGTACAGACACATTGATGTTGTTTTTCCTGTTCTTGAATGCATTCATGGCAGCCAACCCTTCGAAATATGCTTTGGCCTTAAATATCCTGGCATAAAATGCCAAGTTGTAGGCATGATAAGCAAATGCATCCCTGCTGATCAGGTCTTCGGATTTTCCTCCGGCCATTAGGTTTACATTAAGCAAGGTAGTATATGCGCCAGCTGCATAATCAAGGAGACTTTGGGAATTCAGCAAATACCCAAAATAATAAAGAAAATTCATCCGGATGGTCTCCCAGTTGTTGACCCTTGCAGGAAAATTTCTGAATACCAGGGCCCTTGCATTGATCCATGTGTCCATCTTACTCCTGTCGGCAGTTGTCATTCTGCTTCTAACCACGGAATAGGCTTCATAAAATCCAAGATAAGACGTTTCGTTGGGAAGATGTGTTGTGGCAATGTTGCCAAAATTTACCCAGGCAAGCAGTGTGCTCACAACCTTATCAAAATAGGGCTTTGCTTCAGCTGGGCTTTTCTCATACAACATCAGCCAGCGCAGGGCCAGCATTTTACAGTCCGTTGCCTGGTTGGAAATATTCGTAAAGTTATCTGCATTACCTTCCTTGAACAGTGAAGGCGTTTTGCTCAATGCCGCAAGGGAGGGGGAATTGATAATGCTTGCTACTGCAGATGCCATATCTGTATTAATGGGCATTTGCTCCTTTACATAAGCCAATGTCAATGAGTCTACCAGGAGATTCACCGGAAACCGCGTATCCGCAGGGGTTGACGGCGTAGGTACTACTGGCACAACAGGGTTTTGCTGTTCCTTCTTTTTACACGCTGTAAAAAAAACCAGGACAAAAAAAACGAACCCTAAGGAATTGAATATATTTCTCATCATACTTTAAATATCCTCATAAAATAAAAAAAGGCACATGAAAATTTCATGTGCCTGAAAAAATAAATTGATTAATTCGGCCAGCCCGGATTTTGAACAAGATTGGGGTTGATTTGAATTTCAGCCTGAGGGATTGCCCAGGTATAAAAATGGTCTCCACCCCATGTGTAGTTGGCAAT
>JBIIQT010000109.1:0-4082 GCA_044341875.1 Chitinophagaceae bacterium | reverse complement strand
TACGTGCTTTTTTTTCGCCAAAAACGGAGTTAAGGGTCATGTTGAAATAATTTCCTTTCAGGTTCATCAGGTTTTCGTCCATTTTGACTTCCAGCGCCTTTTGCTTGTCGCGCAACTCCCTGATAGACCTGTTCAGTGCCTGAATACTGCGAATGGGTTTGCTCATGTTAGTAGTCTTCATCTTCTTCCTCCTGTGTTGATGTATGAATGAACAGGCGGATGAGGGGGTTAAGAAATAAAGGTTTTCTGAATAGTACAGAAAGCAAGATGATCAGCAGAAAAACGCCCCCCCCGCAAAGGAATCCCAATGTGGCACTTCCCAGAGTATTGGCCATGAACCAAGAGAAAGAAATAACCAGGAAGAGCAGGAAGAAAAGCACCATGAAACTGATCAATGCAATCAAGATCAGCATGCTCAGGGTCCTGGAAAGACTCCTGACCGAAGTCAGTTTCAGCAACTGCAGCCTCGTTTCAAGGTATTCCGTCAGCAGTTTCCGGTTTTCCTGGTAGAAGTCGTTGAGGTTTTCTGGGGAAGGCATATGGTTTAGAGGGGTTGAGAGAGGTGTAGGGAGTTTTTGCAATCATTAAAGTTAGTTTATCGGTTGGGCAGGAAGATGATCTTCGTCATGGCAACCAATGATTTTGCTACTTCAACCCCTTCAACAGGCCGCAGGCCACTTCAATCCCTTCAACAATTTGGTCATTTCCCCCTAAACCCCTATCTTTGCCTCGGAAACATGAAACAGATGAAGGGAACGGTGCCGTTCCCTTCTTTATTTCACAGAAGATGGCAACAGAAGAAAAAACAGTTCAGGTAAAGGCATTGGCCGAAAAATTGCTCGAATCGGAGCCCCAATACTTTTTGGTGAGGGTCAACGTTCGCCCCATCAACAACATCAGTGTTTATGTAGATGGCGATGAGGGTGTGACCATTGAAAAATGCGTCAAGCTCAACAGGGCACTCTACAAGGAAATTGTTGAGAAGGAGATTTGCAAGGATGGGGAGTTTGGTCTTGAGGTATCTTCTCCTGGCATTGACGAACCGCTTTTGTTGCAAAGACAATACATCAAGAACATTGGCAGGGTTGTTGAAGTGGAAATGAAAGATGGCCGAGCATTCGAAGGAAAACTGCTAGCAGCAGATGAAAAAGGGATAGAAGTGGACGAGGAGAAAGGAAAAGGAAAGAAGATGGAAGTCATCAAGCATGTTCTGATATTTGATGACATCAAAACGACAACAGTTAAAATTGTATTCTAAAAAATAAAAGACAAGAACTCTAAATGGATATTTTATGGCAAGTATCAATCTGATCGAATCTTTCCAGGACTTCAAAGATGCAGAGAACATCGATCGTCCCACGCTCATGAAAGTGCTTGAAGATGTATTCAAGACACTGCTTCGCAAGAAATACGGATCTGATGAAAGTTTCGACGTAATCGTTAATACTGAAAAAGGTGACCTTGAAATCGTGCGCCACCGCATGATTGTAGAAGATGGTGCAGTTGAAAACCCGCTGATGGAGATTGAGTATAGTGAAGCGGTGAAGATTGAACCGGATTTTGAGGTTGGTGAAGAACTCTACGAAGAAGTGGATATCATGGATTTTGGTCGCCGTGCCATCCTCGCTGCCAAGCAAACATTGGCAAGCCGCATTGGAGACCTCAAGAAGAATGCACTTGTAAAAAAATACGGTGACCGTGTTGGTGACATCATCAATGCTGAAGTTTACCAGGTATGGAAAAAAGAAGTTTTGCTCATTGATGAGGATGGAAATGAACTCATCCTGCCCAAGTCTGAGCAGATCCCTTCCGATTACTTCAAAAAAGGGGAAAGCATTCGTTCGGTGATCAAAAAAGTGGAATTGAAAAACAATGCACCGGTGATCATCCTTTCCAGGACCCATCCATCTTTCCTTGCAAAACTGCTTGAGATTGAGGTGCCGGAAATTTTTGATGGCCTCATCGTTATCCGTAAAATTGTTCGTGAGCCAGGCGAGCGTGCCAAAGTGGCTGTTGAAAGCTATGATGACCGTATCGATCCGGTGGGTGCTTGTGTGGGTATGAAGGGAAGCCGTATCCATGGCATTGTGCGTGAACTGAAAAATGAAAACATCGATGTCATCAATTTTACCAACAATATTCAATTGCTCATCCAGCGTTCATTGACTCCAGCGAAGATTACAAGGATGAACATTGATAATGAAGGTAAGCGTGCTGAAGTATTTGTATCACCAGACCAGGTTTCATTGGCCATTGGCAAGCGTGGTGTCAACATCAAACTGGCTGAAGACCTCACTGATTTTGATATTGACGTGTACCGCGACAATGAAGGTGAAATGGCTGAATACGATATCGATCTCGATGAATTTAGCGATGAAATCGAAGGATGGATCATTGAAGAACTCAAGCGTATCGGTTGTGATACCGCGCGCAGTGTGTTGGATCTTACTGCAACAGAATTAGAACGCAGAACAGATCTTGAAAAAGAAACCATTGAAGAACTTCGCAATGTTTTGAGGGCAGAATTCGAGAAAGACTAAACAGCATAGCAAGCAAACAAGAAACAAGCAAAAAAAGCCCAGGAGGATAAATGTCAGAATCAAACACACCCAGGTTAATGGCCGCGGCCAAGGAGTTCAACATCGGTAAGGATACGTTGGTGGACTTTCTTGTCAGTAAGGGATTCAGCAAGGATGATCTTAAGCCCACTTCCAAATTGACGGAAGACATGTATCATTCCCTGCAACAGGAGTTCTCTTCTGATAAGGCTGCAAAGGCAAAAAGCGATGCCATTGAAATCCCTAAGGGGTCATCAGGAGAGGCAAAGAAGAAGAAGGACGAGGAAGAGATTGTTTTCAAAAAGGATACCAAGAAAAAGGCAGAGCCTGAAGTAGTAGAGCAACCCGCTCCTGCTCCAGAGCCAGTTCCTGTAGACGTACCAGAAGTGGTAGCAGCAGAAGAGCCAGCGGTGGTTGCGCCAGCTCCTTCAGAAGAAGTGTCAACTCCTGCTGAAACTGAAGTGGAGATCACAAAAATCGAGGCACCTGAATTGCATGGTCCCAAGATCTTGGATAAGATTGACCTTGATTCCATCAATGCCTCAACGCGACCAAAACGCGGTGAATCAAAAAAGAAAGCAGTTGCAAAAACTGAGGAGAAGGCTCCGGAAGTTGAAGCAGTTGTTCCAGAAGAAATACTACCTGTTGAGCCAACAAAACCCGCAGAGCCAGACAGGGTTAAAATAGAAGCACCTGAGCTCGAGGGTCCCAAGATTGTCGGCAGGATTGAACTCAAGCCTGAGATGGATGACAGGAGCCGCAATGCTGACGTAAAAAGGAAGCGTATTCGGATTCCCATAGAGAAAAAGGAGCCGGAAAGAACGAAACCATCTATTCAAAAAGGGGGAGCTCCTGCACCACAGCGTCAGTCAACGCCACGTGTAGGTGGGCCTCGCGTTGTGAGAAGAGGTGAAGTCAAGGAGATTGATGAGAAGGAAATCCAAAACAAGATCAAGGAAACACAGGCCAAACTCTCTGGTGGCGGTGGTGGCTCAAAAGCCAAGATAACCAAGTCCAAACTTCGTCGCCTCAAGCGCGAGGAAATGGAAGCCGGCGCAGAAGGGGAAGGGGATGAAAAAATCC
This sequence comes from Chitinophagaceae bacterium, assembly GCA_044341875.1. Lineage (GTDB taxonomy): Bacteria > Bacteroidota > Bacteroidia > Chitinophagales > Chitinophagaceae > Pollutibacter. Next base: position 441 of record JBIIQT010000109.1, on the reverse strand, counting down.
AAGTAACTGAGTTTATCAGTGTGAGTGAATTGGCCAGCTTGCTGGATGTCAACTTTGCTGAGATCATTGGCAAGTGTATGAGCCTGGGTATCATGGTTTCCATCAACCAGCGTCTTGATGCAGAGGTAATCGAACTGGTTGCCGGTGAGTTCGGATACGAGGTGGAATTCATCGACATGGAAAAGCAAATGGAGATGGAAGAGGAAGAAGAAGTTGATGCTCCTGAACAACTGCTTCCCCGCGCACCAATCGTTACCATCATGGGTCACGTTGACCATGGTAAGACATCCTTGCTTGACTATATCCGCAACGCGAATGTAGTAGCCGGTGAGGCGGGTGGTATCACCCAGCACATTGGTGCTTACCATGTTGATCTTCCTACCGGAAAATCCATCACCTTCTTGGATACACCTGGTCACGAGGCCTTTACGGCGATGCGTG
>JBIIQT010000096.1:0-4117 GCA_044341875.1 Chitinophagaceae bacterium | reverse complement strand
CCCTGCCTGCTTCATCGCATCCTGCTTCCGGATGAAGTTCCTGGTAAAATGGTTTGAGCATCTGCTGCAAAGTAGCAAGAAAAATTCATCAAAAAACCTTCGCGATGTACAACTGCAATACCTTTGCACCATGATTGAAAATACTGTTGCCAAAAAATCAAACGCTGTAGCAATATGGTTGCTGATTGGAGTAGGAATGATCATCATCCAGGTGTTGTTGGGTGGGATTACACGCTTGACGGGCTCGGGGCTTTCCATCACAGAGTGGAAACCAATCCTAGGTGCCATCCCCCCGTTGAATGAGGCAGCATGGCTGAAGGCATTTGAACAATACAAACAAATCGGGCAATTCAAGCACCTCAATTTTGAGTTTACCCTTTCTGATTTTAAATTCATTTATTTCTGGGAATGGTTTCACCGCGAATGGGCGAGGTTGATTGCCTTGGTTTTTCTCATCCCTTTCATCTATTTCATTGCCAAAAAAATGTTCAGGAAAGAGATGATCAACCCCTTGATCATCCTGTTTTTGCTGGGTGCCGCCCAGGGGCTAATTGGATGGATCATGGTGGCCAGCGGTCTCAATGATGAAAACCTTTATGTAAACCATATTCGCCTGGCCATTCATTTTATTTCTGCACTGGGATTGCTGGTGTATACCTATTGGTTTGCGATGTTGTTGATGGTACCTTCTACGCAACATGTTGTTTCGCCTTCGCTGAAGAAATTTACGGTTGGTTTGTTGCTGCTGGTTGTGGTTCAGTTGGTATTTGGGGCTTTCATGGCTGGTTTGAAGGCCGCCAATTTTGCCACCACCTGGCCCACAATCAACGGGGAGTGGATTCCTTCTTCAATGGCCAATGATGGCTTGGCTGATTTCACACACGACCCACTGGCTGTGCATTTCATCCACCGTACGCTGGCCTATATCATCACAGCACTGATCATTGTTTGGCACCTGAGGGCAAAGAAAATTGTAGGGGGAAGCATGTTTGCAAAGCTGCGGTCTTTGCCATTGCTGATGGTTGTATTGCAGGTGGTCCTGGGCATCCTCACGATTTTGTTTGCCAACAGCAAAACGGCCTTGCTCTGGCTGGGTGTTGCCCATCAATTTACCGGCATGATGTTCCTGTTGATGATGATGACCATGGTTTACCTGGTCAGGAAAAAATAATCAGTTGCCATTGAATTCGACGGGGTATTCCATGTTGTTGGCAGAAGGGCGAAAACTATTTCTTTGCAACTCAATCACTGGCTGATTTGGAACCAACAAAAATCAAATACCGGATCGACAATGCCTTTCACATGCTCCGTCATTTTGAAGGGGTCGATGAACAATTGCAATCGAGTTTGTTGAGGGCTGGCCATGTTGAAAAGACCATCCAAGCCGCACTGAAACTTCCTGGATCAAGGTTTTTTCCAAACTTTGCTTCGGACATTCCAGGCCTGTTGAACCGGGTATTCCATTACCCCTTTGATCTATTGGATCTCGGTGATCGCAACATCCAGTTGAATGGGCAGGTGCCGCAAACAGATTTCCCCCATGGGATTGGCACAAGGGCTGTGATGCCTGTGAATGGGTTGTCTGCCTCGGAAAGGGCTGGTATTTTTCTACAAAAGAACCGGGGCTTGGATTTGCTTCATCTTCAAGTGGACAAGATTCCGCCCACCTGGGAGTTTACCCTGGTGCTTAGGCCTACCCAGCAGGGCCATGTTTTCATCACGGCATTTCCCGGCCCACCAGCCATGCCGCTTCCCCAGCATCGCTTCAGCAGGAAAAAGCAGGAGGAGTGCAGGGCTTTCTGGGACGCACATGTTTTCTTGGTTGAGGCGGTGTGAAAAAGCGGTTTACCATCTCAACAATGCACTGGCCCAGGTGAATCCGCTTCCGAATGCAGCCAGGCAAACGGTATCACCATCTTTGATCAGGCCTTTTTCCCAGGCTTCGCAAAGGGCAATCGGTACGGATGCAGCCGTGGTATTGCCATAGTGCTGGATATTGTTGTAGACCTGGCCATCGCGAAGTTTGAGGGTATGCTGCACGAATTGAGCGATGCGCAAATTGGCCTGATGGGGAATCAGCAAATTCAGGTCTGCAGGGGTCATGTTGTTTTTGGCCAGGGCTTCCATGATCACTTCAGGAAATTTCACCACTGCTTTTTTGAAAACAGCAGGTCCATCCATCGTTGGATAGATTTGCCCATCATCAATCATGGCATGGCTGAAAAACATTTGTCCGATTTCTGCTTCATCAAAGCTGGCAAATTTCTCTTCCTTCCAATGGTTGGCATGTGTACCTGGGTTGTACATGGCCAGGATTTCGGCACTTTCACCATCGCTGTGCAAATGGGTGCTGAGGATGCCCTGTCCTTCCTTTTCTGTGGGTTGGAGCACAGCAGCACCTGCACCATCGCCAAATATTACGCTGACATTTCTTCCTCTTGTGGTGAAATCCAAGCCAAATGAATGCTTTTCACTTCCAATCACGAGGATGTTCTTGTACATGCCCGATCGAATGAATTGATCAGCTACACTCAGTGCATAAACAAAGCCACTGCATTGGTTGCGGATGTCCAGGGCTCCGATTTCTTTCATTTTCAAGGCGCGTTGCACCAGCACGCCACAGCCCGGGAAATAATAATCCGGACTCAGGGTTGCAAAGATGATGAAATCGATGTCCTGGGCAGTAATACCCGCCCGTTCAATGGCTACCTTGGCGGCCTCCACAGCCATGGTTGTAGTGGTTTCCTCAGTGCGGTGGGCATACCTTCTCTCTTCAATCCCCGTTCGCTCCCGGATCCATTCATCGCTGGTATCCATGTATTGAAGCAGGTCATTGTTGGTAACAATCCTTTCGGGGAGGTATTTGCCGATACCGGCGATTTTTGAGTGAACCATGGGATGAGGGAGGTTTAGAGAGGTTGAGAGAAGTTGAAGGGGGGATTATTCACTTAAATTAAGCAATAATTCCATCTTTAAAACATGGCTAAAAATCAAATTGTTTGTCATGGCCGGGTAAAATACACCTTAATCGCCTGATGCTCATTATGGGCAACAACATATATTTAACTTGCCTACCCGCCTGAAAAGGTTTAACTTTGCGGCCTCTAAACAAGATTATGAACATTAGAAACATCGCTATTATTGCCCACGTTGACCATGGTAAGACAACCCTGGTGGATAGAATTTTGCAAACTACCAAGGTATTTCGCGACAACCAGGATACTGGGGATTTGATCATGGACAGCAACGATCTTGAAAAGGAACGCGGCATCACTATCTTCAGCAAGAACGCTTCGGTTACTTATAAAGACGTGAAAATCAATGTGATAGACACTCCAGGCCACGCCGACTTTGGTGGTGAAGTGGAGCGTGTATTGAAAATGGCAGACAGTGTTATTCTCTTGGTGGATGCCTTCGAGGGCCCCATGCCACAGACCCGTTTCGTTTTACAGAAAGCCCTCCAGCTGAACCTGCTTCCCATTGTTGTGATCAACAAGGTGGACAAGCCAAACTGCCGTCCAGACGAGGTGCATGATTCTATTTTTGAACTTTTCTTTAACCTGGATGCCACTGAGGCACAGCTTAATTTCCCAACTTTCTATGGTTCGGGCAAAAATGGCTGGTTCAATGACAGCCTTACGCCAACAGAGGACATCGTTCCTTTGATGGAGGGCATCCTGAAATATGTTCCTGAGCCTAAAATTGCTGAGGGCAACCTGCAAATGCAGATCACATCCCTCGATTATTCATCATTCCTTGGCCGTATTGCCATTGGAAAAGTGGCCAGGGGTACGATCAAGGAAAACCAGCCCATTAGTTTGATGCAGGCTGATGGTGTGGTCAAAAAGCAGCGTGTAAAAGAATTGTACGTGTTTGAAGGCATGGGCAAGAGGAAGGTGACTGAAGTGTTGGCGGGAGACCTTTGTGCCGTTGTGGGAATTGAAGGATTCAATATTGGCGATACCATTGCAGATTTTGAAACACCAGAGGCCTTGCCTTTCATCCATGTGGATGAGCCTACCATGAGCATGTTGTTCAGCATCAACAACTCACCTTTCTTCGGCCGTGATGGTAAGTTTGTTACCAGCCGTCACCTCCGTGATCGCCTGATGAAAGA
>JBIIQT010000060.1:0-14411 GCA_044341875.1 Chitinophagaceae bacterium | reverse complement strand
CTACCTCGCCGTAAAAGGAAGGGGCGCCTGCACCAGCCGTGATACACTCTTCATCGTATCACTGGCCATGCCTAAACCACCCAATACCTTCACACCCAATGGCGATGGCATCAACGATACCTGGGAAGTAAAATACCTCGATCAATATGAAGGGTGTGTGGTGGAAATTTATTCAACAACAGGTCAGCTGCTGTTCAGGGATACGGGATATACAAAACCCTGGAACGCCACATACAGAGGTCAGGCAGTACCTGCAGGAACCTATTACTACGTAATTGATCCAAAGAATGGAAGAAAGAAAATTGCAGGGTATGTGACGATTTTACGGTGATTTTTTGCGCTGAAACAGCACTCAGTTGTAGGCCTTTTCCAGCAATCGATCCAACTGCTCAATCTCTGCAGGCGTGAGGTAACGCCATTTGCCAGTAGCAAGGTTGCCCAGCTGGATATGCATGATGCGGATGCGTTTGAGGTCCTTGACCTTGTAACCAAACTCGGCGCACATTCTTCTGATTTGTCGGTTCAGTCCTTGTTTCAGGATGATGCGAAATTTTCTTTGACCTTCTTGCCTGATATAACAAGGCTTGGTGCGTTCTCCCAAAATTTTGACACCATTGCCCATCTGCCGGATCATTTCTGGTGTGAGTTCCTTGTCAACTGAAACCACATACTCTTTTTCGTTGTTGTTGCCTGCGCGCAGGATTTTGTTGACGATGTCGCCATCATTTGTCAACAAAATCAATCCTTCTGAATCCTTGTCAAGCCTGCCAACAGGGAAAATGCGTTTGGGGTGGTTCATGAAACGGATGATGTTGGACTTGTCTGTTTCATCCGTGGTGGACGTTACACCAACCGGTTTGTTGAGGGCAATATAAATGGGCTTTTGCTTGTTCTTGATTTTCTCTCCATCAATGGCAACTACATCTCCGGGGAAAACGCGGGCAGTCAGGAGCACCATTTCATCGTTGATGGTAACGCGGGCCTGTTCAATCAATTTTTCCGCTTCCCTCCGGGAACAGAAACCTGAATTGCTGATATACTTGTTGATTTGAATTCCCTCTTCCTTTTGAACAGATTTCATAGCACCCCGAAGATAGATAAGAAAGGAAAAACCAATATATTTATATTATGCAAAAGCTCATATCGAACAGTTTCATGGTATTGTTTTGTCTTTTCACCGTTGTGCTGAACGGACAAACAAGATATTTTTTCCCCGAAGGATTGGCCATAGGAAATGTACACCAGTACGGCAGAGAAGCCTTGTACAGTGATGGCCTGGCCTACCAACTCTACAGTGCTGCAGTGAGGCCAGTTTCTGGAGAATCATTTTCATTTGCTGATGGCAGCAAGAAATCAACCTGGACCCCGGTCAAGGCCGACAGCATGGGCAATTTCAGGAGTCCCGCCTTGGGAAGCGGATACCTTTACCTCACCTATACATCCCCCAAAAACCAAACTGCTGTACTTGTTGCAACCGGTCATTCAATGGTCTATGTGAATGGCGCACCCCACGCCGGAGACATGTACAGATACGGCTGGATGAACATCCCAGTTTCATTGAAAAAAGGGGTAAATGAAATCTATATCAGGTCTGCAGGGATGGGAAGGTTTGGCATGATCAATGCGCGCCTTGAATTTCCTGCCAAAGCCCTGTCAATACTGAAGACTGACCCCACCCTCCCCTTCCTCGTGAAAGGTGAATCAAAGGGAGAACTGGTCGGCGGTATCGTAGTCTTGAATACATCAACTGGTAATGCCAAAAACCTGAGCATCAAAACAACGCTTGAAGGAAAAACAGCTACAATCCTTGTTCCATCGGTTCATGCCATGATGAGCAGAAAAGTGGCCATCACCATTCCTGTGCCAGATGTCATCAACAAAGGAACCTATGGCATGCTGCTCAGCCTTTACGATGGCAACAAATTGATTGATACAACCACCATCGCCATCACCGCAGTGAATCAGGGCGAACATGCGAGTTATACTTTTATCAGCAAAATAGACGGCTCCGTTCAGTACTATGCTGTTGCTCCGCAAATTGCCACAACCCAACAACCATCACTGTATTTTTCTGTGCATGGTGCTGAAGTGGAAGCGATTTCTCAGGCAAGGGCCTATGCACCAAAAGCAGAAGGACCTGTTGTGGCACCCACCAACCGCAGACCAAGGGGATTCAACTGGGAAGACTGGGGAAGGATGGATGCGTTGGAAGTATTGGACATTGCAAAGAAAAGATTCAACCCCAACCCCCAAAGAATTTACCTCACAGGACATTCCATGGGTGGACATGGTACATGGTACCTGGGTGCTACCTATGCTGGACAATGGGCTGCTATTGCGCCCTGTGCTGGCTATCCGACGCTGGCGGAGTATGGATCCCATGACGGAAAAGTTCCCACTGATGCTGTCACAGATACCAAGAAACTGTTGATCAGGGCCAGCAATACCGGCAATGTCATCAACCTTGCTAAAAACTACAAGGCCGGTGGTGTATACATTTTCCATGGGGATGCCGACCCAACTGTGTCGGTTGATTATGCAAGACAAATGAGAAAAGTATTGGCGGATTTCCATCCTGATTTCAGCTACAAGGAATATCCCGGCGGCTCACATTGGTTTGGCAATGAGAGCGTTGACTGGTCACCCATTTTCCAGTATTTCAATCAACATACCATTCCAACAAGTGACGCTGTAAATGAAATTGATTTTACCACAGCCTCAGTTGGTATTTCATCTGTACACCATTGGATAAGATTACTGCAACAAAACCAACAGTACCAATTCAGCAAGGTGATGTTGAAGCGCGACATGAAATTGAAATCGATCAAGGGAACTACTGCCAATTTGAAAAGACTGCAGTTTGACCTGAAAGACTTCAGTGCTGGAGATACCGTCAACATTGAGTTAGACGGCCAATCCATGAATGCAATCGCATCAAAAAATACGCCATTGGTCTTGTTGAAATTTGAAGACAAGTGGATAACAAATGAGTTGGCTCCTTCATATGAAAAAGGAGAAATGAGGAACGGCGGATTCAAAGAAGCATTCCAGCACAAGATGGTTTTTGTATATGGCACAAAAGGAAATGCTGAAGAAAATACATGGATGCTGAACAAAGCGAAATACGATGCAGAAACCTGGTACTACCGTGGAAACGGGGCGATTGACATCATTGCAGACAATGAATTTGATTCAGTGAAATATGCAGGAAGAGGCATCATCCTTTTTGGCAACATGTCTACCAATATGATTGCCGGATCCTTGTTGAAAGATTGCCCCATCAAGATCAACAGCGGTTTCGCTGTTGTTGGTGCAGATACCCTGAAGGGTGCTGATCTTGGCAGCTATCACCTCTGGCCCAACAAAGACAATGGTTTCAGCTCAATTGCCCTTATCGGAGGTACAGGCTTGAAGGGCATGCGTGCTGCAGAAGCCAACCAATATTTTGCAGGTGGAAGCGGATTCCCAGACTTCATGATTTTCTCATTGGACATGTTGGAGAAAGGCGAAACTGCTGTTAAAGCTGCTGGCTATTACAACAATAAATGGCAGTTGGGGAAAGACATGACCCTCTCGCAATAAAACCAATAATGCGAGTAGAATGAGATTTTATCAGGACCAGGATTGACCATTGGGGTCATTTCAAGATCTGCTTCAACTCCTTTTCAATGGCATTGGCGATCCAAAAAAAACCAAGATCGGTCATGTGAACACCGTCCACAGTGGCTTCTCCATCATCCCCAATCAAACCGGTTGAAGGAAGAAAATAGATTCCCTTGTACCCTTCTTTCTTCATGGCATTGAAGGCATCAAGAAAATGTGCATTGACTTGCTTTATTTTTTGAGCCACCGTGGCATTGAACCTTGCATGCGGATATTCAATATTGGATACCAACAAAATCGGTACGCCAGGTTTTAATTTTTTGAGTTGCTTCAGAAAAGGAAGGGTGCGCGCTTCAGCCATTTCAGGACTGAGGTTAGGACCGCAATCCACCACATAACATGCTGCATCAATGGTAGACATGATCACCGCCAGCATGGAATCCAACTGCCCATTGCCACTGAAACCAAGGTTGATGGTTTCGGTCTGCAACCTTCTTTCAATTATTGCAGGATAGGCCATCCCAGGGCGCATGGCAGAAGCGCCCTGCAAAATGCTGGTGCCATAAAAAACAATGGGACGGGCTGATGACAATACCGGTGCAGCAGGCACTTGAAGGATGGCATTTTCGTCAATGCCAATTTCCACCGAATCTGTATTGTCATAACAAGGGAGATACAAAACATACTGGCGCATGGCGCCATCAAGGCCTTTGATGATGGATGACTCATGGCGCGATCCGTTGGATGGACGGCCAATGCCGGCATAATACCATTTGTTGCCATCCAGCCCATACAAATCAACGCCCTTCACCAGTGTGCCAGCAACATGCTGAAAGCTCACTTCGCCACCGGTCTTCCATTTTGCAGCCACCTGTGTTGAATTGGTTTCAAAATAAATGGCGATTCCAGCACTGTTCTTGCTGAGGCTCCAGACGGGTTTGCGCAGGTGCATTTCAAGGCTATCGGGAAAGCGTTGGTAAGTGGTTTGTTGAGGGAAAGCCCTGCCCAGCATCTTCATCTTTGAAGCGGAATGGTAAGCGAGCTTGGGCTGAGAAAAGGCTACGGCATGAGCAGCAAGGAGCAAAACAAAGATCATCCTTTTCATACAATGCAATTGGGTTGATTCAACCTCAAGATAGCATTTCGATGACCTTTTGGGATGAGATTTCACAATTTTCCTTCCACTTGGTAAAATCACCATCGTCTGAAACCCACTTGTAGGAAGCAAGGCCAACGCCATGGAGTTTGCAGGTTTTGGCAATGGCATAGAGTTCCATATCAAACACAGAGCAGTCCTTGATCATGTCCAGATAGGCAGGAGCATATTTGCTGTATTGGGCATGGTCAAAAAAATAGTCTGTCGTGAAACAGGAATAAGGAGACGATGCATCCAGGGTGATGCAATGGCTTTCGGCTTCAAAAGGCGTATGTCCATAAGGGCTGATGGGTGTTCCATCAATGTCCTGGTATACTTTCCCCACTTTGATGATCTCCCCAAGCTTGTGTTGTTTTGAACCGCATGAACCAATGTTGATGATTTCGGTAGCGCCCTGTTGAATCAGTGTATAGGCACCGATTGCTGCATTGATTTTCCCAACACCAGAATAGAGCACAATAGCACCATTGATGGTTTCAACATGGTTCACTTCTTCACCCAATGCGATGATAAAGGCCTTTTTCATTTGTCGGTTCTTTTTGTACCTGCATACAATTCAAATTCCAACAACCTGCAATCAATGGTGGCATTGAAGAACTCAATGCGCCTGCTTGTTTTCAGGCGAATGGCCTTTGCAAGATCCAGGTTGCCGGTAAACACATAGCCCGTCTTACCCTTGCATCTTTGCTTCAGAAAATCACCGATTCTGGCATAGGTAGCATTCAGCTCAACTTCATCACCCAACCGTTCTCCATATTCAGGATTGAACATCACCACCCCCTCTCCTTCCGGAATGGTGGTGTCTTCAAAATCACAGACCTCAAAATCAATCAGGTGGTCTACCCCTGCCGCTGCTGCATTGATCCTGGCAATATCAATGGCACGCTCACTCATGTCTGAAGCGATGATGTTCATGCCGGGCAACTCCACAACCTGCTCATCCAGCTTGATCCTTTCACTGGTGTACATTTCTGTCTCATAGCCCAAAATATGCATGAAGGCATAATTGTTGCGCAGCAATCCTGGAGCTCTTTTGGTAGCCATCAGGGCAGCTTCGATGGCCAGTGTTCCTGACCCACACATCGGATTGATGAAAGGCGTTGCATGATCCCATTTGGTGGAAAGAATCGTGCCGGTGGCAAGGGCCTCCAGCATCGGCGCCTGTCCGGGTAACTTTCTATAGCCATGCTTGGCAAGGGTTTCACCAGAGGTATCAATGAATATTTCTGCCTGATCGTTTTTCCAATAGAGATAAATAACAGCACCCAACAAATCGGATCCTGTGGTGGGGCGACGCCTGATGGTATCGCGCATGCGGTCAACAATGGCATCCTTCACCCTCAGGTTAGCAAAAAGATTGGTGGAGATGCTGGGATGAAAAACATTGCTGGTCACAGAGAAATAGCCATTGGGAGGGATAAGTTTCTCCCAGTGAAGGGTCACCAGGTTCTGGTGAAGTTCGTCAGGATCTTCGCAGAGGAAGGATTTGAGGGAATACATGACCTGGCTGGCACAGCGCAGGTGGAGGTTCAACCGAATGCAATCCTGCATGGTGCCCATGAGCTCCACACCCGTTTGAAAAACACGTTCCGGTGTAAAACCAAGCGCAATAACTTCTTTTTCCAGGGAGGGGGCCAGCCATTTGTGGCAGGTAATGATGATTTTCCGTCTGTAGGTAAATACGTGCATGACGGCAAACTTAAGCCAATCTTGAAAATCGCCTTGATTTATTTGCTTAAGACAAGGACATTATGAATAAATCCAGTTGAACTTGTAATCCAACGGAGATTTGATGGAAACACGCTCTGATATTTTTTTGAATCTGTCAGGCAGGGTCATCAGGTAATCTCTTCCCTTTTCTGCAACATCGGTGAGCTTACAGATGTTGCCGATATTCCACTCCTTGATCAGGGAATCCAGGATATTGGCATAGTCCATGCTGGTGTAGACACCCAGGCGCTGGGCGGCATCACTGAAATGTGTCCAGGTCTGTCCGATTTTCTCCCCTTGTTGGCGCATGAAATGGGCCGGCATGACTATTTTCTTTCTCATCATGTCTTCAAAGGCCAGCATCATTTCGCTGGGGTCCAATTCAAATATTTTGGCAACAAAACTTTTATAGGCTTTTGCATGACGCATTTCATCTGCTGCAATCACTCCGCAGATTTTAGACAGTTGCAGGTTATCGTGGCTTTTGGCAATGGTTGCTGTTCTCCTGTGAGAGATATTCGTGGCCAGTTCCTGAAAAGAGGTGTAAACAAAATTGCGATAAGGGTCTCTAGCCGTACCAATCTCCATCCCATCAGCAATCAGGTGCTGGGTGGTGATTTCCATTTGTTGCATGTTCACCCGCCCGGAGAGGTAAATGTATTTGTTCAGGAGATCGCCATGGCGGTTCTCTTCAGCCGTCCATCTTCTGATCCACTTGCTCCAGCCCTGGGGTTCTGCTTTGCTGATGCCTTCAATATCAATCAACCAACTTTCATAGGTCGGCAGGGCTTCTTCGGTAATGATATCGCCCACCAAAACAGCCATATAATCATAAGGCAGTTCCTTGCACTGTTCCTGGATTTCCTTGATTTCTTTTACAAAATCAGGATGATTGCTTTCGGGCAAAAAATCAGAGGGTTGCCAGTTGGTATCGATATCCTTCAGGTATTCATCGATTTCCTTGTCGATTTGCTGCGCCAAAAACTGCATTACTTCAATCCTGCTAGACTTCATGGTGTTGGAGATTAGGGATTGTAGGCAATTTTGGGAGAATCACGAAAATCCGGTCAACAATAAGCTACGGTGAAAGTATCTTTTTATTTTGATATTCAGGGGACAATGGCTTGTTCCTCGCTTGCAAATGTTGAGATTTATCAAAAGATTAATGCCCTTTGCCTAAAAAATCCTCCAGCATTTCCACCATTTGAAGAGATCCGATGAACAGTGGAGATTTTTGGTGTATTTGGGTGGGTTCAATGTCCAGAATTCTTTTTTCGCCATCAGTAGCCTTTCCGCCCGCCTGCTCAACAACAAAAGCAAGGCTGTTGGCTTCAAACATCAACCTGAGCTTCCCTTGGGGATGATGGATGGTAGCGGGATAGAGGTAGATTCCACCTTTCAACAAATTGCGGTGAATGTCTGCCACCAAAGAGCCAATATAACGGGCAGCATAATGATGATCCTTGCAATGGTTCAGGTAGGCATGAATGCCTGGCTGGACAAATGATTTTGAAATGCCTTCGTTGATGGAATAGGTGTTGGCATCTGGCTTGATGTGTATATCAGGGTGAGACAAAACGTACTCCCCCAATGTTGCCTCATAGGTAAAGCCGTTTAGACCCTGCCCAGTAGTATAGACCATCATGGTGGAAGAACCGTATAAAATATATCCGGCAGCCACCTGTGCTGAACCCGGCTGCAAACAATCTTCTTGGGTAATGGCAGTTCCAACAGGTGATTTCCTTCTGTAAACGGAGAAAATTGTGCCGATGGATACATTGACATCAATGTTGCTGGAACCATCCAAAGGGTCGATTGCAACAATGTATTTTGCATCTGGATTGAGTTGGACAATACCTTCTTCTTCCTCTGAAATAATGGCACAGGCTGCACCACCCTTCAACAAAGCACGGGTGAAGCGTATATCCGCCAGCACATCAAGTTTTTGTTGTTCATCGCCTGCGGTATTCTGGTTTCCTGCAGCACCCATGATGTCAATCAGGCCCGCCTTGTTGATCTCACGATTCACCACTTTTGATGCCAGGGCAATGTCCCTCAACAATTGTGAAAACTCACCAACAGACTGAGGATACTGACGCTCATTGCTGCGGATGAATCGATCCAAAGTGACGCCGATAGAAATGGCTATGCGGGATGATTCCATATATGGGGAGCTTTACTTTTCAAACTTGAAGGTATACCCTACGACCGGAATTAAAGGTATCCCACCCGAATTGGGGGCAATTATACTCCATATTCCCAGATCAAAAGAAGACTTTTTGTTGTTGTACAAACGAAAGCAGGGTCCGCCAAAAAACACACCCACTTCAGGCAGGTACCAAAGCTCACCCATCAGGCTGAGATTTTTTGAAAGCCGTTGATTGCCTGAAAGGCTCATCACCGGTGAATTCCCTCCTCCATTGTTTCTTTCATTGATCCACGCATATCCCCCCGCAATGGTAATATTGGATTCTTTGGTGCCATGGGTAAAAGCACCAAACCCTATCCCCAGGTTGGTCCTTGTGCCCCAGCCAACGATGCCAGCCAGGCCACCAAAAGCCAGGGTATTTTTCTCATCAATTTTGATGGAATACTTGGCAGTCAATGCCAAAGGGGTGCCTATAATGGTAGTGGTGGCACCCACTGAAAAGTTCTCGGTTACACCGAACTGCACCTGGTAAGCGACAGCATACAAGGTTTGGATATAAACTTCTCCCTTGTCCATCGGAATGGCGGAGGGTGTATAAAAATAGCGGGAAGGATGGGGGTTGGCAAACACTGGCTTACCTTTGACGAGGGTGTAGGTGGAAAGCTTTCTGATTGATTTGACAGTATAACTGGGAATAATGAGCATCTTACCGTTTTGCAAACGGATCGATAACTCCCTTGCGTCTTCAGAGATGATCGTACCAACAAATTGCTCACCGGAATTGACGGATAAAACCACAAGACCTGAATCAGGCATCGATTTTTGTTCTTTATCTTGTGCAACAGTGATTGAAAGGAACGAGAATGACAAAAGCAGACAGATGATGATTCTTGTCATGGAAAACCAATTTGATTTGAATGTAAACATAAATTGAAAAAATGAATACGTCTTTACAAAAAATACCTTTAGTGCTTTTTTGCGCAATACTCTTCATGTCAATTTCATCTTATGCACAACAGCATGATGCAACAATTGATCGGATTTTATCCAATATCCAACATGAACAAGCAAAAAAAATCATTGCGGATCCCCATCACTACCGCTGTCAGGTCATCTACACACAAATTGACAGAAATGAGAAAGGAACTCCCCGTTTCACCCACCACCGGTTCAATGCAGACAGCAACCTCTATTTCAACCCCGCCTCGATGGTCAAAATGCCGCTGGCATTTCTTTCCCTGGAGAAGTTGAATGAAATGAAAATAGCAGGTGTCAACAAATATACCAGCATGGCATTTGACAGCAGTCATGAAAAACAGGTGGCCATGAAAACAGATTCATCCGCCAAAAACTTCAAGCCCTCCATCGCTCAATTCATCAGAAGGGCAATGCTGATCAGTGAAAATGATCCTTACAACAGGATGTACCAGTTTGTAGGGCAGGAAACCGCCAACCGAAAACTGATTGAAAAAGGCTATGCTTCTTCAAGGATCACCAGGCAGTTCATGGGATATACAGAAGACCAAAACAGGCATACCAACGGCATACGGTTTTTTGATACTGAAGGAAAACTGGTCTATCGCCAAGAACCTGCCTACAACAAAGACAGCTTTCGTTTCCCATCACCCATCATGATTGGTGACAAACACATCAACAGAGACGATGAACTCGTGGATGGGCCTTTTGATTTCACCAGGCACAACAATATTTCATTGGATGACATGCGGCAAATGCTGCAGGCCATGATTTATCCATCATCGGTTCCTAAGCATCAACGGTTCAATATTACCGAAGCTGACAGGCTTTTTATGCTACAGTACATGTCTCAGTATCCGTCAGAAACCCCTTATCCCAACTACGATTCAACCATATTTTATGATAGCTATGTGAAGTTCTTTTTCCAGGATTCAAGCCATACCATTCCCCCGCATATCAGGGTTTTCAACAAGGTGGGATGGGCCTATGGATTTTTGACCGATGTGTCCTATGTTATCGACACAAAGCACAATATTGACTATATGCTCTCCGCCACGGTTTATGTAAACAGCGATGGTGTCATCAACGATTCAAAATATGATGAAGAAAGCATGGGCTTTCCTTTTTTCAGGGAATTGGGCAAGGCGGTTTATCAATATGAACTGCAAAGACCAAGGACACAGAAGGCCCCATTGAAGATGAAGGGCATAGTATACGAAAAGCGAGATCCGCTGGACAAAAGACCCACCATTAAGATGGCAGACAATTAGGCCATGGGTTAAACATCTTTTGCATCAAAGGAAAGCACAATCCGGTCAACCGATGCCACCACTTTTCGGTAAGCAATTCCCGCCTTGTCCAGCATCAGTTTGGAGGCCCTGGCCGCGTCTGATTGCTCATACTTATCAGACAAATACACAACTGCGGAAATTCCTGACTGGATGATGGCCTTGGTGCATTCATTGCAGGGAAATAAAGCTGTGTAAATGGTACACCCCTTTAGGTCCATGCCAATGTTATTGAGGATGGCATTGAGTTCGGCATGACAAACAAAGGGATATTTGGTATCCATGAAATCCCCTTCCTTGCTCCAGGAAAATTCATCATCACTGCAGCCAATCGGAAGCCCATTGTAGCCGGCACCTACGATCTTGTTCTTGTCGTTGACAATGCAGGCACCCACCTGTGTATTGGGATCCTTGCTCCGCTGAGCCGAAAGCAAGGCAACACCCATGAAATATTCATCCCAGGAAATATAATCAGCCCGTTTTTTCACTTGTTCGATATGTTATTGTTAAGAAGCCTTGATATTTTTCAAGATTTATAAAATAAAGCATAAGTTCACATATCAAAAATATTAATTATGAACAAGGCTCGTTTGTCCATTTCATTGATTGTTAGCATATTGTTTTCTTCCATTGGATTCGCTCAGGATTCAAGCCTCAACCTGCAGTCTTATGCTGCGAATTTTAAAATGGCAGAAAACCAGTACATCAAGAAACTTTCAGTTTCAGTAAAAGACAATAAACTGGTGGCCACTTCAGACGCAAGCCCCAATGAATTTGTGGAGTTGGCTCCATCTGGCACCAAAGACCTGTTTAAAACAAAGATCCAAAGCTATGATGCTGAATTCCTGTTCACCCGTACTGAAGGAGGCGTCAATGCTGTGAAAATATCCATCGCAGGTGGTCAGGTGGTATTGTCTGGCAATAAAGAAGTTTCTGATTATGCCTCTACTTTCAAGATGGCAGAAAACCAGTATTGCAAAAAGATTTTCATCATAGAAAAAGATGGCAAGTTATTTGCACAATCTGACGCCAGCCCCGGCGAATCATGGGAGCTGAAATCAAAATCAGCAGATGCGTTCACTGCTACCATCCAAAACTATCCTGCTGAACTGGTATTTATCAGGGATGGTGGAAAAATAAAATCCATCAAGTTGTCTGTGGCTGATGGACAGGTTGTATTGACTGGGGAGAAAGAATAATTCTTTTTACAAGCTTTAATGTCACTGTCAATTGATTTTTGGCAGGAAGTAAATTGTATTGTTTAAACGTTCATACCCTAAGATATTTCAGACAAAACAAAAAAATTATCAACGGGATCCTTGCAGGATTGGTAGCCTTCATATTTACCGGCAGTGCAATCTCAAAATTTGCAGCCAACGAAGAAGCCCTAAAAATGGCTTCAACCTTTGGATTGGATTTAACAGCCAATTACACTTTGGGCATAGTAGAACTGGCAGGTGTGATTTTATTCGCGATTCCAAGAACAGGCATCATTGGCACCTTGCTTTTAGCAGCCTACATGGGAGGAGCCATTGCCACACACTTAGAACATGGGTTGCCTGTGATTGCGCCTTGTGCAATACAAGCATTCATATGGATTGCTGCATTTGTTCGATTCCCAGAATTGTCAAATAGGATTTTAGGGGGAAAGCTAACTTAAGGTTTTCTGAAGCCAAGGTTCTGACAGGTACATCTGCTTATCAATTTATGCACAGAACCCTGATATGAGAAAGACTTTACAAGCTTAGCAGGTCACTATGGCTGAACCAAAAGGAATAGTAGGGAATTGATAATCCATTAATAATATAATATTGAATATGGGTATTTAAGCGTAAATTCAGTTAGATTAACAAAATCCTTATGCTTAAAAAATTTACTATTGCCGATCTATTGATGCTACTTGCTGCATTTCTTTCCCTCGTATTTTCTGAAGTGCTATGGTTCAAAGGAGAGCGAGAAGCAGCTATATTCATTGGCCTGTGGGTGCCGTCCATTCTTGGATTTGCCATACTTCTAAAACTCATCAACAACCAAAAAAATGATTGATTTTATACCCTATTTTGCTGGATTTATAACCATTTTATTTGCAGCGGGTTTTATTCTGGCGCTAAACAAGTTCAGGTCAAACAAGTAATTGCATAAAGGGAATTTGATGAAAACCATTTTACAAATCTCCAGCAATTACTTTGACTCCCTTTTCAATGAAAAGAACGTACGCAGGGTAGAACTGATTATTCTGCGTACAGCTATAATTGCTTTTTTGTTGCACTTGACGATCATTTTCCTTGGCAACAATTTTACTTATTTTCAAGTGTTCCAGCACAGCTACTTAAAAGCCATCTACACTCCATTCAGTTTTATTCTTTTTTATGAAGTATTCTTGCTGGTCATTATCATTCCGAAATCAATTTCTGAATTTATTGGCAAACAGTTTGAAGTAATTACCCTGATAACACTTCGAAGTTTTTTTCATGATATCGCTGAATTTGATCCTAAAAGTTCTATCAGCACAATCAATCCAGAGTTCATTAGTTTATTATATGATCTTGTAGCCTCACTGGTGATGCTAGGATTGACAATATTCTATTACAGAATTTATCGCAAAAATGGCACAGTAGAGATTGTGCGCGAACTCAATGAATTCATCAACATCAAAAAAATGATGTCCCTCAGCATGACTTTTATTTTACTATTGCTGAGTATTGGCAGTTTTTTCAATTGGAGCGTTGAAATGGTGGAGGCAATGAAAAACAATACGCACTACCCCGACCCTAATACAGTATTCTATGCTGACTTTTTCTCGATAATGATTTTTGTAGATGTGTTCCTTCTTATTATATCATTCACCTACCATTTCTCTTTTTTCACCATCTTCAGAAACGCAAGTTTCATCATAACCACCATTCTGATAAGAATGTCATTGACCATCGAAAAACCAATGAATTATATCATTATCCTTATCGGTTTTTTATTCTCTGTGATTTCCTTTTATCTCTACAGCTTAAGGAAAATAAATAGCAAGCCAACTGAATGATATAAATCAGCTGACATGATTCAAACGCGAGAGCCCGGCCAATGGCCGGGCTCTCGCGTTAATAAGATCAACCCAACTATGGATTTTGCTTGATCAATGGATTCGCATTGATCTCAGCCTGAGGTATCACCCACTGCCATTCGTTGACACCCGCTGCGAAATTCATCGCAACTGCCAATGCAGCATTGTGGTTGCTTCCATTGCGGTCCAAAGAGAGGTTAAGACGCTTAAGATCGAGGAAGCGGAAACCCTCCCCCCACAACTCTATCCTTCTGCTGTTCAAAATCAGGGTAAGCAATGCTGTTCCAGTAGCAGTTGGCCTTACGTAACTTGGTACACGGCTGGCCATGAACTGGGCAAATACATCAATTGCTTGCGCATCTCTACCGTCGCGGGCCAATGCCTCAGCTTCAATCAAAAATATTTCAGCAACACGCATGTAAGGCATATCGCCCACTGAATTGGCAGCATCCTTGGCCCTGAACTTTTGGTTCA
>JBIIQT010000059.1:0-14912 GCA_044341875.1 Chitinophagaceae bacterium | reverse complement strand
GAACGAATATTTTATTTGAGGAAAAACAATAGCACTATGTTTGAGTTATTTACCGATAACACAGAAAAAATATACAGGGTGTTTGATTATTTTAAACAAGAAAATTATTCAAAGTAAAATCCAGCACCTTTCTCTGCTTGAGCTAACCAACCACCACTATCCCCTTTGCAAGTATATTCACTTCAGTCTTCGGTTGGGTAATGGCATCTATTTCTGCCTGTGATTTTTTGGCGTCTTCAGCAAAATGCCTGAGTTCTTTAACAGAAACTGTTTTTATCGCAGCTTGGCCATCAATCACAACAGTTTTTCCCTTTGCAGCCAATGGAACGAAGAACCCGTAGTCTTTCATTTTTACAGTCGCTTGTTTTCCATCAGGAAGCTCAAGCTTTAGCCAGCATCCCTTATTAGGGCAGACATCTACTATTTTTGCACTGATCTTGGTTTCAGGTATGCTTGATTCTTTCTCCAATTGGCTTACAATTTCAGCCAAAGGAATAGCCCCTTTTGCTTTTACCTTGCTTCCGTAGGTATCACCTTTATCAGCATTACCCGCTGGTGGTTGTGCATTTGAAGCAAATGAAACCAGCAGCGCTATTGTTGCAAAAATTAGTTTTTTCATGATGTTTCGTTTTATAGAAGCTAAAGGTAATACTCACTTAATTGACATGAACATGATACAAAAAAGATTTTCTATTCTCAGAAGTTTTCTACCGCCAACGATTGCGTAATTCCACTTTCACAAGAGCAGGATTTTGCTTAGCTTAGCCACTTGTTTTAACCGGTTAATCCAACATTGACAATGAAGAAAATTGTTCTGAAAGTACACCCCAAAGACAATGTGATCGTAGCCCTGCGAGACCTTGAAAAGAGCGAAATCATTGAGTTTGAGGGGTCTCAATATGAGATGCAGGAAAAAGTGCAAGCCAAGCATAAATTTTATACAGAAGACCTCCTAAAAGGCAATGAGGTCATTATGTATGGTGTGCTTGTAGGTAAAGTACAATACGATGTCAAGAAAGGAGGTCTGATGACCACCGAGAACCTTCACCATGCCGCAGATCCATACGCATACCGAGCAGCTGAATACAAATGGACAGCTCCTGATGTTTCAAAATATGCAGAAAGAACCTTCAACGGTTATCACAGAACAGATGGTAGGGTAGGGACAGCCAACTACTGGCTGTTTATTCCAACGGTTTTCTGTGAAAACAGGAACCTTGATGTCATCCGTGAAGCCATGCACAATGAATTGGGCTATGCGGTTACCGATAAGTACAAGCGTTATACCAGGATGCTCAAAGAGGCCTACAAAAAAGGCGAGCAACTGGATAGTGATGCGGTGAACCTTTCTGGAGGAACGGATATAAAGGCAGGCCGCTTGTTTAAAAATGTTGATGGCATCAAATTCCTCAACCACCAGGGTGGATGTGGTGGAACAAGGCAAGACTCTGCTATTTTAGAGAACCTGCTTGCAGCGTATGCAGATCATCCCAATGTGGGTGGGATAACTGTCTTGAGTTTGGGTTGCCAGCATCTTCAAGTAGATGCATTTGTTGGTACCATCAAAAAACGCAATCCACATTTTGACAAACCCATCCATGTTTTTGAACAACAGGGTCCGATGAGTGAAGAAGAGTTGATCAAACATGCCATAGCTTCTACCTTCAAAGGATTGATAGAAATCAACAAACAGGAACGCAAGCCTGCAGGCCTTGATAAATTGACTGTTGGCGTGAAATGCGGTGGCAGCGATGGTTTCAGCGGTATTTCTGCCAATCCTGCGGTTGGATATTTCTCTGATCTGCTGGTGGCACTCAATGGAAAAATATTGTTGGCAGAGTTTCCTGAACTCTGCGGTGCTGAGCAAGAATTGATCGACAGGAGTGTCAACAAAGTGACAGCTGAAAAATTCATCAAACTGATGGATGAATACAGTGCACAGGCCATTCAGGCTGGCTCTGGTTTCCATATGAATCCTTCTCCAGGCAATATTCGCGACGGCTTGATCACAGATGCCATCAAGAGTGCGGGGGCTTGCAAGAAAGGAGGTACAGCTCCTGTGGTGGATGTGCTTGATTATACAGAGCCCGCAACAAAACCAGGACTGAGTTTGGTTTGTACCCCAGGAAACGATGTTGAAGCAACGACAGGAAAAGCTGCCTCTGGAGCAACCTTGATCTTGTTTACAACAGGCCTTGGCACACCTACCGGTAACCCGGTATGTCCTACCATAAAAGTGGCCACCAATTCAACCCTTGCAAAACGCATGGCTGATATCATCGATATTGATTGTGGACCAATCGTGGAAGGTGAAAAGACCATTGAAGAAATGGGCGAAGAAATCATGGAGTATTGCATCAAAGCCGCCAGCGGTGAAGTGATACCCAAGGCCGTCCAACTCAATCAGGATGATTTCATTCCATGGAAACGCGGCGTGTCTTTGTAATAACCTACAACCCATAACTCACAACTTACAAATCCCTCAACATGAATATCCTCTCCGCATTCAACCTCTCCGGAAAAACTGCCCTTGTAACCGGTTGCAACCGTGGAATCGGTATGGGCATGGCCGTAGGGCTTGCAGAAGCCGGTGCTGACATCATTGGCGTAAGCGCTTCACTCGCTCCAGGCAGTGAGGTAGAAAAGCAGGTCACTGCGCTGGGCAGAACATTCCAATCTTATCAGGCAGATTTTTCCAGCCGGGAAAGCATTTATGCTTTTTTGGGACAGTTGAATGCTGCCGGAATTGTGCCGGATATTTTGGTCAACAATGCCGGTACCATCATGCGCAATCCTGCTGCTGAACACAGCGATGAATACTGGGACCGTGTCATCAACATCAACCTGGACGCGCAGTTCATCATGTCAAGAGAGATTGGAAAGCAAATGATTGAAAGAGGATCCGGAAAAATAATTTTTACCTGCTCATTGCTCTCCTTCCAGGGCGGAATCAATGTGCCAGGATATGCAGCCAGCAAAGGAGCATTGTCTAGCCTGGTAAAAGCATTGGCCAATGAGTGGGCATCCAAAGGGGTGAATGTAAACGGTATTGCTCCAGGTTATATCGCCACTGATAATACTGAGGCCCTCAGAAACGACCCTGAACGCAGCAAGTCTATCCTTGACCGTATTCCTGCAAAACGCTGGGGTGAACCCGAAGATTTCAAGGGAGCCATTGTCTATCTGGCTTCCGCAGCCAGCAGCTATGTCCACGGAGAAATTCTCACAGTGGATGGCGGCTGGATGGGCCGATAGCCTCAGAGATAAAGCAATAAAAAAAGCGCTGACAAACATCAGCGCTTTTTTATGTTATAAAGCAGATTATGCGTTTCTATTGATGCAATTCAAATCCTCAAAGGCCACCTTCAACCTTGCCATAAAGGTTTCTTCGCCTTTGCGGAGCCAAACCCTTGGATCATAGTATTTCTTGTTGGGCCTTTCAGCGCCTTCAGGATTCCCCAATTGTGCCTGGAGATAGGCTTCGTTTTTCTTGTAGTTGTTCAATACACCTTCCCAGAAAGCCCACTGAAGATCAGTATCGATGTTCATTTTGATGGCACCATAACTGATGGCTTCCCTGATCTGGTGTTGCGGTGAGCCGCTTCCACCGTGGAATACAAAGAATACTGGCTTGTCGCCGGTATTGAAAGTCTTTTGAATATAATCTTGTGAATTTTTCAAGATCTCCGGGCGAAGCTGAACATTCCCTGGGCTGTAAACACCATGAACATTGCCAAATGCAGCAGCAACGGTAAACAGTTCACCCACTTTGCCCAGTTCGGTATAGGCATGTGCCACGTGTTGTGGTTGTGTGTAGAGCTTGTCGTTTTCAACATCTGAATTGTCAACGCCATCTTCCTCACCACCAGTAACACCCAATTCAATTTCAATACCCATGCCAAGCGGAGCCATACGTTTGAAGAATTCTGCAGAAGTGGCGATGTTCTCTTCCAGCGGTTCTTCGCTGAGGTCAAGCATGTGTGAGCTGAACAGGGGCTGTCCTTTTTCTTGCTTGTATTGCTCACCAGCATCAATCAATCCGCTGATCCAGGGCAACCATTTTTTGGAGGCATGGTCGGTATGCAACACAACAGGAACGCCATAATATTTGGCCACATTGTGGATATGAAGCGCCCCTGAGATGGCACCGGAGATATTCGCCTGAAGTTTATCATTGGGCATGCCTTTTCCTGCGATAAACTGTGCACCGCCATTTGAAAACTGAATGATGACGGGAGAGTTCACTGCAGCGGCAGCCTCAAGTGTAGCATTGATGGTATCTGTGCCGGTAGTATTGACTGCGGGCATTGCGAATTGATTGTCTTTTGCGTCTTGGTAAAGTGCTTTCAGGTCATCTCCGAATAGCACACCGGCTTTGTATTTGCCCATATTGGTTGTTTTAGATGCGCAAATATCGTAAAAAGATGGGAGAATTCTGCTGTCCTGGGTCATGTGACCATTTGTACCCGAGCGTAGGTAGGCAAAAAAATCCCGGTTGCACCAGGCAACCGGGATCGGATAGAATGTCAAAATATGTTATTTGAAAAGCTCTGCCAATTTCTTGTTCAGGGCTTCGCCACGCAGGTTTTTGCCTACAATCTTTCCTTGTGGATCGATCAGGAAATTCTGTGGGATGGCCTGGATGCCGTATTGCACAGCTACATCATTTTTCCAGTATTTCAGGTCTGAAACCTGTGTCCAGGTGAGTTTGTCGTCGTGAATGGCTTTCATCCACTTGTCTTTGGCTGTAGGCTGATCCAATGATACTCCCAATACGGTAAATCCTTTGCTGTTGTAGGCATTGAATGCTTTTACCACGTTGGGGTTCTCCTGACGGCAAGGCCCGCACCAGCTGGCCCAGAAATCAATCAACACATATTTACCGCGGAAAGAAGAAAGTGAAACCGGGTTGCCAAGGGTATCATTTTGGGTGAAATCCATGGCCATCTTGCCAATGCCTGTTTTCTTTGCAGTCTCCAGTTTGTCTGTCATGTCTTTTCCTGCAGGACTAGCCCTCAGTTGTTCGGGCAGGGCGAGGAACATGGGTTCAACATCATCTGCATTGATATCATAACCGGCATATTGCTTCAATACAAACATGGCGATAGGAGAAGACGGATTGTCTTTCAGGTACTGTTTGTTTTTGATGTTTTTCTGCTCGGTCAATTTATCGAAAGCGGCATCAATCTTGTCCATGCCTGCCTGGTCTTTCTTTTTGTAATACTCACTGTATTCTTTGTTGAGGGCAGCCGATTGCGCAGTTTCCTCTTTGGTCATGTCAGTCCATGAAACATAGGCTGCATGCGATTTTGATCCTTTGATGGTTGCATTGGCAAATGAGTCGACACTGGCAATTTTGATCTTTGAATTTTCAAGGAAAACCTGCTTGATATCTCTGTTGTAGGAGATGGCCTTCATCGACTTTGCGCCGGGCACTTCCTGGTATTTGGCCCTCAGGCTACCCATCACAGGGTCAGCCAATGTGCCAGTAAAACTGAACTTGCCATCTTTTACTTCTGCACTGTCCATGGTGGATTTTCCATCAGCATAATAGTTGAGGTAGACTTTTGCAACCTGGTCTTTGACCTTGCTAACATCACCAGAAATGGTGAACCCTTTTTGGGCAAAGCCGTTGGCTGATACCAGCAAAAACAGCATTGAAATGAATTGTTTCATGTTCCTATGGATTGATTGTTTTAAGGTATACAAGTTAAATCATTTGGCGGAATCCTCAGTGCTTTCCTTGATGTTGGGGTCATAGGCCACAAACCAGGAGAGCCATATGCTTCTTGACAGGCGCATGAAAAGGGGCTGCATCAGGATCATCAAAACGGCATTGGTGCCCATCCACCAGAAGAACCTGTTGTCGTCCAATGACATCCCAATCAAGACCCACCAGGCCACGAAGGTAGACACACTGAAGGCTATTGTCAAGGCATAGCTTACGTATGCTGTTCCGTAAAAGAATCCCACCTCAATTTCTGTGGGTTGTCCGCAAACTGGGCAGGTCTCGTTCATTGTTGTCATCTGTCCAAGCTTATACGCATTGGATGATGTATAGATATTGCCTTTTCTGCACCGGGGACACTTGTTGTTCAACACACTGTACAGATAAGATGATTTATAGCTGCTCATGGGTATTATTTGTCTAAAATTATGTTTTCCTTGCTTTCAAGTTTGTGACTTTAGTCCGCCATCAAAGGGAATCCAGCAGTTTTTCCATTTTAATTCCCCTTGACCCCTTGATCAGGATGAGTGCATTCGAAGGAGAGTTTTGCCTTATCCAATCTGCTGCTTGTGCTGCATCGGTGAGATAGGTGCAGTTGTGTTCAACATGGGCAAAATCCCCGCCAACAAGCACGACATTGTTAATATTTGTTGCTTTAATCATCTCAACAAGGGACTGGTGTTCAGCGATTGATTCCTCTCCCAGTTCCATCATTCCTCCAAGGAACATGTATTTATTGTCTGACTGTTGAAGGCTGAAGTTTTCAATGGCGGCCTGCATGCTGCTGGGGTTGGCATTGTAGGCATCCAGGATGATGGTATTGCTGCCTTTTTGGATCAGTTGTGACCTTGCATTGTCTGGAACATAGGCTTCTATAGCACGTTTGATGGATTCAAAAGCGATGCCAAAATAATCGCCCACGCAAATGGCGGCTTCAATGTTGGGCTTGTTATATGCGCCTACCAGTTGGGTAAAAATCTGCTGTGATCCCCATTTTTCACTACGGATGTCCAGCGCCAAGAGTGGCTCACTTTGGAATACAGCAGCTTCGAATGAATTACCTTTTCCGCCATAAAAAAGCTTGTTTTTGATGGTGGAAGACATGTTGAAAAGGTAATCCAATCCTGCATTGATAAATGCAGTGCCATTGTTCAGGGCCAGAAAATCAAACAGCTCTCCTTTTCCTTTCCTGATGCCTTCAACCCCGCCAAATCCTTCCAGGTGGGCCTTTCCGCAATTGTTGATGATTCCGTGAGTAGGTAAAGCCATCTTGCAATAGCTTTCAATTTCTTTCTGATGGTTTGCACCCATCTCGATGATGGCCATGGCAGCATCATCTTTGATGGACAGGATGGTCAAAGGAACACCGATATGGTTGTTGAGGTTTCCTTTGGTGGTATAGGTTGTATATGTGCTTGACAAGACGGCATGCAGCAATTCTTTTGTAGTTGTTTTTCCGTTGCTGCCAGTGATGGCGATGAACGGAATCTTGAATTGCTTGCGATGGTGCAAAGCAAGGGCCTGAAGGGTTTCCAGTACATTGTCCACCAAAAAGATATTGTCTCCTTCTATTCCAATAGCCTCGTCGATAACTACGCCTGCAGCACCCATTTCTAGGGCATGTTGAGCAAATAAATTTCCATTAAAACTTGGGCCTTTCAATGCAAAAAACAATTCATTTGGGGCAAGTGCACGCGTATCCGTTTGAACCTTGGGATACTGCTTGTAAAGGGCATATAAGCGATCCATCTGCATGGTGCAAAGATACACTACATTACAGACCTGCCACAATGAAAAAGCCCTCGCTGGGAGGGCCTTTTCAATAATACGTTGTTATTTATTTTTTTCTTGTGTTCTGCCTGCGGTTGCTGAACTGGTTTCCGTTTTTGAAACCATTTCCTTCCTGGCTTCCGAAACGGTCCATTGCGCACCTGAAACCAATGGTTGAAGTGGCCTGGTCTTCTTCAAGATGCCTGCGAGTGCCTGGGCTCAGCCAATAGGCCCTGTCATCCCAGCTTCCGCCTTTGAAAACCCTTGATTTATCACTCACCAAAGTAGTGGTGCCATATCCATAGTTCACCATTGAAAGGGAGTCTCCATCGAGGTAGTTGATCACATTTCCTTTTTGGTAGTTTCTCCTTGTCCTTGCCTCTTCATCTGTAACCACAACAGTTTTTACCCTGCCGATGCTATCACGCTGAAACTCTCCATTGGCATCTTTTTCGTTTTTGGTGAAAACATTACCACGATAAGGGTTGAAATCATCAACATCCTTGCTCGACATGGGCCTGTATACATCAGCCACCCACTCATTCACATTGCCGGACATGTTGTACAATCCAAAACCATTAGGGTAAAAGGCATCAATCGGGCCAGGGATGGCGGAGTTATCGTTCAATCCACCTGCAATACCCATGTAGTCACCATTGCCACGCTTGAAGTTGGCCATGTATTTACCTTGCCATGAACCATAACGGTTATCACGCATGCCATTCACGTTGTGAGACCATGAGTAGACTTGCTTGTTCATGATCAATTCTTCTCCGCGTTTGCCTTCTTTGGTTTTTACATTTGGATTTTGGTTGATATAACCCAATGCTGCATATTCCCACTCTGCTTCGGTTGGGAGCCTGTATTCAGGCAGAAGGATACCATCTTCAATTTTCACATAATTCCTGGGCCTTCCATTTTCGTCCATCAAAGGAGATTTCTTGGATTTGGCAGCCTGTGTAGAATAGAGACCTAAGAGGTATGATTTTGTAGTGAAATTCTCTTCGCCCTGACCCTGAATGGTTTTCAATTGATTAGGGTTGGCAAGACCTTTTTGAACCAGCAACAACTCATTCACCCTGCTTCCCCTCCAGATACAAAAGTCATTGGCCTGCCTCCAGGATACACCTACCACAGGGTAGTTGTTGTAAGAAGGATGCCTGAAATAGTAATCAATCAATGGCTCATTGGCCGCCAATTCACTCCTCCAAACAAGCGTATCAGGCTTAGCGCCAGTCACCACTTTTTCAAATTGGGGATCATCAAAAGTCCTTTCGATCCAGTTCAGGTATTCTCTGTAATGGATGTTGGCTACTTCTGATTTATCAATGTAAAATGAAGATACGGTTACTCTCCTGGGTACGTTGTTCCAATCTCCCATGATATCCTCATCGGCAGCTCCCATGGTGAATGTACCACCTTGTACAAAAACAAGACCAGGACCAGTGCCTTGTTCTTTTACTGGAGACTTGAAAAAGCCACCCATGTTTTTGTCATTGTAATTCCAGCCGGTAACCCCCGATTTGTCAAATTTTTTCTTTGCAAACGGAAGGCCGCCCTTACAGGCACTGAACAAAACAACAACTGCAGACAAGTACAAAAGGTTTCTCATACCGTACACTTTTTTATTTAATCGATTCACTTAACGGGTAACCTCGGAAATTATTGTCCGGTTTACCTCGGAGATGATGACAAATGTAAGTGTTAAATTAAATCAATTCAATGGATTACGTCAATTATTATGTTTAGTAAATGCTAAATTTGTTTTCAGCCCATGATGAAGCGACGGTTTACCCTGATTGCCCTTTTGGGGATGGTCCTTTTTGCACAAGGACAAAGGCGATACGCAGCAGCATCAGTCCTATCCAGTGGTCAATGGACAAAGGTCTCGGTTGACCACCAGGGGGTTTACAAGGTACCGGCTTCATTATTCAAAAATGCTGGCCTGACAAGCGGGATGCCATCAGCCAATATCAGGATTTTTGGTACGGGTGGAGGCGTTTTACCTGAATCCAATCAACCCATAACTACAGATGATCTTCCTGAGGTTGCCATTGAAATGAATGATGGGGGGGATGGTGTTTTTGATGGCAATGACTTTTTTTTGTTTTACGCTCCTGGCCCAGATCAGTGGATGTTTAATCCGACAACAAGTCAATTCGAGTTTCGGAAAAATCCATACAGCGACCAATCCTATTACTTCATCAATTTTGGGAATACCCCGGGGAAGCGCATCACAGAAATGCCTGTAGTAGTGAATCCCAGCACTGTTGTCGTTGAATTTGATGAACACTACCGCCATGAGTTGGACAGCATCAACTTCCTGAGGAGTGGTAAAGAATGGTATGGAGAACCATTTGGAACACAAAATGGCAGGCTTTCTTCAAGGGATTTTAATCTTAATTTTTCAGGTGCAGTAGTGGGCAGTGATTTTACCTTTCACAGTGAAGTGATCGGCAGAAGTTTTGAACAACCCAACCGCATGCAGGTGCTGCTCAATGGTCAGCTCCTTTTTGAACATTTAACACCTCCATTGGTTGGTACATTGCTTGAGCCCACTGCCAACATGAGCAGAAAATCAGTTAAGGGGAAACTTGCTGGAAACGGATTGGCTGTTGGGTACAGGCTGAACGGTGGATCCGCCAGTGCAGAAGCATGGCTGAATTGGTTTGAACTCCATTTCAGGCGTACGCTGGATCTGCAAGGGCTTACCCAGCTGGCCTTCAGGGACCTGAAATCTGTAGCTGCATCCCGCACTGCCAGTTTTTCCATTCGCAATGGAACAGGCTTTGCTGTTTGGCTAGTCTCTGACCCACTGCTTCCCGGCAAATTGAAAACAAGCTTATCTGGATCAGACCTCCGTTTTGCCAATGAAACTTCCCAGCTGCAAGAATACATTGCCTTTAATCCGGCTCAACTTGAGGCTCCCGTCTTGCTGGGTCCAGTCGCCAACCAAAACCTTCATGGGGTTGGCCAACCCAACATGGTCATTATATCAGACAAGTCTATGGCTTCGGAGGCAAAACGCCTCGCCGATTTCCATGCCCAAAAAGATGGCCTGACTTCGGTTGTAGCAACACCCGAACAGATATACAATGAGTTTTCTTCTGGAAGCCCAGATCCCACGGCCATCCGAAATTTTCTCAAAATGTTGTTCGATAGGGCGGGCAACAATGCTTCTGTTAAACCTAAATATTTATTGCTTTTTGGCGGTGCCTCCTATGTTTACAAGGAAAAGGCCTCCAATAGGAAAAACCTTGTCCCATCATACCAAAGCGAGTCATCCCTGGACCCTTTGACCAGCTATGTGACGGATGACTATTTTGGTTATCTTGATGACGACGACAACATCAACCAGAACCTGCCTGCACCACTGCTGGATCTTGGCATTGGCAGAATCCCTGCAAGAACGGTCATACAAGCCAGGCAAGCTGTCGATAAAATTATCCAATACAACGGCAAGGCTTCAATGGGCTCCTGGAGGAACGACATCACGTTGGTAGCGGATGATGAGGATTATAATATTCACTTCAATGATGCAGAATACCATGCTTCATTGATTTCAACAGCATCACCTGTTTGGAACCTGAAGAAAGTCTATCTGGATGCTTTCAAACAGGAAAGCGGAACAGGAGGCAGCCGTTACCCTGAGGTAAATAAAACTATTTCAAGGGTGGTCAATGAGGGTACACTCATTTTGAACTACAGTGGACATGGAAGCAGCAGCAGGCTTGCCCAGGAAGCTATCTTGGACAAGGAGATGTTGGGATCCTGGGAAAATGCCAACAGGCTTCCATTAATGATTACAGCTACCTGCGATTTTGCCCCTTTTGATGATCCTTCACAGCTTTCTCTTGGGGAGGACCTTTTTGTAGGCAGGAGCAACGGTGCTATTGGGTTGATGACCACCACAAGGTTGGTTTTTGCATCCAGCAACCGCATCATTAACAATCATTTTTTCAAATACCTCCTGAAAAGGGACAACACCAACAAGTACCCCAGGCTGGGAACCGCATTGATGGATTCCAAGAATTTTACAGTTGTCAACTCCGGTGATTATATCAATGCAAGAAAATTCACCATGTTGGGCGACCCTGCCATGAAGCTGGCCATGCCGGAATATTCGGTAAGGTCGACAACCATCAATGGAAGGCCCATTGCCAAAGCATCTGATACGCTTCGCTCACTCAATCGTTACACCATTGAGGGGGAAGTGCTTTCCCCAACCGGACTGCTGGTCTCCGACTTCAATGGAGATGTGTACCCAGAAGTATTTGACAAGCCTACTGTTCTCAAAACCCTGGGGAATGATCCGCAGAGCAGGGTTGTTAACTTCAATTCCCTGCAAAACCTTTTGTACAAAGGGAAGATCAGTGCGACAAATGGTAAATTCAGTTTTAGTTTTATCGTTCCCAAAGACATCAATTTTCAGTTTGGTCAAGCGAGGGTTAGTTATTATGCCGACAATGGAACCTATGATGCACAGGGGATTGATGAAAACCTTGTTGTGGGTGGATTGGGCAATCAGGTTTCCAACGACAATATGGGTCCTTCTATCAAAGGGTACTTGAACAATGTACAATTTGTTAATGGAGGGGTTGTCAATGAAACGCCCCTTTTGTTGGTTCATCTGGCCGACGCCTCCGGTATCAATCTTTCTGGTAATGGCATTGGCCATGAGATTACCGCAGTAATTGATGGAAACTACCGAGAGGCCATTGTGCTGAATGATTATTTTAAGGCATCATCTTCAACTTCATTGAACGGGACTATCCAGTTCAGGCTTCCCCGGCTTTCAGAAGGAAATCATAACATTCTCTTGAAAGCCTGGGATGTTTTCAACAATTCCAGCGAATACACCATTCTTTGCAAGGTCATCAAGCAAGACACCATCAAGGTTGTCAGGCTTTTCAATTATCCCAATCCCGTATACAATTCAACCCTGTTTTCTTTCAGCCTGGAAGGGCCTTATGCTGGTGCCAGGGTAGATTTAATGATCTTAACAGTTGAAGGTCAGGCACTAAGAACTTTCACCAAGGCAATAAATGAAGCAGGATTGCGTTCTATCGAGATTGAATGGAATGGCAGGGATGAGAAAGGCAACAGATTGGGCAGGGGAGTGTACATCTATCAACTGACCATCATGAGCAAGACCGGAAAGTTAACACGAAAGGTGCAAAAGCTCATTATCCTTTAAACCTAAATTCCTTAATTTAGCTAAATATGAAAAGAATTGTCAGGAATCTATTCGGAGCTGTTGTTTTGTTGTCTGCAACAAATGTGTTTTCTCAAACCAGCAGCATCAATGTGGTGACCTCTGCAGTCCCTTTTCTCAGGATCTCCCCTGATGCAAGGGCTGGTGGTATGGGCGATCTTGGGGTGGCCACTTCACCAGATGCCAACTCACAGTTTTACAATGTTGCAAAATATGCGTTTGCCAAAAGCCCTTCAGGCCTGGCCATGACCTATACCCCTTGGTTGAAAGACCTTGGCCTCAATGATGTTTACCTTGCTTCCCTTGCTGGATATTATCAGCTGAGTGAAACTGAAGCCATTTCTGGATCATTGCGGTATTTTAGCCTTGGCAATATTCAGTTCACCGACAACCTGGGAAATGACCTCAATTTATCTCGTCCAAGAGAATTTGGTTTAGACGCAGGTTATTCAAGGAAGCTGGGTGAAAACCTCAGCCTGGGTGTAGCGCTTCGTTACATCCATTCAAACCTTGCTGGCAACCAAGTTATAAATGGGATCACTTACAAACCCGGGAATGCTGTTGCGGGTGATATTGGACTCTACTACTCTACAGAGGCAGATGATGGCAGCGGCATCAACCTGGGTGCGGCCTTCACCAACCTTGGTTCCAAAATCAGTTATACCAGCGATGCAACACAGAAGGATTTTATCCCTGCCAACATGGCCATTGGTGGTGTTTACAATTATGTGAGCAATGAGGTCAACCGCCTTTCATTTGGTGTTGATATCCACAAATTAATGGTGCCAACGCCTCCTTCTTTGGGTGATTCTTCAGGCCTGGCCAACTACAGAACAAAAGGTGTTGTAGGAAGCTGGTTCAGTTCATTTGGCGACGCCCCCGGTGGTGGTGCAGAGGAGTTGAAGGAATTCTCATTGTCGCTGGGTGGGGAATTTTCCTACAACGAACAATTTGCAGTCAGGGCTGGATATTTTTATGAAGACAAGACCAAGGGTAACCGCCAGTATTTCTCATTGGGGGCAGGTTTCACTTCATCATCATTTGGGGTCAACCTATCATACCTGATTCCTTCCGGATCTGGTGTGAACAGGAACCCACTCTCCAATACAATACGCTTCAGTCTGCTGATGGACCTTGCTCCATCAGGAAGGAACTGATACGTCTTTAAATAATAGATTGAAAACGGCCTTAGGGCCGTTTTCTTTTTTCATACATTTATAAAAAATACAACATGTCTTTCAGGATCGGATTTGGGATAGATTTTCATCAGATGGTAGAAGAAAGGGATCTTTGGATTGGTGGTGTGAAAATACCCCATCACAAAGGTGCCAAAGGCCATAGCGATGCAGATGTGCTGCTGCATGCCATTTGCGATGCCATGCTTGGCGCGCTTTCCCTGGGTGATATTGGTGTCCATTTTCCTGATAACGATGCCGCGTATAAAAACATCGATAGCAAAATTCTCCTCCAAAGAACCTTTGAGCTAATTTCGGCCAAGGGGTATAAAGTGGTGAATCTGGACAGTTCACTCTGTTTGGAAGCGCCCAAGATTAAACCTTATGTTAATTCAATGCAGGAAACCATCGCTTCCATCCTTAAGGTGGATGTCTCAGATGTGTCTGTGAAAGCCACTACGACAGAGAAAATGGGCTTTGTGGGCCGTGAAGAAGGATTGGTTGCCTATGCAACCGTACTTCTTGAAAAGCAAGGATAGTTGTACCTTTGCAAAAATCATTTCGTTGAAGGTTAAAGTCATCAACAAATCATCCCATCCTCTTCCATCCTATGCCACATCGGGTTCATCCGGTATGGACCTGAGGGCCAATATTTCCGAACCTGTCTTGCTCGCAAGCCTGGAAAGGAAATTGATTTCCACTGGCATTTATTTGGAAATTCCTCCTGGTTT
The DNA here is from genome assembly GCA_044341875.1 of Chitinophagaceae bacterium. Lineage (GTDB taxonomy): Bacteria > Bacteroidota > Bacteroidia > Chitinophagales > Chitinophagaceae > Pollutibacter. The sequence continues at coordinate 293 of JBIIQT010000059.1, read as the reverse complement.
TGAAGCACAGATCAGGCCCAGAAGTGGGCTTGCCATTAAACAAGGGCTCACCTGTTTGAATACTCCTGGTACCATTGATGCAGATTATCGCGGAGAGATAAAAGTCATTCTGATCAATCTTTCAGGAGAGACACAACAAATCAACAATGGTGACAGGATAGCCCAGATGGTTTTTCAGCAAGTTGAAATGGTTGAGCTGATTGAAGTTTCATCCATTGATGCAACAGAAAGAAATGAAGGCGGCTTTGGACATACCGGTAAACAATAAAATTTGACCATGAGAATTGGATTGC
>JBIIQT010000058.1:0-14959 GCA_044341875.1 Chitinophagaceae bacterium | reverse complement strand
TTCCCAGGTATCGTTGATGCCATCGCCATTGGGTGTGAAGGTATTGGGTGGTTTAGGCATGGCCAGTGATACGATGAAGAGTGTATCACGGCTGGTGCAGGCGCCCCTTCCTTTTACGGCGAGGTAGTAGTAGGTATCTTCTTTTGGCTTGATGATGGTGGGTTGGAGGATGGTGGTATCGCTGAGGTATATGGAAGGCGTCCAGGTATAGGAGATGATTCTTCCTGTTGCAGTGGCTTGTGTTTTTTTCTGTCCATCATCGAGCACGAAGAGGTCTGGCCCTGCAGAGATGACAGGATAAGCAAATACTTCGATTTGTTTTTTGATGGTATCGGTATAACAGCCCAGGTCTGTTTGTGCAAAGAAGGTGATGGTATTGATGGAGGCTGTGGTGTAGCGGTGTGTAGGGTTTTGCACAGTTGCTGTTGCTGCGTCTCCGAAGTTCCAGAACCATTTGTTGAAGACACCATTGTTGGTTTTGCTGCTGTCTGTACAGTGCAGCAGATCACCGATGCAGAGAGAGTCTTCGGAGGCGAACCTGGCCTTTGGTTGTTCGTAGACCGTTACCAGTTGCCTCACCAAAGAGTCCTTACAATTGTTGGTGCTTGTGGCGATGAGTTTGACGCTGTAAGGCCCAACTGCGGTATAGTTGTGAAGGCCATTTTTGACTACTGAAGGATTGGCATTGCGCGGATCCCCGAAGTTCCATCGGTAGGTCAGGAGGTTGTCACTACCATCAGGGATGGTGGTATTGTTGTTGAACAGGGCCTTGCCTTCAGGCAGACAGACATTGGGAAGATCGAAGGCGGGTCTTGGCAGGGCAAACACATCAAGGGGTATGGTTTTTGCCATGCTCACACAACCACTGTCGGAAGTAACGACCAGTGAGACATCATATTTTTTGTAAACAGAAAATGTATGAGCGACTACTGCCCCAGTAAGCGCATTGACCACGGGCGTTGCATCCCCGAAGTTCCATGCCCATTTGGCGAGCTTGCCAACGGCAGTGGTAGCCGTGCTGGTAAAGCTGATGGGGTTCTTTTCACAGTTGAGGGTTGATATGGTAAAATTTGCTGTGGGCAAGGGCCATACGGTGATGCTTCTGGAAGCAGAGTCTTTGCAAACACTTGCAGATGAACTGTACAGGTATTTAATGGTATGCGTTCCCACACCTGCAGCAGCCGGATCAAACAGACCTGTACTGCTGACCCCCTTTCCAGAAAAAACAAATGTTCCCGGCACAATGGGATCAAAGGATGTTTGCGTGATCTGCCTTGGCACAGCATCAAGACAGATGCCCGGTATGGGAGTAAAACCTACCTTGGGGCTGGCATTGATCTTGATTTGTTTGGTGATGGCCTTGCTGCAGGAAGAGGCCGTTCCGGAGAAGGCCCTGAGGGTTATACCAAATGATTTTGTCAGGGGTGATTGGAAGTCGGTATACTTGAAGGCATAGACCTTGCCAACAAAGGGCGTCTCATCAATGGTTTTCAAAGCAGGATTGTTCTCATCCCAATAGATCTCCAGCCTTGTTACATTGTCAAAGTCAATGGTAGAGCGGTTGACGATTCTTACCGAGTCGTTGCCACAAAGCGAGTCTGGCGCAAGAATATCGAAGGCAGGTGTTGGATTGGTGCCAAAGACTTTAAAAGATTGGCTGATGGAATCGATGCATCCCCTTGACTCAACCACCAGCTTGACCAGGTATTGCCCTGTGGCATTGTACTTTACAGAAGGATTTTTTTCTGTTGTATTGGCCGCTGTAAATGTTGGCCCATTGGCTACTGGCGGAGTACCGGTATTGAAGGCCCACTTGTATGAAAACCCGGTAAAGCCATCCGGGCTTTTTGTGCTGTCGATGAACACTGCTTTTGCATCATCGAGACATACTTCCGGAACGATGAAGCCTGGAATTGGCAAGGGGTTGACGACAAAGCTGTTCAGCCTGAAGGTATCACTGACGCAACCCGTTTGCGATTCTGCCACGAGCCGCACATTCTTGGGCCCGAAGCTTGCGTAAGAACTTCCCCGATCACTGTTGTCTGTAAACTCCCTGAACCCTGCACCATTGTCGAGGTTCCATCTCCATTTTACAATAGAGCCGGATTGGATGGTAGAAGCATCTTTGAAAACGATATCGGTATTGATGCAGGTGATGCTCGGCACCGTATAAGCGGGCAGCGGCTTCGAGGACAACTTAACTGTTTTTATTACATCATCAGAGAAGCATCCGCGTGCGGACCCCACCTTGAGTTTAACGGGTATATCGCCAGCAAGTCCGATCACTACTGCTGCAATCACGGCGCTATTGGTATCGAGTTTTTTCCCATTGCCAAAATCCCATACCCAACGGACACCGGCACTGGCGGGTGTTGTAAAGGATACGCCATCCTGTTGACACCCATTGGTGGCGAACTGAAAATCGGCGACAGGCTGATCGATGAAGAGCCTGATGCTGTCTTTTGCCGTGCCGCATCCAGCCCCTGAAGTGGTGACGGTGTAAAGCCCTGTATCCTTTGCCTGATAAGGGTTGATGATCAGCATGGAACTATCACTGCTGAACCCGTTGGGCCCCGTCCAGCGGTAGGTGTCTGCACTGAAATTTCTGGCATTGATCCTAGCATTGGTACTGTTGCAAAGTGTTATACTGTCATTCAATTCTTTGGTTGAATCTTCCTGGTTCTTGAGCACAATGGTATTGCTGCTGAAATCTGAGAAGAAGCCATAACGTGTTGTACTGCTTTGGCTTCCATGTATCACGCCAACATGAAATTTACCATTCGGGTTTTCTACCGTAACGGTCTGTCCTGCATCTGCCACGTTTGTAGGTATAGTAATTCTTGATGCCATCCATTTTCCTCCTGTACCAGGAATGGTTTCAAAAACAGAGGGATCAATCAACGCCTGAGATCCATTCAGTTTGAAAGCATTGATAATGTTTGAGGGAGCAATCACATTGAGAAAAAAACCCTGTGTGGCTGTTGCTCTTGTAACATTCACAGATGTTGAGCCCGTACACCTGATGGGAGGAATGATGGCACCCCCCACTTCACATCCAAAGCCTGTGATGTGAAATACATGGGTTGGCTTATCGGATTCTACGTAACAAGAAACATCCGTCAGCTTGCCCGTATAATATTCCCCAGCATTGATGGTGCCAACATTGTTGCCGTTGATTTTGATGGTTGTTGCATTGTTTGTTGCATACACATAGTAGTGGTCAGGGGTGATGCTCAGGTTTCCTTTGACGACGATGAACTCGTTTCCTGCAAGATCATCCGGCAGCAGTTGGTCGCCAGCTGTGTCAGAACAGCTTTGGCCGGGGAGTGCAATGGAGTCATCTTTTGTGGATATGGCTATGGGCTTGTTTGAAATCACGGTTGTTCCACCGGGTTTTGAAGTGCCAATCGTGCTTGTCGAAGTACAAACATAGGTTTCACCGCGGTTCAGTACGATGGTAAAAGGCCCGGCCCTTCCGATCAGTGCATTTTTGGGATTGATGGTGATGCTTGTATTGTCTTCAGTGGCAACAATGATGAAATCTGTTGTATAGGTTGTATTTGGTGCTGTTCTGTTGTTGAAATCCATCTGTAAAGGGATGGTGAACTTTTTCCCCAGGGCATTCTTGCCTTTTAGGGCATACATGTCTCCATTGAATCCATTCGCGATATCATAATAACAGGAAATGGGAGTTGTCGAACTGATGAGTAGGCCTTTTTGGTACACCGCATTGGGTGCAGCGTTCTCAATTAAACCGATAAAAGCTGTCAAATCAACCGATTGCGAGCTGTTGGCTGCGATGGAGATATTGATGGGATTAAATCCGGGGTTGGCTGGTATTGAAATGGAGACGGTTGCAGCAAGTTTGGATGCGGCCATTCTTAGCAATATGGGCCTATCGCCATGGGCCTGTTGCAAGTCTGGTGCCGCAAACCAAAACTGGGTATCAGCCTGTGAATAGCCCATGATGGAGACTGTACAGAGCAGGACTGTAATGATAATTTTACTCGGCAATTTCATATTCGGAAAAGTAAGATACATTAAGATTTGATTTTTATGGTTTTTCAACTGATTTCATTAACTTGGTCCTCCATTAACCAAAGTAATATGCCAAATCACAAGACTAACATCATTTCTCGAGTGCTGTATGCATTTTCCTTGGTCTTTTTATGCGCTTCATCCATTACTGCTGTCAATGCGCAAAATGAATCACCCATAGGTCGATGGGACCTGACCGTAGATTTAGGCGATAAATTGGTTCCTTCCTGGCTTGAGGTAAAGCTCTCTGGTATCAAGACCCTTGTTGGCTATTTTGTTGCAGATGGGGGCAGTGCAAGGCCAATATCCAAGGTGAATTTTAATGATGGTAAAATCAGCTTCAGCATACCTGCACAGTGGGAGAACAGTGAAAAAGACATGGTTTTTGAAGCAGTCCTGAAGGGCGATAAATTAACTGGAACCATTGTCAGCAGCATGGGACAACAGCAAACGCTAACTGGAGAAAGGGCTCCTTTGCTCAAAAGAACATCTGCTGTTGTCTGGGGTGATCCCATTAAAATTTTTAATGGATTAAACCTTGATGGATGGCATGCGTCTAAAAAGAAAAATCAGTGGGTGGCAGAAAATGGCATCATGAAAAGCCCTCAATCAGGGGCCAACATCATTACCGATCAGAAATTCAATGATTTTAAATTGCATATCGAGTTCAGGTATCCTGAAGGCAGCAACAGTGGGGTTTACCTGAGGGGTAGGTATGAGATACAAGTGGAAGACAACAGGGGTCAAGAACCCTCCTCAACCTTTTTCGGAGGCATTTATGGGTTCATCACCCCTAATGAGATGGCTGCAAAAGCACCCGGTGAATGGCAGACTTATGATGTAACGCTGGTTGGGCGAAGGGTGACGGTAGTAGCAAATGGTAAAAAAATCATCACCGACCAAATTATCCCCGGCATTACTGGGGGTGCCCTTGATAGCAAAGAGGGAGAGCCAGGTCCTATCATGTTGCAGGGGGATCATGGACCGGTGGAATATAGAAACATTATTATTACTCCTGCAAGATAACATTAACGACAATTTGCTGAAATGCTTATGCGCAAGTTTCTACTTCCTTTTCTCCTGATTTTGTCTGTTACCTTTTTGAAGGCGCAGCCACCAGTTCCGGTTACAGTAAATGATTATTGCTCGGGAACTACCAGAGACCTTTCCCTTGCCATTGGAGCTGCTTCAGGTGTAACTTTCACCTGGACCATTACAGGAACACCCAACAACGTAAAGGGTGCAACCCAGCAATCGACTCCATCTGCTACAGTTACCCAAACCTTGAGCCTAAACCAGAATCCCGCAACTACAGGTACTATAATATTTAGGGTTACGGCTTCAGATGCAAAAATCTATGTTGTCACTGTAACAGTTCAACCCCTGCCCATCATCAGCAACATCCCCACCTGGAATGCTATTTCATCGGGCTGTGGCAACAACATCAATTTTAATGCTGCCGCAAACCCAACAGTGCTTTCCAATGGCTGGACCTGGTCACGCCCTGCTGTACTTGGGGAGCCCGCAGCCAGCGGTACATCAAATCTCATCAACGATAACTTGATTGATACTACAACTTCAGATGTAAATATTCCATATACCATCAACATGGTGGCGCAGAATGGATGTTCCAACCAACAGGTGTTGACCTATAAAATCAGCCCTACACCTTATGTTACAAAGCCCACCAGGTATGATACTGTTTGTAGTGCAACAGGATTGGCCTTTACTCCGACAACGCAGATATCAGGCGTTTTCTTTTCCTGGAACAATCCCAATACAGGGGGGTTATCTGGCGGTAGCTCTGTAGCAATTAATGCGAGAATCTCCAATTTCAACCAGACGTTGACAAACAATACTGCTGGTGCAATAAATACTGCTTACACCATTTATCCTGCTTATATCTACACAGGGTTCACCTGTACAGGGCCGGCTTATCAAACTTTTGTCACCGTCACCCCAAGGCCTAGGATAGCTTCCGCAGCTTCAACGGCTTGCAGTGGATCACCCGTCAGGTTTACACCAGCTGTAGGCGGCAACATCATTCCGGCCAATACACAGTACACATGGACAGCGCCGCAATACAGTGATACGGCATTGTTGAAAGGTGGAAGCGGATTGATACAAACGCCCGGTAGTGTTGAATACCTCGATCCTCCGATTTCCCAGGTATTGGTTAACAAGTCTCTGGTGGCCCAAACCGCAACATACAATGTATATGCAAGGGCAGGATCTTGTGTTTCCTTTGATCCTTTTGACCTGGTTGTTACTGTCAACCCTGTACCGCTGCTCACCCTGACATCTGATACCCTGACTGTTTGCAGTGGAACCGCTCCAACATTGTTTCCCACTTCACCCCTTCCTCCCATTGTCACTTATTCTTGGACTACTCCACAGTTGTTGCCCGCTGGCTCATTGTCGGGATCCGGGACAGGAGCACAGAATAATCAGCCACTGTTCAATCCATTGTTGACCAACCTCAGGACTACTACCTCTTATGCCAATTATACAGTTACACTTAACACCCCACAAAACTGTCCTGGTACTCCTTACAAGCTGGTGATCAAGGTAAGTCCTACTGCCAACCTTGGCACTCAGACCCTTGTAAGTTGTAGCGGAGACAATTTCATTTCTACTCCCAATCCTGTTCCGCAGGGTACAACCTATACATGGAGTTCCCCAACACTTGCCACCGGACTTTTTTTAAATTCAGGTGATAAGAACATTAATGTTGTTGGTGATACTGCCATTACGGGAAACCTCAGTTATTCAGGTGTGAATGCGGGCGGTAATGCAACCTTTACCATCGTGCCAAAGAGTGGAAATTGCATAGGAAATCCATTCACGCTTGTTGTCACTTCAAGACCATTGCCAGTTGTTTCTACTGCATCTAGGATTGCCTGCAGTGGAGCACAGTTTTCCACTTCCCCTACAAGCAATCTTACAGGAATAACTACATCATATACATGGGGTCTACCCGAGATTTTACCTGCAGGTTCACTTGTCGGGGCTTCTGCCAATACTTCCCCAGTACAAAGCATAACACAAACCCTGTTGGATGTTTCCAACAATATTTCACAAGCTACCTATACGGTAACCCCTATTGCACAGGGTTGTCCAGGCAAACCGTTTTCTTTTGTTGCTACCGTTAACCCAACGCCTACCATTTTGAACAAGGATACCACCATCTGTCCGGGGAATCCATTTTCAATGAATCCATCTCCCTTGCCTTTTATCACCACGTATACATGGGATGCGCCGGTATTCAATATCCCCAATGCTGTTCTCGGCGGTGCTGCGCAAACCACGCCAGTGCCCAGTTTCAGCCAGGTGTTGACCAATACGACCAACTCCATTGATGTGATGTCCACTTACAAGATGACACCAAGGTTTGGCGATTGTGTTGGAAAGCCATTCTCGATTGTGGTAACAGTAAAGGCATCACCTTATATCACTGACACCCTGGTTTCAACTGTTTGCAGTGGAAGTCCTTTCACAGTGGCCATGCCCAACAATCTTCCTCCAGGATCATTGTACAGGTGGGTTGAACCAACATACAGCAATGGAATAACCGGAGGATCTCCACAAGATGTTTTGCAGACCCTGATCAGCCAGACCCTTAGGAATACCAACAGTGATACAACCACAGGACGGGCTTTTTACAGTGTTACTCCTGTAGCGAATGGTTGTGTTGGCAATCCTTTTACAGTAAGGGTTAATGTAAAAGCCAACTCTGCAACATTGACAAGTCCATTGAATCTCCCAGCCATTTGCAGCGGAACTACTCTGAGCTATTTGCCCACCAGCAATTTTCCTGGTACAGCTTTCATTTGGGTAAGAGATGGGATGACAGGGCTTCAAAATGCTGCCACTTCTGGCTACGCCGATATCAACGAGTTGCTCATCGACTCAATAGGGGATCCGATTACCGTAAACTACCGTTTCTCATTGCTCTACAATGGATGTTTGAATGCAAAGACCCAGGTTGTTTCAGTGGTTGTCAATCCTCAGCCCATCCTTTCCAGCCCCATCAGGCCTACTCCCATCTGCTCTGAGAATCTTTTCAATTATACCCCTGTCAGCAGCACCAGGGATGTGAGTTTTAGCTGGACCAGGTCTTATGTTGTTGGGATAACAGAACCATTGACACAGGGATTCAATAGCATCAGCGAAAAGCTTACCAATACCACTTTCAACACTGTCCAGGTACCCTATGTATTTACGATGACGGCAAATGGATGTACCAACCAGCAAACTGTTTATGAGGTGGTCAATCCGGTTCTTACGTTGAATGATCAGACAACACCTGTTTGCAGCGGTACCAATTTCAACATCAACCCGCCCAACAGCGTTGGTGCTGTTTTCCTGTGGAGCAGGCCTAGTCTTGGCGTTGGATTGATTGGGGGAACTGAAAACACCATCATCCCAACAACCAATGTTACAGGAAGCCTCAAGAACCTCACTGATTTCCCATCAGTTGCAGAATATAATCTTACGCCAATCATTCCAGGAGCCAGCTCAGGCGGATGTTTGGGGAATCCATTCAAACTGAGCGTGGTTGTTAACCCTATACCTGTTTTGAGCAGTCCTAAATCATTGCCAGATATTTGTAGCGGTACACCATTTACCTATATCCCAACCAGCAATACCCCGGGGACGATATTCACCTGGACCAGGGATAGTATCCCAGGATTAAGCAATCTGTCTGCAAGAGGAAGTTTTCTAATTGATGAAACCCTGCTGGATACTACAATCAATCCAGTCAAGGTCACCTATAACTACAGGACCACTTTCAATGGATGTACAGACAGTACACAATTCGTAACCTTCATCGTTAACCCTGCACCCATTGTGCCTGATCAAAAGATTACCATTTGCAGTGGAGAGCAGTTCAGCTTGCCTGTTGATCTTGAACCGATGCGCACTACCTATACCTGGGAGGCTCCAACCATTTTGCCATCAGGATCATTGAGCAGCTTTACCCAAAAAACAGCTCCTCAAACCCTGGTATATGATACGCTTAACAGCGGAATCAACTCCAATGCATTGGCAGTGTATACCATTATTCCCTCCAATCCAGTCTGTGCACTCAAGCCATTCAACGTCTTTATCACGGTTAAGCCCATTGCTAAAATTGGGAACCAGAACACCAACAGTTGCAATGGAAAACAATTTATTTTCAATCCCTCCGGTGTGCCAAGCAATACCCTTTACAAATGGAAATTCAATGAAGTGAATCCATCATTTGCCTTGGGCGGATACACTTCCAATGATACCTCCTTTAGGCCAAGTGTAATACAAACCTTGGCCAACTCTGGCAATAGCATCGTTTATGCCGGTTATCAAATACAGACAAGCACCAATGGCTGTGCAGGTAATTCCTTCCAGTTGAGGGTTGCGGTTAATCCAACGCCAAGGGTAAAGATAACAGGACCTTCTAATGTTTGTATCAATGCCAATGATACCTTGAATCTCAGTTTCACCGGAACAGGACCATGGTCCATCAGCTATATCGATAACAAGGATGGATTCCTAACACAGGTAGGAGGGTTTTCAAAACCCAATTCAATTTTTGTCCAATCCAATCTTCCCAATGATTCGGTATACCGGATGACGATCATGAATGTAAGTGATGCTTTCTGCTCAAGCGATACAAGCTCATCTTCAAATGGTGTTGCCAGCATTGTTCAAAGACTGAACAAATTGCCATTGAATACTATTAGAGCGCCCAATGGAACCTTGATCTGTATCGGACAGTTCCAGCCCATGGTTATTTCACCACTGGCCAAGGTCTATCAATGGTACAGGAATGATACCCTGATCAACAATGCCAACAGCGTTAATTTCAATGCCTATATGCAGGGTACCTATACCGCCATGGTGACTGACTCGTTGGGTTGTACCAACATGACCGTCAACAGCATCAAGATGGCGGACCTGAAAACATTTGGTATTTCATTCTCCAATGATCCGGTCAACTGTATCAATGTCACCAAACAATTCCTCAATTATTCTGATACTTCATCAGTCAGGAACATCAGCTGGAAATGGAATTTCAATGGAGAGGACTCCTCCAAAATGTACAATGCAACAACCATGTTCAAGAAAGGAGGATTGAAAAAAATCACCCTTTCTGCCAGTGTGCCCTCTTGTACCTATTCTATATCCAAAGACAGCCTGATCATGATTGCTGAGCCCATCCGTGCTGCAAAACTGGAAACGGTGAGTACCAACGCTGCAAGGCCCATTCAACTGAAGGCCAGAACTTTTGAGGGAATCAATTATGCCTACGATTGGCAACCTTCATGGGGGCTGAATTTTTACCGAATAAATAATCCTGTATTTACATATAATCAGACACAGTCCTATTATATTAAAATGATCTCGCCTGCAGGATGTATTACAGTGGACACCATCAAAGTCCTGGTATTTGATTCAGCGCTTGTGAATATTTTTGTACCAAAGTCTTTCACACCTAACGGAGATGGCGTGAATGATGTTCTCTATCCATATATCGCAGGAATGAAGTCTTTGACCTACATGAGGATTTTCAATAAATTTGGGAAACAGCTTTACGAAACACGAACAACTGCAGAAGGATGGAACGGCCAAAGCTTTGGCAGGCAGCAGCCCATGGATGCATATTTATGGGTTGCGGAGGGCATAGATATCAATGGAAACAAGGTTCAACAAACTGGTAGCGTATTGTTAATGCGATGACATGAAAAAATCAATTCAGTATACAAGATTTATTTGCATTGGGTTTGCCTTGATGGCATTCTTGCCTGCTGCCTTGCATGCACAAGAACCGAATTTTTCTCAGTTCATTGCATCACCGCTTTCGATCAATCCTGCCTTGGCAGGGTCCAGCGATGCAGACTGGAGAACTGTAAGCAATATCAGGAGACAATGGATAGGAAGTATATCACCATACAGCACCCAAACCATTTCCATTGATGGAAAATTAAAGAACCTCGACGATCAGAGTTATTTTGGTCTGGGAGGAATGGTGCTCTCAGAAAAAGCCATGGATGGATTGTACAAAAGCAATTTTGTCAACCTCAATGCAAGCTACCATCAGGCATTGGATGACAATGGCAATGGCATTTCCGTTGCTCTGGGGGTGGTCAACAACAGCACCAGGGTTGATCTTGGTGGATTGACATTTGACCAGCAACTTTCTAGCTCAGGTTTCAATCAGGCTTTGCCTGCAGCAGAAATGAATCTTGGAAATTCAACTTCATTCACTTCGGCAACTGCAGGACTTTTGTACACCTATGATGCGGAGTTTTCATTTTTGAATATTGGTATTTCAGGTTATCGTTTCATGAAAACAAAGAGGAGCCTGCTAAATGATCCTACAAAAAAGATTTCTCCAAGGTACAGTGCTCACGCAGATTTTGGGACAGCCATCAATGAAATCATCAGTGCAAATTTCAGTGCCTTGCACCTTATACAGGATGGCATGTCTGTAACCTCACTGGGTGCCATCATGGGAATTCAGCATGGTCAAAGTGGTTTTGAAGAAAACAAGGTAAGGATGTTCAACCTGGGTCTTTACTATCGGGTAAACGACGCAATAACCCCCTATGTTGGCTATGCATTCAATGGTTTTCAGTTTGGATTGAGTTACGATATGAGTGCTACTCCTTCAAAAACAGGCTCAGTCAACTACAAATCAATTGAACTGTCTTTCATGTATAAAAAGTACCTTCCCACGTACCGCAGAAAAATTGGAAGGTACAATTCGCCTTATTGATTTGTTTTACTATCCATCAACGCCAGTTATGAGAAAAACTTCCTCAGTTGTTTATGTGTTGACATTTTGTTTTGTGGCATTGTTGTCTACAGCACAAGAAAAAAGGCCTAACATCCTGGTCATCTTTTCCGACGACCATACCGAGCAGGCCATCAGTGCATACGGGAGCAAGTTGATGCAAACGCCCAATATTGACAGGATTGCCAAAGAAGGTGCCTTGTTCAAAAATGTTTTTGTTACCAACTCGATTTGCGCGCCAAGCCGGGCGGTACTCCTTACCGGCAAATACAGCCACATCAATGGTTTACGAGACAATAGCCCCCGTCGTGCATTTGACTCCAATCAGCAACAGATCCAACGGGTGCTTTCCCAATACAATTACCAGACTGCCTGGATAGGAAAATGGCACCTCAACACGTTGCCCGGTGGATTTGATTTCTGGAGGGTATTGCCAGACCAGGGGAATTATTTTCAGCCAGATTTCGTGCACATGAACAAGGACACCGTGAGGCACAAAGGCTATGTTACCAACCTGATCAGTGACTTTGCTTTGGAATGGTTGGAAGGCCGCGACAAGCAGAAACCATTTTTCATGGTCGTAGGCGAGAAGGCTACACATAGGAACTGGATGCCTGATCCGCAAGACCTTGCAGAGTTTGAAAACAAGGAGTTTGCCTTTCCCGCCAATTTCAACGACGATTACAAGGGAAGAAGAGCAGCAGCAGACCAGGACATGACGATTGACAAAACCATGATTTTGCGTGATGACCTCAAAATGGGGGTCGATTATACCAGGCCGGGTATGTTTGGCAGGATGACTGCGGAAGAAAAAGCAGTTTACAAAAACTATTACGATAAGGCTGAGCTTGAGTACAATAAGGTGAAGGATGATAGTGTTGCCCTGCTCAAATGGAAATACCAGCGCTACCTCAGGGACTATCTTGCCACGGCCCGATCAATGGACAGGAATATCGGTAGGATTTTGAATTACCTTGATTCAGCAGGACTTTCCGAAAACACCATCGTTATTTACACTTCTGACCAGGGATTCTACATGGGAGAACATGGCTGGTTCGACAAGCGCTTCATGTATGAGGAAAGCCTGCGTACGCCATTTGTGATGAAATATCCCGGAAAGGTAAAACCTGGCACCATTGTGGATGGCATTGTGGTTAACATCGATTTTGCTCCAAGCATTATTGACATGGCTGGTGCAAAAGTGCCCGAAGACATCCAAGGGAAAAGTTTCGCGCCATTGCTGGCTGAGAAACCTAACACGAAGGACTGGAGAAAGGCCATGTTTTATCATTATTATGAATTCCCACAGCCGCACCATGTAGCCCCTCATTTCGGTGTGCGAACAGAAAGGTATAAATTGATCCGCTTTTATGGGCCTTACGATACATGGGAACTATTCGATCTTAAAAATGATCGGCTAGAGCTCCATAACTTGATTGATGACCCCAAAATGAAGGCACTGATTGCCAATCTGAAAGCTCAATTGAAAACACTGATCCTGCAATACAAGGATGAAGAAGCCCTTAGGGTGTTTAATGATAACAAGTAAAAAAAGCTGAACGTTAATCGATTTAGTCCATAATTGTTGCAAATTAGTAGTAATGCTGCCTTCAAAAGTAGTTACATTGCATGTGCAACTACCATGAGCTCCAAAACACCAACTACACAAAGCAAGAGCAAAACTACGCTCCCTCTAGTCAATGAGGCTTTGCCTCTTCCCGATGATTATGGTCGTGTTCGGGAAATCATTAGCAGTCTGGGCGATAGCGCATGGTCGCATGATTTCAGGACTGGAATCACCTGGTTCTCCTCAAAATTCAATCCATTTGTTGGATTTATGCCTGATGGGCTCAGGGCTACCCAGGCAGAAAATATCTGGTGGGAAAGTACCCATCCGGATGACCGCCATCTGCTCAAGGAGAATGATCTTGCATACAAGAACATGAAACAGGAGCGCCATGGCATGGAATACAGAATTTTTGATGAGAAGGGAAAGATGCACTGGGTCTTGGACCGGGGTGTGGTTGTAGAGAAGGATACAGACGGGAAGCCTGTTCTGTTGGTGGGAACCCATGTTGATATCACCACCCCAAAGGAACTGCAACAAAAGATTGCCTCTCTTTTGGATCAGCAACACAAGGAAATTGTAAAGGCTGTCATTGAGAGAACTGAACTGGACAGGAAAGAGATTGCCAGTATCTTGCACGAAAATGTAAACCAAATCCTTACGGCAGGCAGGATGATGCTTGAATTTTTACCCGTGATGGACAAGGCAATAGGAGAGTTTACAGAAAAAGTAAAACAAATCATGTACACTGCTGTTGACGAGGTCAACAAGATTTGTAATGATATCAACCCAGATTCACTGCTTCATATTCCTTTGACAGACCTTATAACAGATCTGGTCAATCGCTTGAATAAAGCAAAATCCATATCTATATCTTTTGACCACAGCCGCTTTTCCCCCAGCAAAAGAAAGAACAAGGACCATGAGTTGACCATCCTGAGGGCCATACAGGAATGTTTGCAAACCATCGTTCATGAGTCTGCTGCACAATTGGCAACCATTCATCTTGAAAGTAACAATGATTTCATGTTGCTTGAGGTGTTTTGCGATGATAAAAAACTAAATATTAATCTTCTATCTGCCAATCTCCGCATAAAAAATATTGTCAATCGGTGTGATCTCTTTGGGGGTACTTTTCACCTTGAAAAAAAGAAGAACGAGGGCGTTCTGTTCAAGGCTTTGATTCCTGTTTGATATCAGGCATTGACTTTCAGTAATAATTTAATGCCCCAGGAATCTATCAATCCTAAAAATGAAATAAGATCATTTTTTGAAAGGTTATTTTACTAACCTAATGATCTAGAATTACTTGATCTCCTCAAACTCCAGGTAGTCATCATCACTCGCCTTGCTGTTTTTTTCTACCGGTGAAGGTTTGGCCTGTTGGTGTTGATGGGATTGTTGCGCCTGTTGTTGATATGCTTGTTGCTCCCTAACGCTGTCAAACTGTTTTTTCACCTGCCTGGTTGTTTTCACCACAGGAATAAGAAAGTTTACAATAAACCGGTAGGCAAAATAGATGGTGAAGGCAAGGAGGATGTATCTCAACATGGTGCAAAATTAGTAAAATATGAAAC
>JBIIQT010000012.1:0-48312 GCA_044341875.1 Chitinophagaceae bacterium | reverse complement strand
TGAAAGCAGAAGATCCCGCCTCTAGCAATTGTTTAAAATATGGCTTTGCGTTATCAAATTTTTTCTGAGAGAAATAGGATACTCCTTTTTCAAAAGCCACCCTTTGGCCCTCCTCTTTTGAAAGATAGAGCTTGTCTGTCATTTCCAGAAAGCGGATGGTTTCAGGATACATGGCCATACTGAAATGGTAGTGACCAAGGTGGTAGGCCAATTTAACTGCTGTTGAACGATTCTCAGCCTTATTGATCATAGCCGTGGCAAGCGCTACCGCAGTTGCCTCATGCTGTATGATGCCACCGGCAATCCTGATGTACGCAAATTCTTCTGCCTCATTTTTTGTAACAAGCACTTTGGCTTCCTGCGAGGAAAGATAATCCTCTACATAATTGGTTGCTGTTTGGTACTGGCCTTCGTCAAAAAGCTGCCTTGCCTTGTTCAATGCAAGCTGTGGGGAAGCGGTTGATCGGGTGGCTTGTCCTTGCAGGTGCATTGAAAACAATACCAGAGAAAAAAAAGGGAGCTGCTGCAGCAATTTTGTAAATCGAAACATAAAAGGATAAGCTTTTTGTTCTGTTCAAAAATAACCTTTAAATCATGAGATCCGATCATTATTGTACCTTTGTCATGAAAGATTTAACTAAGATTTAAAGGGCTCATTCAACCAGATAAAATGAAGAAATTGCTCAGTACGCATTACAATGCATTTTCCTTTAACGCCGCCATGTTGGTGTTGCGTTTGGCCATGGGCATGCTCATGATGTCTCATGGTTATGACAAGCTTGTACATTTCAGTGAAAAAAAGGCTGTTTTTTACAATTTTTTAAGCCTGGGATCCACCACCTCTTTGATGTTGTGTATTTTTGCAGAGTTCTTCTGTGCCTTGTTTGTGGTGATTGGCTTGTTCACCAGGCTGGTGGCTGTTCCGCTGGTGGTGGTGATGTCTGTAGCCGTTTTTAGTGTTCATAAAATGGATTTTTTTGATACTGGAGAGACAGCCAGTTTATACCTTGCGGGATATTTAGTTTTGCTATTGTGTGGACCCGGCAGAGCCAGTGTAGATGGCATTGCCAGTAAATAAAATCTTGATGATGAAAGGACAGCATTCAATTGCAGCGGTTATCCTGACCATTGGGGATGAGCTGCTGATTGGACAAACCATAGACACAAACAGTGCCTGGATGGCAACAGTATTGAACCAGGCAGGTATTCCCGTAAAACGGCGCGTTGCCGTGGGTGACGACTGGAATGAAATCTGGGAAGCACTCTCCGCAGAAGGAAAGGCGGCAGACATTGTATTGATTACCGGTGGGCTTGGACCAACCTCAGATGACATCACCAAGCCCTTGCTATGTGATTTTTTTGGAGGCAAGATGGTCACGGATCAGGCTGCCCTGGACAATGTGATTGACATTTTTTCAAAAAAACTCAACAGGCCTTTGCTGGAAAGAAACCTAAAGCAGGCCGAAGTGCCAGACAACTGCAGGGTAATCCAAAACAAAAGGGGTACGGCACCTGGCATGTGGTTTGAAAAGGACGGCACCATTTATGTAAGCATGCCAGGCGTTCCCCATGAAATGAAGGGAATGATGGCAGAGGACGTGATTCCAACCCTGGTCGAGCGCTTCAAATTATCTCCTGTTCAACACAGAACCCTCCTTACTGCTGGTATTGGAGAATCTTTTCTGGCAGAATTGTTGCTAAAATTTGAAACTACCCTTCCCAAAGATTACAAACTGGCCTATCTGCCCAACTATGGCATGGTACGGTTGAGGCTCACAGGGCTTGATGGAACAAAGGATACTGATGAGATTGATGCCCTTTTCGAAGAACTGAAGGCACTGGTCAAAGATCATCTGGTGGTAGACGAAGACCTTACCTTACAAGAAACAATTGCAAAAGTTTTGCTGGAAAAGAAAAAGACACTCGCCATTGCAGAGAGCTGCACGGGGGGCTATATTTCCCACCTGATTACCATGCTTCCCGGTAGCAGTGCTTATTACCTGGGGGGCGTTGTAAGCTATTCCAATGAAATGAAAATTGATGTTTTGGGGGTTAATCCTGACACCATTGCACAATTTGGTTCAGTCAGTGTTGAAACGGCTACCCAGATGGCAGAAGGAATCAGGAAGCAAACAGGTGCAGATTATAGTCTTGCCACCTCAGGCATCATGGGACCAACGGGTGGCACCCCTGAAAAGCATGTTGGATTTGTTTGTGTGGCTTTTTGCTCTAGTGAGCGCACATCCACCACCACATTTCAGTTCCGTTTTGACAGAAAAAGAAACATAGAGCTGACTGCAGCACATGGTCTTGACTTTCTGAGGAAAAATATGGAATAAGTTGGTAAATTCCAACCTGAAAAGAACCATTAAATCAGTTAACTTTACGCCACAATTAACCCATTTTAGCAGATTCAATGGCTTTAGTCAACATCATAATGCCCAAGCTCGGAGAGAGCATCGCGGAAGCTACTGTGCTCAAATGGCATAAAAGCGTTGGTGATGTTGTGTCGCTTGACGAAACCCTGCTGGACATTGCTACAGACAAAGTTGACAGCGAAGTTCCATCCACAGCATCCGGTGTTCTTGAGGAGATTCTTTGCAATGAAAATGATGTCATTACCATAGGATCAGTAATTGGAAAAATAAGGACCAATTCACCCGAGCCATCTGTTGTTACAGCACCTTCGCTTGCTCCTTCATCACAAAATGGTATTGCTGTAAATGGTACTTCTCAACATCAAGAAGAGATCAGGGTGCCTTTTCAGCCCAGTGAGATGGCGGTTGCCCAAAAACAAGAGAATGGAAGGTTCTTCTCGCCGTTGGTGATGAACATTGCTTCAAGAGAGGGGATTCCTTTTTCAGAGCTGGAACATATCAAGGGGTCTGGCAATGATGGACGGGTAACCAAGTCAGATATATTCTCCTATTTAGAGCATAGAGAAAACAAGCAACAGCCGGTGGCCAACCAGTCTTTTGTTTCAGCACCTGTTCAGTCAGCTCCTCCCGCTTATGTTCAGCAACACCCTGTTGCCCACCCTGTTCAACCTGAAGTAACGGCCAGTGGAAATGTTGAAGTCATCGAAATGGACAGGATGCGCAAGTACATTTCTAATCACATGACCATGAGCCTTGCCACCAGTGCCCATGTGACCAGTTTTGCAGAAGCAGACGTTACAAATCTTGTGGCATGGAGGGATAAATCAAAGAAAGAGTTTGAAAAAAGGGAAGGTGAGAAAATAACATTCACTCCGCTTTTTATTGAAGCGATTGTAAAGTGCATCAAGAAATACCCCATGCTCAACTCCAGTGTGGTTGGAGACAATATCATCATCAAAAAAGACATCAACATTGGGATGGCCACTGCGCTTCCCAATGGTAACCTGATTGTTCCGGTGATCAAATATGCTGACCAGTTCAACATCATTGGATTGGCAAAACAAGTGAACAGGCTTGCCAACAGTGCCCGCATGGGGAAACTTCAACCCGGTGATACCCAGGATGGCACCTTTACATTTACCAACGTAGGGACATTTGGCAGCCTCATGGGAACACCCATCATCAACCAGCCGCAGGTGGCAATCATTGCAACCGGTGCCATCAAGAAAAAACCCGTGGTCATTGAATCTGAAAAAGGAGACAGCATCGCCATAAGGCACATGATGTTCGTTTCCATGTCTTATGACCATCGGATCATCGATGGCGGAATGGGTTCTCTTTTCCTGGCTGCTTTTGTAGAGGCGCTGGAATCTTTTGATGTCAACCGTACTTTCTAGTGAGCAGTTCCATTTTTTTGGTCACTCCCCCATTTACGCAACTCAATACGCCTTATCCGGCTACAGCCTATATCAAGGGGTTTCTGAATACTAAACAGATCAGCAGCAAACAAGCGGATCTTGGCATTGAAACCATACTGGCCATCTTCAGCAAAAATGGTTTGCATGAGCTGTTCAACTACATCAAACAATCAGGCAAAACCCTTTCTGCGAATGCCAGCAGGATGGTTGCCCTTGAAAATGATTATACCGATACGATAGAACATGTTATCGGATTTTTGCAAGGCAAAAATCCGACCCTGGCCTACCACATCAGCAAACGTAAATTCCTGCCAGAGGCTTCAAGGTTTGAGCAAACCGATCAACTGGAGTGGGCATTTGGCACAATGGGCAACAACGACTTGTCCAAATTCCTTTGTACCATGTACATGGAGGATCTCTCCGACCTCATCAAGGAAGTGGTGGATGAGCATTTTGGATTCAGCAGGTATGCCGAACGCCTGGGCAGGAGTGCAAACAGTTTTGATGAGCTCTACGCGACACTACAAGGCGATCAGACCTATATTGACAAGATCTATCTCCAGTTGCTGGAGCAATATATCGATGCCATCCATCCCGGTATTGTAGCCTTTTCAGTGCCCTTTCCTGGCAATCTGTATACTGCATTCAGGTCTGCACAATGGATCCGCAAAAACAGGCCTGGTATCAAGATTGCCATGGGTGGTGGTTTCCCCAACACTGAACTTCGTTCCTTATCTGATGTCCGCGTGTTTGAATTTTTTGATTTTATCACACTGGATGACGGTGAGGCGCCACTTGAAAACATGATTGGCTTTGTTGAAGGAAGAAAAAATATCGACGCCCTCAAAAGAACATTCATTTTGGAAAATGGTGCAGTAAGCTATCGCAACAACGCTTCCTGCAAAGATTACAAACAGGCTGAATTGGGAACGCCTGATTATTCTGACCTCTTGCTTGATCAATATATTTCTGCAGTAGAAATTGCCAACCCCATGCACCGGCTCTGGAGCGATGGCAGATGGAACAAGCTGACCATGGCCCATGGTTGCTATTGGGGCAAGTGTACATTTTGTGACATCAGCCTTGATTATATCAAATTGTATGAGCCTGTGGCGGCTGCTTTGCTCTGCGACAGGATGGAGGAATTGATTGAACAGACAGGAGAGAACGGGTTTCATTTTGTTGATGAAGCCGCCCCTCCTGCTCTGATGCGAGCGCTGGCCTTGGAAATCCTGAAAAGAAGATTGGTGGTAAGCTGGTGGACCAATGTGCGTTTTGAAAAAAGCTTTACGAGGGATCTTTGTATACTGCTGCGTGCATCAGGATGCATTGCAGTAAGCGGTGGGCTTGAAGTGGCCTCAGACAGGTTGTTACAATTGATCGACAAGGGTATCACCGTTGCACAGGTTGCTGTAGTAAACAAGAACTTTACGGAAGCTGGCATCATGGTGCATGCCTACCTGATGTATGGTTTCCCTACACAAACCATGCAAGAAACTGTTGACTCGCTGGAAATGGTTCGTCAATTGTTTAAAACCGGTGTGCTTCAATCAGGGTTCTGGCATCAATTTGCGATGACAGCGCACAGCCCCGTGGGTCTTGATCCGGCCAAATTCAAAGTGAAAAAATTGAGTGAAGCAGTGGGCAGTTTCGCCAACAATGACATCGCCCATGTTGACCCAACTGGTGCAGACCATGAAATGTTCAGTTTTGGATTGAAGAAATCCCTGTTCAACTTCTTGCAACATATTGGCCTTGATGATCCCTTGCAAAATTGGTTTGATTTCAAAATACCCAAGACCGATGTTGAACCCAACCATATTGAAAAAATCCTTTTGGAAGATCCCCTGCCCCTGTTCAGGCCCACCACAAAATTGGTATGGCTGGGTAAAAAAGTTGGGTGTGAATATTATACCAAATCCAAGAAAGGGATGCAAAGGGAAATGGCAACAATCACCTTCATCAACAAATCCACTTCATTGGTCATTGATATTGCAAAGCAGGATGCAGATTGGCTCTTGCCCACGCTTGAAAAAATGTCAATCAGCGACAAGTTGATGACGTTGCAGGAAATGAAGGAAAGCCATGAGGCTGAAGGGCTCGAAGACTTTGAATTGTTCATTGACAACAAGCCAATGAACACAATGCATAAAGTCGGATTGCTCCGACTTTAATGACATTAGTGTTTAGTTTTTTACAATTAAACTTTACTTTCAAAAACGTTAGTCCAGCTTGGTTTCAAGCCCCCAACTCCTGCCTTTTTCTGTGGCAGGCACACCATCGGTCAGCCAAACAGAAGGTTTTTCTCCTTTCAACAACCAGTCAAAGAATTGCTGTTCCCTGATCTGAATGTCTTTCCTGTTTTTCCTTTCAATCAAATTGTGGGCTTCTCCATTGTAATTGAGCATCCAGACTTTCTTGTTCAACCTGCGCATTGCGGTGAACATTTCAATGCCCTGGTACCAAGGCACTGCACCATCATTGTCATTGGACATGATCACCAAAGGTGTCTTGACTTTGGGCAAATGGAAAAGCGGAGAGTTTTCAATGTACAACTGTGGCTTCTCCCAAAGGGTTGCACCAATCCTGCTCTGTGTTTTCTCGTATTGGAACTGTCGGTTCATGCCACTCTCCCAGCGGATTCCGCCGTATGCACTGGTCATGTTGGCTACAGGAGCACCGGCCCAGGCAGCTGCAAACAAATTGGTTCTGGTAATGATATGTGCCACCTGATAACCACCCCAGCTCTGCCCTTGGATGCCCATTTTGGTACTGTCCACCCATCCTTTTTTCACGAGGGCGCGGGCACCGCTGACAACATAATCATAAGCAGCTTTTCCAGGATATCCATCTACATAGTGAATGTCCGGAGCCAATACGATATAGCCCCTGCTGACAAAAAATGGAATGTTCAGCCTGCTGGGTGTGGGTGATGGCGATAAGTAGCTGAACAGGCCATCAGAAAGGGTTTCATAGAAGTAGGCAATCATGGGATACTTCTTTGAAGGGTCAAAATTTTCAGGCTTGTAAACAATACCTGTTGTCATTTTTCCGTCGTATGCCTTCCAGGAAAACAACTCAGCTTTCACCCAGTTGTACTGCGCTTGTTGCGGATTGATGCTGCTGAATTTTGTTTCCTTCACCAAATCATTGGAGAAATGGATATTGGGGGATGATGCAAAGCTTTCTTTGGTATAGATATATGCGGCAGCATTTTTTGCCTTGACTGGAAAGCCCATGGCAAAGGCGCCTGTTTGAAGTACATTGATGGTTGCATTGGGCATCAATTGCATGGTACAGATGCCAGCATGTTTTGTTTTTTCATCAAAGATCCTCAGGTGAATGGTCTGTCCTGCTTGTACAGCGCGCTCCTCCTGATCCATGGGGATGAAGCGATAACTGTAATGGGTCTTTCTTCCATTGCCTGCAGTGATGTTGATGGGTGCAACCAATCCTTTGGGATCCAGCTTCCAAATATCATACCTGTCGTACACGTAGATGGCTTCATCATTTTTCTGCCAACGCATTTGGCCATAAGGTGTTGGATCAGAGGGCATGTCATATTCTTCATCATACAGCTTGACAGGAACCTGCTTGCTGATGTTGATGATTTGTCCATTATGGTAAGCATAATAATGCCTTTGCTTTGCATCATACCAAACCAGGTAGTTTCCTTCTGGTGAAAATTGGGGTATGCCTGAAAGTTCCTTGACAATGATTTTTTTGGATCCGGTAGCAGGATCGATCAGGTAAATATCTTTTTTTGTTCCACCTTCCCACTGGCTAGCAACCCTTTTTCCTTTGTCACTCATGCCCAGGAATTGTTTTCCATCACCTTCGGCAGCAATCATCACCTGCGGGAGGTCAAGATCAGCCAATTGGGTCAGTTTTTTGGTGGACAGGTCTACCATGGCCAGGTAGGATTTCCGGTTGTCCATTTCTGCTGTTCTCAGTTGGTAAGGCTGCAAATAATCATCATTGTAATGCCAGACATCCAGATTGACCAGATCCATGTCTATGAGTGAGGTATCCCTGATAGGCTTGATGGGAGCGGTTCCCAAGAAAAGACGCTTTCCTGATTTACTGAAATTTGGGGCATAGTTTTCACTGATGGTCCAGTTGAGATTCATACCAGGAGTAAACTTATCCGCCAAAACAGTAGCCCCTGCATCGCCATTTTGCCAGTACCATAATTTATGAAACTTTTGAAGAGACTTGAATGCACTATCACGCTCTGCTACGAATGCAATCTGGTATCCATCATCATCTATGGCGAAATTCCGGAAATCATTTCCTCCCACCAGCAGGGTATCAAAACGGTCTTCAACAGCGCGCCAGATGTAGACCATTGGCTTGATGTTTTTGTTGGATTTGCTGGAGGAAGATTCTACCAAAAGAATCTTTCCGTTTTCACTCCAGAGGTAATCGCTTGTCAGGGGAAGTGTCTTGGGATTCTTTTGTCCCAACCTCAGCACCACGAGCTCTGTTCCTTCTTGAACGGGCGCTGCAGCCCCCTCATCACCTTCTGCATCAAGCATCTCTTCATCATTTTCCCCCTTTGCAGTCAGTTTTCTTTTTTGCTTTTTATCAGGCACCTGCTCGATGATGAGCGGAATCTGTTTCTTTACGGAATCTTGTTTTTTTGCAGCAGTATCTTTTGCAAGTGGCATTTTCATTGTATCGGCAGGCTTTTTAATCAATTGATAGGCCAACAGTCCTCCGGCTTTTTCAGGCATTTTATAGGATGTGACACCTGCAATTTTCTCTATCGAGCGTTGGCCCAGATCGAAAATTGCCAGAGAATCTTTGGGAAATTCATCAGGCCTTTTTTTCTTGATTTTAGCATTTCTTGTGTCTGCATAAAATGGTTTTATTTTACATACAAGAAATCGGCTGTCTTCTGAAAACGATATAGAGTAACCTCTTGGAATAGTGGTAGAAAAAGAAGAATCCGTCTTTTGTATAATCAACTGACCATCGCCTTCCTGAGGTTCTACCGTATAGGCAATCCATGATCCGTTGTTGTTGATTTTTCGTTCACCAATAGACTGCCATCCATCATAAACGGTATGGTCCAAAGGCTTTTTTTGGCTCCAACTGATCAGACTGAAGCAAAGAAATGTGAATACGAAGAGCAATGATTTTTGACAGTGGCGCATTTGATGAGGAATTTGAATTGAAATTAACGAATTGGCCTTAAAAACCGTTCAATTCTTATCCAATTGGGGCTTGGAATCGCGCCAAACTTTCAAAGTTTGAAGTACAACAGTTAGGATGATGATGGAAATACCGGCAGAGAAGGATGGCCCCAGTGTTTTGTGTTCGTTGTAGAGCAGGAATGCCAACAGTATGCCATAAATAGGTTCCAGGTTGAAGCTGAGGTTAACGGTGAATGGCGATACTTTTGAAAGCGCCCTTACCGAAAGATTGAAGGCAAGAACGGTACAGAATAGGCTCATGAACAAAAGCCAAAAAAGGTCTTTGGCATCGGGAAGATAGGTTAACACAGGAGTATAGAGTAAGTATACAGGAACAACAAAGTTCAGTACCATCCAGCCTCCACCGATTTCATAAAAAGTTATGGTATCTGCCCCATGCTTTCCCACAAACCTTTTGTTGAGGATAGGGAAAATAGTGGCCAGGAAGGCTGAGATGATTCCGAAAAGAATTCCGGTCCTGAAATGCTGATCAAAATGAAATATGAGATAAACACCGAGCATCACCATTAAGCCCAGCAATACTTCCGTCATGATCAGTTTTCTCCTGGAAATCAACGGATCTAGAAAAGATGAAAAAAATCCAACAGAAGAAAAACAGACAAGGGCAACAGAAATATTGGCATATTTGATGGATCCATAAAAAGTCACCCAGTGAAGGGCAATGATGCCACCAATGCCAATGAGTGGCAGCATTTCTTTCCAGTGAAGCAGTTTAATCTTTTTTGTAAACATTGAGATAGCCAGCAAGATCAGAGCGGAGAAAAACATGCGGTACCAAACCAACAAGGATTCATTGATTGTAATCAATCGGCCCAAAACCCCTGTAAATCCCGCAAGAAATACTGAGAGGTGAAGTTGCAGAAGGGCTTTTTTCATGAAAGTTGCTAAAGAATGAGAGGGTCAGCTTTTCTTTTATTTTTTACCAAGTCCACCAAACAGGTATTGCATTTGCATAGAAAGTACTCCAACTATTCCTTCTTGGATAATGCCTTTGGTCATTTTGGAGGCGCCAAATTTTCTATCACGGAATGTGATGGGTACTTCCCTGATCTTAAAACCAAGTTTCCAGGCGGTAAATTTCATTTCTATTTGGAAGGCGTAGCCGACGAACCTAATTGATTTGAGGTCCATGGTGGCCAATACTTTTCTGGAATAACACACAAACCCAGCTGTAGCATCATTTACAGGAAGCCAGGTAATGAGTTTACTATAGAGGGCTCCTGCTTTTGAGATGAGTTTTCTGCTCAGGGGCCAATTTTCAATCTGTCCTCCGCAAACATACCTTGACCCTACTGACATGTCTGCACCACCTGTATGGCAGGCATCATACAATCTTTCCAGATCATTGGGATCATGGGAAAAATCGGCATCCATTTCAAAAACGTAATCATACCCATTGGCCAAGGCCCATTCAAACCCTGCAATATAGGCGGTTCCCAATCCTAGCTTTCCTGCTCTCTCGATCAAAAAAAGTTCGTTGGGATGAAATTGCTGCATCGATTTTACAATCTCAGCGGTGCCATCGGGTGAATTATCATCGATGATCAACACATGGTAATGTAAACCAAGATTGATGACAGCATCAATGATGAGTTGGATGTTTTCTTTTTCCTTGTAGGTTGGTATGATGACGAGCTTCTTCAAATCAGTAGTTGTACAAATTATCCTTAAGACGTTTTGGGTTTCAGCATGACACGGTTGAAAATTTCAGTGAGTTTGAGTTTTGTGTGCAGAGAGAACTCACTTTTCATGATCCAGTCGTAGTATGATGGTTCAGTCTTCAATACATCAACAACGGCCTTCCCCTTGTGCTTACCAAAATTAAATACTTCCTTTCCGTTTTCGATGACCATTCTCCTGGCAAAGTCTACGATTTGGTCTTCTCCAATAACCTTCATCACGGTATCAATAGAATTACCCAATTGGGGATATTTGTTGATTTGGGCTAGAAATACTTCCAAAGTAGCATTGATGTCTGTTTCTGCTGAATGCGCATTCTCAAGGTCTTTGTCACAATAAAACTTGTAGGCAGCAGAAAGCGTACGGGGCTCCATTTGATGATAAATCTTTTGAACATCAACCAAACGCTTTCCCTGAATATCAAAATCCAGTCCGGCGCGCAGGAATTCTTCAGCCAGCAATGGCCAGTCAAATTTGTTTGAATTGTATCCCCCAAGGTCAGCACCTTCGAGGTATTGCCTGATTTCATTGGCCAGCTGCTTAAAGGTTGGAGCATCCTTCACCATCTCATCAGTTATCCCATGAATGGCTGAAACCTCTGCTGGAATAGGCTTTTCAGGATTAATCAATCTCCGCTTCATTTGCCTGCTTCCATCCGTTGAAACCTTGAGCATTGCAATTTCCACCACCCTGTCCAGTGTTAAGCTCAGACCGGTTGTTTCCAGGTCGAGAAATACGATGGGTCGGTGCAGTTCAATGTTCATATGATGAATTATCGCCACAAGATAAGCTGAAAAAACAAGTGCGGGAAAGTATTTTCCGATGAATTTGTGTGAAAATCAACTGTGAGGGTTGCGTTAAAATACTGATATTATAGAAAAAAACATTGCCTTATATACTAAAACCCTCAAAATTGAGTTCTATATTTGTTTAATCAAAACCAATTAAATGAGAAAGCCAGCCGTTTTGTTGATAATACTTGCATCCATTATCGTTTTCAGCGCTTGCACCACTTACCGTGGTTCTGCAGGTGGTGGTTGTCAGATGAACAGGAACTTGGTTGGTTACAAATAGACATCATCAATCCATGATATAGAAAAAGAGGCCTAATGGCCTCTTTTTCTTTTTAGGTATAGGCCATTAGACAAAAACCTGATCGAAGGCCTGTTCAAAATCTGCCTTGATGTCTTCAATATGCTCTATGCCAACACTGATCCTTATGAGGTTTGACAAAACACCTGCTTGCACCTGCTCCTCTTGACTCAATTGTTCGTGTGTGGTAGATGCAGGGTGAATAGCAAGGGTTTTGGCATCACCTACGTTGGCAAGATGGCTGACCAGCTTGAGACCATTGATGAATTTCTTGCCATTTTCTGCACCTCCTTTGATTCCAAACTGAAGTACACCTCCGAATCCGTTTTGTAGATAGGTCTTGGCCAGTTCATGGTAAGGATTGTTGCTCAAGCCAGGATACCATACAAAATCTACTGAGGGATGTGATTCCAGCCATTGGGCCAATGCCAAGGCGTTCTGAGCATGGCGTTCAACCCTGAGTGATAAGGTTTCCAGGCCTTGCAACAAAAGGAATGAATTGAATGGACTCTGTGATGAACCAAAATCACGAAGTCCTTCTACCCTGGCACGGATGATGAAAGCGATGTTGGGTAAACCCAATGGATTCCCTTCTCCAAAAACATCCCAAAATTTCAATCCATGGTATCCTTCTGAAGGTTCTGTAAACTGTGGGAATTTCCCATTGCCCCAATTGTAATTTCCTCCATCTACAATGACACCACCGATACTTGTTCCGTGTCCACCAATCCATTTGGTAGCAGACTCGACAACAATATTGGCACCATGCTTGATGGGTTGTGCCAGGTATCCACCTGCGCCGAAAGTATTGTCGACTATCAGTGGAAGGTCATGTTTCTGGGCAAGGGCCGCAAACTGCTTGAAGTCAGGAATGTTCAACCGAGGGTTTCCAATGGTTTCGATATAGATGGCCTTTGTGTTTTCATCAATCAGCTTCTCAAAATTCAAAGGATCATCTCCCTCGGCAAACCGGGCTTCAATGCCAAGCCTTTTGAATGCCACTTTGAACTGGTTGTAGGTTCCTCCATAGACAAATGAGCTGCTAATGAAATTATCACCCGCCTGAAGGATATTGTTCAATGCCAAAAACTGTGCTGCCTGCCCTGAAGAAGTGGCCAATGCGGCAACGCCACCCTCCAGTGCCGCGATGCGTTTTTCAAAAACATCTGTGGTGGGGTTCATCAGCCTGGTATAAATGTTACCAAACTCCCTCAAACCAAACAAATTGGCTGCATGTTCTGCATTTTTAAATACATATGAGGTTGTCTGATGAATGGGCACAGCTCTTGATCCTGTTACTGGATCAGGTTCCTGGCCAGCATGCAATTGAAGTGTTTCAAATCTTAATTGGTTGCTCATTGTGTTATTATTTTATTAGTCTACAAATTTAGTAGAGTTAATTGAAATAATAAAAACTCAATGATCTTTTTTCAGAAAAAATTAGGATCTAGTCGAGTGAGGTCTTGTTTACCCGTATGGAAGCATTGCGGATCTGGTTCAACATCTCAGTGAGTGTTTTGACCTTTTCAGGGTATTGGCTATAAAGATTCTTGTCTTCGTGCGGATCTTCAGCAAGATGATACAACTGACCCTTGGCTTCTCCGGGCTTGGGAGCTATCTGCTTGGGAACTGTAAAGCCTCCCGATCCAAGGCCTTGTATTAACTTCCAATCTCCAATCCTGATGGCAAAATATCCGATAGAAGAGCTGTGCACAACTGCAGGTTGATTGTCCACTGATTTGGATTTTCCTTTCAAAACCGACAAGATGCTGTAACTGTCTTCTGTATCGTAACGTGGATTGGTATTGCCTACTATTTCTGCAGCTGTTGACATGAGGTTGGCCAATGTTGTGGTTGCTGCAGAAACGGTTCCGGGTTTTGTAGTGCCAGGCCATCTTACAATGAAGGGTACGCGGTGGCCACCTTCAAAAGCATCCCCTTTCATTCCTCTCCAAGGGCCTGCAGACTTGTGCTGAAATTTATTGACATAATCTTCTCTCCAGTAAGGTCCGTTGTCGCTGGTAAAGACAATCATGGTATTTTTGGCAAGGCCCATGCTATCAAGGGTTTTCATGATGGCACCAACTGAGGCATCAACCTGTTGCACAAAATCGCCATACTCTCCTGCTCCGGAACTTCCGATAAAGCCAGTAATGGGCATCCAGGGGGTATGTGGTGCAGGCATGGGCAGGTACAGAAAGAAAGGTTTTCCCTTGGTCTGGCGCTGCAGAAACTCATTGGCCTTTCTTGTGAAACCTGGCAAAACATCAAAAAAATCAAAATTGGGAGACATCAGTCCTGGCCTCCAGAATGCGCCAGCATAGCCCGTATCAGGCTTTTTACCTGGTGTAAAGGACGTCAATGGATCAACCAGTTTCCCATTCTCCACATAGCAATAGGGTTGCATATCAAGTGAGGCAGGGAGCACATAAGAATAATCAAACCCATTGGTATTGGGGCTGATGGTCATCGGGGCAGCAAGGTCTACATGATCTGGATTCATTTCTGCATCAATGCCATAGCGCTTGTTGGCCAAGAGGTGGGCGTATTCGCGCTTGGGTACCCATCCCAAGCCCAAATGCCATTTTCCAACTACAGCAGTATTGTAACCATTTTCTTTCAACAGTGAAGCCACGGTAGCACGATCGTTTTCCATCAGTGGCCTGCTGAATCCATTCAATACTCCAACCGGGCGTTGGCTCCTCCAGGGATAACGACCCGTCATGATTGAATAACGTGTTGGGGTGCACACTCCGGATGGTGAATGTGCATCTGTGAAACGCATGCCTTGTTTTGCGAGCTTGTCAATATTGGGGGTATTGATCTTTCCTTCTTTGTTGTAGGCTTTTACATCTCCATAACCCAGATCGTCTGTCAGGATATAAATGATGTTGGGTCTTTCTTGTGCATGCGTATCATCATAAAAAAAACAGGCCAGCAGGCATGTGACCAGAGAAAATTTCAAAAGATTCTTCATCGTTGATTATTCTGTTTTCATTGACTTAATCCAATCACTGATCAGCTTCACACCTTCAGCGTGAATGAGCTTTCTGCTGACCTCTGGCATCATCACACCAGGATCGGTTGACTGCATCCTGTATAAAAGTATACTCTCATTGGGTCTTCCTGGATGAATGTCAAACTGAAGATTGCCTGAACCCCTTCCTGCAGCGATAGGTGTTTTGAAAAAACCATATGCGGCACGGTCTGTTGTTCTCCAATCGAGGAACAACCCCGAAGTCTGTGCTGGGCCTGTCTTGTTGTGACAGTGTGCACAATTGATATCCAGATAAGCCTTGGCTCGGTCATCAATATTTTTGGTTGGATCGCTGTAATTGACAAATTGCGGAACCACCGACATATCTTGGGGAAGGCCCGTCATCATTGCATCCTGCGACCATTTCTTGAGCTGGTTTGCTTTACCGCCGGCATAGTCATGTTCACCATTGAGCTGTCTTGCAGATGGGCCGATGGGGGTCATGGTTCCATTGCTTTCATGACAGCTCTTGCATTGGTTCATGTTGGGCACAGCGTATTCAAAGGAGATTTTTTCTCCTTTATCATTGAGGTATGAAACAGTAGAACTTCCTCCGGCAACTTCAAGCATGGCATCGGTCTGATCTTCATTCCAAATATAGGGAAGTGATTTCCAGCCTTTGGCCTCATGGATAAGGATGCGGGTTTCCATCAAGCGCCTCCCTTTTGAAGGATCTTTCTCATCATTGTAATAATAAAAGGTCTTGGCAATGGTGGTGCCAACAGGAAATTGAAAAACTGAATCAGGGTTGTAAGCAACATGCTCGCCATTGGGCAGTTGTACAAAGCGCAACTTGTGTGCATAGTCAGAAAAAAGAGGCGAATTGAGTGAATAGGGCATCACGGTTTTCACGGGTTGCTGATCACTGATTTTCCCTTCAAAAAGCCCGTATTCAGATAAGCGTTGTTTGTAAGCAAACTGCTCCACCGCCTTGAAAGACATGGAAAAAATGGTGACCGTCAACACCATCAGCACAATGGCAATATATCCCTTCTTCATTCTTATCACTTATTGTTTGTTGTTCAATACAATGGGCGCAAGGCTACAGTTGAATGGTGTAACATCGCGTGAAATATTCTTGAAATCATTGTCTGCATCGATGTTGGCAAAGCTCTGGTTCTTGTTGTTCTGGATGCAGATCATGTATTCAGGCTTTACATTCCCAGCAGCATCACGGTACTTGGGATTGATGATTCCGTCATAAACGATATGGGGAACATTGCGCCCGAATTTCAATTTGAAATGATAAATCTGTGCAAAACGTCCTTCCATGGGTACTTTCCTTTTCTTGCGTTCAAAGGTATTGTCGTGCACGGATATGGCACTGGGATATGGATTGTATTGTTTGTCCTTGATTTTATTTTCAGTGATATAGTAACTGATGATTCCCACACCCATGGTGCTGTTGTTGATGATTTCATTGTTGAACACCTCAACATGGTTGGCAGCAAGCAGCATCACGCCTGTTCCTTTTGGCACCTTGGCCACAATATTTCCTTTGGGTGCAAAATTGGAAAGGTTGTTCTCTTTGATGATGTTGTTGTGTACGGATACATATCCACCTTGTTTCTGGATCAAACCGGGAAGATCAAATACCAGTATTCCTCCAGTGTTGCCAGTGGCCAGGTTGTTGTATACATCGGCATAAAGGGAATTTTCAATCTCAATTCCAGCAACATTGTTGTAGGCTGTGCAGTTTTTCACCACAATGTATTTGGACTGGCCCACATAGATTCCTGCGTCCGAAGCACCAATGGCAATACAACTGTCAATCACTACATTTTCACATTGCACAGGATAGAGTGCATATCCCCCATTTTTCTCATCCGGCTTGCCCGTCCATTCTGCTTTAACACGCCTGAAGGTAATTCCCTTGACATGCATGGTCTTGATCAGATCACCCTTGGAATCCTGAACAGTCATGTCTTCCAATACAATGTTTTCGCAGTTGCTGATCCGCAAGCCCTCTGCACCTGAAGTCTGGTCCTTGAAGGTTAGGATGGTCTTGTCAATCCCTTTTCCCCGGACAACAATATTTTTCTTGCCATCCAAGGAGAGGCTTTTTGTAATGCTGAAAACACCTCCATCAAGGTTTACTACATCCCCATCCTCAGCAAGGATCAGGTCGGTCTGGATTTTTTTCTCCACATCAGCCTGTGCATTCAAATCAACTGCAATACCAAGTGCCAATGTAAACAACCACAATATTTTCTTCATCTGCTTTGAATTTACTTTAAAGAGGTCTTTGAAATGGAAAAAGGATAGGCCTCTGGGCTCACTCCACGCTTTTTGTTGGGAAGGGAACTCATGTTAAACTTAAGCACTCCGCCTTTTCGAATGTCAAAATGATTAATATAATTTTTGTTGTAAGGGGTTCCGTTCAACAAAGCACTTCCAATGTAAACGTTGGCGGGTGAATTGTTGGGCGATTCAATGGTGAATTTATTGCCTTTTCCAAGATCAATGGTGATCTTTTTGAACAAGGGTGACCCGAACACGTATTCATTGGAGCCGGGGCAAACCGGATAGAAACCCATGGCACTGAACACATACCAGGCACTGGTCTGGCCATTGTCTTCATCACCACAATATCCATCTGGCATGGGTTTGTAGAGTTTATCCATGGCATCTCGTACATGCTGCTGGCTTTTCCACGGTGCACCACAATAGTTGTAAATGTAGAGCATGTGTTGAATGGGCTGGTTTCCATGGGCATACTGGCCCATGTTCATTACCTGCATCTCCACCATCTCATGAATGGTTCTTTTGTAAGAGCTGGTATCAAAAATTGGAGGCAATACAAAAACACTGTCCAACATGTTTTCCATCACCTTTTCTCCACCCATCAACTTGGCCAAGCCATTGAAATCCTGAAACACGCTCCAACTGTAATGCCAGCTGTTTCCTTCCACAAATTCATTGCCCCAGGTGAATGGATTGAAATCTTTCATCCAAGTTCCATCAGTCTTTTTGGCGCGCATCAGGTTGTGGTTGGGATCGAAAATATTCTTGTAATTCAGCGCACGTTGACGGAATTTATTGATTTCATCAGCTGGTTTTTTCAAAGATTTTGCCACTTCGCTGAGGCAAAAATCTGCATAGGCATATTCCATTGTTTTAGCAGCACTGCCACCATAGTTATCTCCGGGAACATACCCGAGTTTGTTGTATGCTTCGCCACCGTTGCGGCCCAACGTTGGTATAGGCCCCTCGCCGTTGCTGCCTTTTACCATGGCTTCATACAACAAATTGATGTCGAAACCGCGGATGCCTTTCATGTAAGCATCTGAAATAACGGAAGTGGAATTGTTGCCGATCATGCTTTTCTTGTGCCCCGGACTTGCCCATTCTGGGAGCCAGCCGCTTTCTTTATAGGTATTGGCGAGCCCCTGCATGATCTGGCTGTCCAACTCAGGAAATACCAAGGTCAGGAATGGAAAAAGCGAACGAAAAGTATCCCAGAAACCGGTATCGGTAAACATATAGCCTTTTTCAACGTTTCCGTTGAAGGGGCTGTAATGCACCATTTCGTTGTTGGCATTGTATTCATAAAACTTGCGTGGAAATAGCAACATCCTGTACAAACAAGTATAAAAGGTTTTCAACTGTTCTTCGGTTCCACCTTCAGCTTTCACCTTGATCATTTCCTTGTGCCAAGCAGCCTTGGCTTTTGCTTGAATTTGCTCGAAGCTTTGGTTGCCAATTTCTCTGTTTAAATTCAGCGCTGCCTGTTCATAAGAGATGAAAGAAGACGCCACTTTCAATTGTACCTTCTCTCCTCGTTGGGTTGAAAAACCGATGACGGCTTGTGCGTGATTTCCCGTGAATTCTTTTTCGGCAGAACGCTGCAGCTTATCATCCACCGTAAAATACAATTCAAAATCTTTGTCGCACTCAATGACAAAATAATTTTTAAAATTGGTGGGAACCCCGCCCCTGTTGCGGGTTGTATAACCGATGATCTTTTTTTCTTCGGGAATAATTTTAATGTATGATCCCCTGTCGAATGCATCAATCAATATAAAAGCACTGTCTGCGGCAGGATAGGTAAACCTAAACCGGGATGCCCTTTCGGTGGGGGTGATTTCTGTTACAACATTGTCGTCTGCCAGGTAAACACTGTAATAATAGGGCTTTGCCACTTCTGTTTTGTGCGAGAATACGCTGCCTCTTTTTTCTTCATCCAACCGGGGTTTTCCGGTCATGGGCATGATGGAAAACTGGCCATAATCTCCAATCCATGGCGAGGGTTGATGGGTTTGCTTGAAACCACGGATTTTCTCTGAAGCATATTGATAGGTCCATCCATTTCCATTATAGCCCGTTTGGGGTGTCCAAAAATTCATACCCCAGGGCACTGCGATGGCGGGATAGGTATTTCCGTTGGAATAGCTTTGTTTGGAATCAGTGCCCATCATTACATTCACCAGCTCTTCAGGTTGGAAGGACTGTTGGGCTGAAGCACTGATGACAACAAAAGAAAGCAACAAGAAAGCGTATCTCACCATCATGACAAGTATAAAGTATGTTTGAAAGGCGTTGAACTGGTGATGTATGCAGAAGGCGCGTTGAATGCAGGGAGTCCGCCCCTAAGGTTGTATCGCTTGTGTTCAGCCTTGCCAGGGCCGAATGAAATGGATTGATTATTTACTGAATATTTCCCTTCCTTCCCCTTCAACACATAGGTCTGATTTGGGACAATCTCATCCAACCCAGTAAACACACCTCCCGGTCTGAAGACAAGCTCCAACGAAACTGGAACATGGTCTGTGCCGGAGATGTCAATATCCACTTCAAGGCCATTCTTTGTTTCCTTGATGGTGATGACCGTATTGAGCTTTTGAATTTCAGATTGAGTTCTGTTCGCTTTGGGCATCTTCAACCAATCCCCATCTCCGGGAATTTTATCTGCCGGATAAGGTTGATAATAAACTCCTTCAATAGAGCTGCTGAGCACCCATGCATCACCTTTTTGTACAATTTCAGTTGACTGAAACTGTCCCTTTCCAAAAAATGATGATGCCACACGCATGGCCTGCAGCATCACTTTTTCCTTGTGGAAAGTAAGCCATCCAGCATTGTTGGAAAGGATTGTCGCATCCCACTCATTTCTACGGATACGCGCTACGCCAGAATAAGGAAAGGCTTTGGCATAGCTTATTGGCAAGGGCTTGGTTGC
Organism: Chitinophagaceae bacterium; assembly: GCA_044341875.1. Lineage (GTDB taxonomy): Bacteria > Bacteroidota > Bacteroidia > Chitinophagales > Chitinophagaceae > Pollutibacter. The sequence goes on along the minus strand of JBIIQT010000012.1, from coordinate 28,309 downwards.
AGGAAGTTCCTTCCACAGCAATGGGGCTTGCAGTATATCGATAAGCTTGCCGTTGGCCACATTGGGATTTTTCTTTTCGATGATCCGGCATAGCTCTGCCATATGTCCATCATTGTCCAAAATAGCCAAGTAACGGCAGGAATAATAATAGCCATCCATGCTGCCAACCGTTCCTTTGTCTTGTCGGTTAGAAGCTTCAGTCACCACCTCACCATTGGGATGCAGGTAGTAGTGCATCATCTGAAGATTTTTCCTAACAGGCTCCAAGAAAGCTGGGTTCTTGAGTCCGATTGACATGGTAACCAAAGAATGATCTACGGTGCCAGAATATCCACCAGTGCTTTTTTCGGTGTACTGACCGTCTGGATCTAGGTCAATTTTCTCTGCCAACCATTGGTTGATTCGTTTGGTGTAACGCTCATCTGGCCAGAGTAGATTGAGTTGAGTCAGGGCCGCACAAACCACCCAACGGTGATTCGGGGTATGCAGGCCTCCATAAACAAGGGCATTTCCTGCATTTTTGAGCAACCGCTCCAATGAATTCAATGCTTTTTCGGCACCTTGAACAGCAGCAGCTTTGAAGAGTGCATACGCGGGAGCCAATACCCTCACCATGAAACCTGTATCAGGGGTAGAATGGAAGTTGGTGTCTATAAGGTCGATGGTACCGTCATCATGTTGCAAGGCATGCATACAAGGAAGTACATCTTCAATTTCCTTGAGGAGTTGGGGTGAACGGAAATGAATAGATTCAGGCGACGAGATCGCCACACAGGCATTGATCAAAAATCCGTTGTTGTGACCTGCATTAACCAGGTTGGAATAATCCACATATCCCCCAAAATATGGACTGGCAGGGTCTGTCACCTTCGAGGTTGCGTAGCCTTTCAACGAAGCGTCGTTGTCTTTGATGGATTTTACGAGCCAGTCCGGTTTGGCCATATTTCCATCAACATTCATTTTGGTTACGGATGCCAATCCCATGAATGGGATGGAAGCGAGCGCGGTGGTGCTGAGGGCCACAAAATTTCTTCTTTTCATGTTATTTTCTTTTACCGGTGAGTTGTTCGTAGGCTAGTCCGAACATAATGAATGATCCATAGCCAAAACCGGTGCCTTCACCGATTTTTCTACCGAGGTAGTATGTTTGGTCGCCAACACAGGTGCCCCCTGAAACCCTTGTGGGTACAAGGCTGTTCGCATCCTGACGCATACTCATTTTCTGCAAACCTGCATAGGATGCATCCACCATGGGCAGGTATTTTTTCTTGTCCAATATATTGAGTTGCATTCCTTTGGTGATGGCATAGGAAAACATGGCGGTACATGAACTTTCCAGGAAGTTCCCTTGTAAGGCAGGAAGGGTGACCAACTGATACCAATGTCCGCTTGACCTGTCTTGAAAAGGTGCTACTGCATTCACAAAATGTACCAACCCTTTTTCAAGCGGTTTCCAGAATTTAGATTTTCTTCCAACGGTTTCGAGTGCATCGGCCAGTGCCATGCCCACCCATCCGTTTCCGCGGGCCCATATCTGGTCATTCCTGTGCGTAATTTTATCTGGCCAATTCTTGATGCTGCAACCATCGTCATAAAAAACGCTGTCGGCATCCCAACCATGCACCCAAAGACCAGTTTTTTGATCGGTCAATTCTTTGTTGTGGGCATTGAATTGTTCAAGAAAATTAGCAATGTATTTTTCATCGCCAGTAAGTTTGTACATCTCCAGCAAAAACATGCTGAGCATGTAAACGGTATCGTCCCAAAGTTCAACAGTTTCAGCCCGGTGAGATACGCCGCCGTTAGATGCACGGGGAATGTTGAGGTAATCTGCATAGATGCCATTGGCTTTGTTGAGATAATTTTTATCCCCTGTGATGCGCGCCAGGAAAACAATGCCGTGGGCAGAAGCAACGGCATTGGGATGCTTACCATTGGCCACCTTATCTGAAACGGCCATGGCGGTTTTGATATAGTCAAAATAGGGCGCACGTTTGTCTGCGTCACTGGAATGGTACAACTGCTTCAAGGAATTCAAGAAGGTTGCCTGGCCCCAATCCCACTTGTATTTTTCGGCAGGCATGTATACCTGCCTGCCATGCAAGGCCACTGAATCAACCCAGGATTGTGCAGAAACGCTCGAAAGAGCAGTGCAAAGCACAAGGACGGCAATGATGTTACAAAGAATTTTTTTCATGACATTGAGTTTGTTGATTTTAAATTAGTTCCTGTACTTTTCCATGATCTTTCTTCCTACTTCAACACCATTGATATTGAAGAGAAAATCCTTGGGCAATGCGTAGGGAGAATAATAGTCGAGCCTTTGCTTTTGATTGAGATCAGCTTTGAGTCCCAATTTACCATTGGGGGTAAAGACGGCAACATCAACGATTCCCTTATTGTCGCTTACCTCAACTTTTGTATTCAACACCGATTGCCTGAAAGCGTTAAATTTTGCATCATCGGTTAAGCCTTCTTCAATTTTCCACCACATGCTGATGTTTACAAGACCATCATTGGGATGTTTTAAAGTAAAGCGAATGGCCTTGTTGTTGGGGAGAGAAAAGTTTTCTCTTCTCGGTTCATAAATAAATCCATCGTTGATCAACTGTGGCTGTTCTTTTTGGGAAGCGTTGCTCCACAATATCCTGATGGCAACACCTACATCTTCAAACTTTCCAAAAAATGTATTGGTTTCATCAAAAGCAATTGCATCTCCTTTATTCAAAGTGCCCAGTTGTTTGTTACCCAGCCATACCTGGTCAAAATAATTAGGCAGTATTACCGTCGAGTTAATGTATGGGTTGATGCAATTGTGGTCTTTCATTCCTGAAACCAGCATGACAAATTCATTCTTGTTTTGAACGGTTTGCATAAATGGCATGAGATGCCTTGTTTTTCCCCATCCACCATTTGCAGGATAATTGGGTGGCATCAGGTGTTTTAGCTTCTCCCCCATCCCCTCTGAACCCCAGGTGCCATAATGATCGTTCCTGCCCTCTGCCACATAAACAATATTGGGCATGGCAGGAATCTTCTTGCTGCTCAGGTATGCAATGAAGGATTTATCGTCTGGGCTGTAATACTGATTGGAGGAGGCAATGGAAAATTTTTTGCCATGGTAGTCGTATGCATACGTATGGGGAAGGCTGTCCCAGCGTTGAATGATGAACCTGTCCTTTTGCTCCATGACCTTTTGCTGGGCTTTGCTCAAATTCAATTCTTTCAGAATGCTAAAACAAACCTGATGAAAAAAGTTATTGTTGTTGTTGGGTTTGCCCAGCAACGGATCCATGTACTTCTCTTCCAAAAGATCCCTACCAAAGACCCTGTTGTAATCCCGGCTGTGGGCACCTTCCAGGTAACCGCCTTCCTTGTTGTAATGAGCACTCAAATCTGTCATAAAAAATTCAAGTGCATCTGCAGCCTTGGCTTTGAGTGCTTTGTCTTGTATAAACCGGTAAATCAAAAGCAATGACTCAAGGTCTACACCACAGTAAGTTGGACTATCGTATTCCCGGTTTCCATAATTGGCAACATGTTTCAACCAACTGTCAAATGCCTTAGTACCTTCTGCCGTGGCAATGGGGTTGTTGTATACCTGCCCAAGAGCCAGTAAGTTCCAGCAACGCATCACATAGATATTCGTATAGGAAATCCTCACGGGTTGTCGGCGAATCCCATTCAGGGTTTGGGCAAAAAGATCATCCAAAGAAGCGCGGGCTTCAGGAGAAAGTCGATCATTGAACAGTAATTTGATCAGTATGCCATACTGCACACAGAATTCAACATTGTTTCCATCGCCCACATCTCCGCCGGTTTCTGTCCAGCCCCAATACATGTTGCCGAAAGAGGGCTTGGTACTGTCTGTAATAATCCTTGTTTTAACCAGATCAATGGTCCACAAAATTTCGTCTGGCGTCAAAAAACGGGTCTCCAATGCATCCAGCAAAAAAATAAAACAGTCCCGAACAGCAAGCTTGGGTGGTGACTGATGCAGTGCATTCCATTGTTCTTTCAAAGATTGAATACGTTTATCCGGAATGGATACTGCAGGAATGTTGACTGGATAAAGCCTGTACATCATCACGCCATGATGTGGAATGATGGTTGAGAATGATGATGCCTTTACACCCAGGTTTTTCTGGCGCCAGACATCATGCACACGCCAACTACCTTTTAATCCAAGCCTTGTAAAATCAACGTTGAATTGCTTTGGCTTTTCAGTTCCCCAACGAAAAAAGGATTGTGGTGTTTTACCATAATCATCTGTGTTGAAAAACCCGACCGCATAAGATCCGTCAGCCATGGGTTTAAGCCAGGTTTGAACTCCTCCTTCATCAGCCATCAACCTGGCAGATTTTCCCAAGGGATCCTGGTCTATTTCAATGACTTCATCATTGGTCAACAGGTTCAATGTGAAAGCATCAAGTTGTTCTATCGGACAGCCAATCAGCAAAGGAGCAGACAATAAGGCAAATAGGCTAATGTGTGCGTATTGCTCATCTGGTGTTAGCCTTGTTGGATGCATCTCTGACCCGGTGGTAACATTTCCTAGTATCATCATGTCTGGATCATTCCAATGCCCAGGCCCGCCATAAGGCCCCCATTTGTCCAGTGTAAATGTGCAATGGTACAATCCATGCCAGCTGTCGCGTATGTCTGGCCCGGTCCTGTACATGTTGGAAATCCTTGCCCAATCTTTCACATCACTGAATGGAGCAGAATTGGACAAACTATAGATGATGTCACGGCCTGAATTTTTCAACGCGATGGACATCCTTTCTGCAGAGGGCACTTCAAGCCGCCAGTCATATTTCAGAAAATCAACACCCCAGTCGGCCATTTGCAAGGCATCTTCTTTTTCAAACCTGTACTTGCCTGTATACCGAAAAGCTCTTTTGTTGTTTTTTACAGAATCAGGAAAGTCTCCATTTTCAATAATGGAGGAACCACCTGGATAACCTGCATAGCTGGTGATCCAAGGTGTGGAATAAACACCCAACTTCAATCCCATGGCATGAATCTCATCAATCATTTTTTTAAAATCCGGAAACTTTTCATTGGCCTGCAGTGCATTGTATTTTCCTCCCCGCTTGCCTTGCCAGGCATCGTCAATGTTCACATAATTCCAGCCATGATCTTTGAGGCCCATGTTTACCATGGCCTTTGCGGAGGCAAGCACCTTATCACCATCAATCAGTCTTGCCCAGGAATTCCAGCCATTCCAGCCCATGGGCGGTGTTAATGAAATAGTATCCCCCACTTTGATCAGCAATGTTTTTTGGGATGTCCCAGCTTGATTTACTGCTTTCAATACAACCTCATGATTTCCTTTCACCATCAACTTTCCTGTGATGATTCCTGTTTGTGCATCAAGGGTCAATCCTTTGGGTAAACGATCAGCGGAATATTGCATTGGTTTTTCTCCAGATGCAACAATGGTAAATAAAAACGGATTTCCGGGTCTTACACCAAAAACAGGCGCTGTATTGATTTTCGGCATTTTAGAAGGAGCAGGTGTAAGGATATACTTTTCCGCAACATTAGGTATGCTCTTGGGTAAAGCATCACCAATCATGGTCATCTTTGCATCCGCCCAATTGGAATACACTTTGGTAAATCCTTCATCCTTTACCATTACCAGCATCCCCAACCTTTGTACTCCTTTCAAATCAACAGTAAAACTTTTGGGTTGGTTTCCGAGTTTCATTGCACCTGATTCATACAAAATTTTTCCATCACCCAACACATAGAAAAAATGGGGAAGCATTTTGTTGCCTAAATCATCCACACCAACTGTTGCAGAGAACTCAGTAGCCTTGCCTTCCAACAAAAAAGAAATGATGCTGGTTGAAGCAACCCCTATCCCATGCGTGTAGGTTGTTCCAGCCATCCTCATGGAATCACCACCCTGGTTGGTCTTTGTCAAAATCCCAGGAATTCCCTCAGAGAATGACTTGATAGGAAGCTCGTCCAGCCAAATTGGTCTTGGCGCTACAACAACATCCTTCTGGTTTGTAGCCGAAGGAAGCTGTTGACTTCTTGCAACAAATCCAGCAAAAATGAAAACAAAAGAAACCAAAAAACACTTCATGCTATATCCAATTTGTTTGGGTGTGGTGGTAAATTGCTTAGTCTTGTGCATCATCATCGTCTGCCTTTTTCGGTTTGGTCTTTGGAGGATACAATGGCTCTGCACGAACTTTTTCCATGTAACCGATCAATTGAGCCTCCAAGGCACGCGCCTTGTTAGGGTCTTTCAAAGCAAGGTCATGCAATTCTCCTGGATCATCTTTCAAATTATACAACTCAATTTTTTTCAAATTCCAGAACTTGATCAATTTATCATCACCAACCCGAATGGATGAATGTGATTTTCCAAAATAATGAAACACAAGCCCATCCTCTTTTCTTGAAACATTGCCCTGATTTCCTTTTTGCAGCAAGGGTTTGAAACTTACACCATCAAGGTTTGGGGGTAAGGCGTTGGTATTCCCAGCCAAATCACTGAGGGTAGGCAAAATATCCCATCCTGTAACAGGGATGTTGCTTTGGCTGCCGCCTTTGATGCCGGGTCCTATCACCATGAAAGGAACGCGAACGCCACCTTCATAAAGTGTCCACTTCCCTCCCCTCAGAGGATAGTTGTTGGTCTTAAAAGAAAGTGTTGAGGGATGATCGAATTTATTCTTGATCGGGGGTACTGTTTCAACAGCACCATTGTCTGCCATAAATATCACGTAGGTATTGTCTCCAATTCCCAAGGCCTCAATTTTATCCAGAATTCTTCCTATCCCCGCATCCAAATCTTCCAACATGGCGGCATACTTGTCATTGTTGTGAATTTCGCCTTTTGCTTTTTGCTGGTACTTCTTATGGGTTGCCTCTATTGCCTGATAATCAACATGCGTTGCATAATGTGAAACTTGCAGAAAAAAGGGATTGCCTGCTTTTACCTGCCTGCCCATAAAATTCAATGCACGGTCTGTAATGGTTTCAATTCTTTTGGGATCATTGTTCAAAAACAAATCGGTCCACTTGCTTTCCTTGGTTGAATTCATGTCCCCATTCCTGTTTCCCGTGTTTCCATCGCTTTCATCATAACCCAAATCCTCAGGAAATATATCTGCCCGCAGGTCCCATTTCCCGAAATGTGCAGCCTTGTATGCAGGAGATATAGATTTCAACACGGAAGGAATGGCAGCAACTTTTTTAAAATCGGGATGATAATTTTCCTTGAATGCAGCATCTCCTTGTCTGGCAGGGGTCTGACCAAACTGTATGCTCCTTCTGGTTGGGCAACAAAGTGCACAAGGGGCATATCCATTGGAGAACCGCATTCCTTTGGAAGCAAATCGCTCCAGTTGTGGCGTTTGATAATAATCACTTCTTGAGTTGGAGACCCTGTCATCCATCAATTGTGAGGTACTTGTCCAGCCTTGGTCGTCTGTCAAAATGAAGATAAAATTGGGTTTGGTGGCCTTGGGTGCATCACCAAAATAATTGAATGCCATTATCCCCAATAATCCAATGGCCAACATGCTGAACATCAATTTTTTCCCAAGTGTCGATCCTGCTCTTTTCTCCATTTGTTCAATTGTTTTTAATGCCATCAAGCTGTTGATTCATCAGCATCAATCTTTTTATCGAAGCAGGAACCTCATCCTTGGCTTCCTGCAAGATGGGCTTCCCATTCACGATCTCCAGTAATTTTGAACTGCTTAGGTCTTTTTCAGCAAAGGTCTTTCCCTGATTGACAATAATACCAGATGAAACCAACATAGCAGATTGATCTTTATTCCAGGCCTTGATCAGGGCTGGTTTGGCTACATCCATTTCAGCAGTGATATGCCAATTTCCAATGGTAAACACACCATTGGATTTGTTGATGTTCAATGGTTGAAAACTGCCATCTGGTTTTACCTGGATGATGGCCAGATAACGCATCTTTTCTTTTTTCTCTGTTGATTCGGCCTTAAAATGCCACTGATCCTTGAAATTAACGGTATCACCATCTTCATTGACCTTGTTCGTCCAATTGTCTACAGGTACTGAAAACTGATCCGATAATTTGAAATCAATCGTTGATGATGAAAACAATGACACTTGGGCTTTGGCGAATTCATTTCCAGCCAAGATGGTTTTTTTCAAAGGATCAAGAATCATCTTGTTGTCGTTGTGCAACAACCAACTCCAGGTTGCTGGATGGTCAGCTTCCAACTCATCATAAATCACTACAATAGAGGGCCTAAGCATAATAAAATGTCTTTTGGAAATCTTCATGCCATGATCAATGTTTTGTCCTTCATCTTTTCCAGAATAAGCATTTGAAGCATCACCCACGGCATAAGATATTTCCTGACCATGTAAGAACCTTGGTAGATAGCCATATGCGCCAGCGTTGAATGGCTGCCCCTTTCCGTCAATTAAAATACCATTGTGCCCCTGGGTATGCTTGTACCAATCCAGAAAATGTGGATCTCCCATAGCAGGGCGATAACCTGAATTGTAGAAAAGCCGTTTGCCACCATAGGCAATATTGAATGTATTCTGGTCCGCATGCGTATGCGCCATGGAGGCATAAGGGCTACTGCGCAATGACAACATGAGATCTGTTTTGCTGTTTTGCAAGGTAGTATGCATGTAGGCGACGCCTATCTCAGGAAAGACTGCAGCCTGAGGAAATGTTTGTTTCGACGAAAGCATTGGCAATTTCATGTCATGTCCTTTCTTCAAACGAAACCATCGAAACTCATCGTCTTCAGCAATATCCTTGCCCAGCCCGGCAAGGATTGTTTTTGAATACCATACGGCATAAGGATCATTGAACAACCGCGCCATGGCATCTGTATAGCCGGCGTAACGGAGGTTGGGAGATGAATACTTGTCGCCATCATTGCAAAAACCATCTGCTACTGAATTGGGAGGGAATGAATAGGTTAACCAACGTGGATTATTTTTAAACCATGTAGATCCCATAAAATCAACACCCGTCAGATCCTTAAAAATAGAAGATACATCAATCAATGTGAGTGTGTTCATGCCAAAATAGGATGTTCCATTGAACCAAGCGCCATCTTCTTCTGCCATTTTAGGCGATTGCGCAATCCACAGTTCATAGATGTATTCCAACCATTTTTGGGCTTCCGGAACTTCTCCATGCAAGGCCAATGATGTTTGCAACATGTTGTGCAAAATATGCTGCCAAACATGCATCGATGAAGAACGACTTTCCACTTGCCCTACCCACAATGCATAAAAATATTTTGCCCTGCTTGATGCTTGTTGGATGATTTTGGCCCTTTCCTCAACTGTCAGCAGATCCCAGAAACTATCCAAACCAATGGCCAGTGATGACATGATACCTGCATCCCCAAAATCATTTTTGTGTGATGGGCCATTAGGATCCCAGCTGGCCAACTCCATCATCCATGCCCTTGCTGCCCTAAAATAAACTGTATCACCTGTAAGCACATAGGCTTGCGAAAAAGTATTCAACACTTTCTGAACCTTCCAACCCGTCCACTTGCTTGCCAACATGGCTATTTTATCATTCTCAAAATCATCCTTCCCTTTGTAGGTTGGGAGCGCCATGGATTCTTTGGAAATGGGTTCCTTGAGAAAGCTGTTGGCCTCTTGAATGATCAATGAAGTTTCTCTCTGCCCTTTTACTTTCATCCGAAAACCCGACTGATCCTGCTTCTTGACCAATACCCTTGGATGTTCCGGTGAGATGGCCAACATCATCTCTTTGCTGACTGGTGTTGGAAATTTTCTTGTTGATGGCGTGATAACAAATGAATCAATTGGATTCCATGCACCATCATTTATTCTGAACTGCCAATACCACTTACCGGTTGTTAACTGTGCATGCGGATTGAAAATGGCATAAGGAAAACCGGATTTTTCGATTACCTGTTTGCTAAAATCTATTGATGCTGATAAGCGAACACTGTAAGTAGCTTTCTTGCTGGAGGGCCACTGAAGACTGGGTGAATTGAAGCGGGGTTCTTCACCTTTTGATGGACTTGTCCATATCCTGATCTTGGGATAAGGTGCATCCAATACAACTTGTGCTGGTGATATTGATTGGGAAATTGCTTGAACATTCCAGCCAATGAGAACAGCAAAAAAAATAAAAGAATGTTTTATTAAGTATATCATTTGCTGCTTTTTTGATTCAATTTTTCCCAATCCTGGTATTGCTTTTTCAATGCATCAAGTACATCCGGGTATTTTGACACAAGGTTTGTTGTTTCCCCTGGGTCTGCTTCCAGGTCAACCAAAAACAAGGCATCCAATTCAAGAGCTGTCCCTTTGATACCTGTATCAACAGGGTTTCCCAATAATTTCCATTTCCCTTTTCTTGCCACCCACATTTTTTTAAACGCCCAGCAATAGCCTTGATCATGCGCAGTTGGCGCGGTTGTATTGTTGATGACATTCACCAAACTTTTCCCATCCAGATCTTCTCGTTGTAATTTAATATTGCACAATTCTGCCAAAGTTGGGAACCAATCAGTGTTAACAGCAAACTGCGCTCTGACTTGTCCTGCAGGCAGTTTTCCAGGCCAACTGATAATGGCAGGAACTTTGATGCCCCCTTCAAACAATGAGGCCTTTGCACCCCTTAGGTTGCCTGCATTGCCACCTCCAAAATGCGCCCTCTCCTCTGTTGAATAGCCATTGTCTGATTGAAAAATGATGATGGTATTTTTTGTCAGGCCCAAGTCAGCTAACTGTTTCAGCAATTGTCCAACCTTATCATCCAGCGTGGACATGAATGCAGCATACAAATTGCGTGGATAGGCCAGGCCTTTTTTGTTATAGTATTCTAACCACTTGGGATCGCCCTGGTATGGATAGTGTGGAAGGTTGATGGCGAAATACATGAAGAAAGGCTTGGCTTTTGACGTGGTCATGAACTGACCAGCTTCTTTCAGCATCAGGTCCGGAAAAAACTGACCGGGATAATGCACTTCTTTTCCATTGCGGTAGAGGTCATGCTTGTTGGGTCCATTCCAGTAAAAAAAATGAGAGTAATTGTCAATGCACCCGGCCATGTGGCCAAATGAATGATCAAAACCTTGTGCATTGGGAGCCATCTCGGGCTTATAACCCAAATGCCATTTGCCAATATGCGCTGTCGCGTATCCTGCTTCTTTAAACATTTCTGCCATGGTGAACCTGTCGGTAGGCATGCCCACTGCATCATTCAATTCTGATGCATTGCCTGGCAGTCCTGCCCGCTGGGGATTCAATCCAGTGAGCAGCGAAGCCCTTGAGGGAGAACAAACAGGAGACGCATAAAAATTCGTGAACATGGTTCCACTCCTGGCAAGTTGATCAATGTTCGGTGTTTCCAAATCCTTCGAGCCATAGCAATTGAGATCGATGGCGCCCTGATCGTCTGAATAAATCACAATAACATTTGGCCGCTGTTGTGCAATTGCATGAAATGTCAACAAGAGTATACAGACTACCACAAAACCCTTGACATAACTTGAACACTGCATATTGCTTATTTTTTGAGTTTTGTCTGGTAAGGATCATTGTTCTTTTTTGCCCATTCCATCAGCTGGCTTCTGCATTCTTGCAATGCTTTTGCATGCCGCGTATCGTTCACCAGATTGATCATTTCGCCGGGATCATTTTTCACATCAAAAAGTGATTCACGTTCTTTACCCTCATCATAAATCCAATATTTGTATTGACCATTCCTGAGCATGCGGCCTTCAGGTTTTAGGTTCTTGCCATCAACGCCTGCACCTTGAATGATATGATCAGATACTACAACATAATCACGCTTTGATGGTGCAATGTCTTTTTCAAGATACTGCTTAAGGCTATTCCCAGGATAACGTGCTGGCAATGGAATTCCTGCAAAGTCTGATAAGGTGGGTAGAATGTCAGTTCCTGATTGAACCAGATAAGATGACGTCCTTGGCTTTATCCCCTGGTAATTGATGATGAACGGAACCTTTGCAGCTTCTTCGTAGAAAACCGTTTTCTGGTTCCAGAGGTGTGCACCCTGCATGTCTCCATGGTCACTGGTGAATACGATTATTGTGTTCTTGTCTTTACCTGACTCCTTCAATGACTGCATTACTCGTCCTATTTCTGCATCCACTTTTTCAATCAAGCGGTAATAAGACCAGATGTATTGACGCCATTTTTCTTCAGTAAATCCACCAACAGGAAAAGCGTCATTGTTTTGGATGGAGGTGCGCATGAATTTCATGATATCAGATTCATTGACAGAGGGCCTCGCATTAGGCCTGAGCGGTGGACATTGATCTGCAGGCGGAGGATCACCAATGGCCCCATCAGGCAATTTCTCTCCACGTGCCCACTGGCATATATTGTGTGGATTCATGAAAGACACAACCAGTAAAAATGGATTGTCACGCCTGGTCTTTATGAAATCATCAGCCAAATTGGGTGATGTACTGTCGTGCCCGTTTCCAGTTTTGTTGGGAAGATAATCGAAGCCATGCGTGTCTGTTGCCTTTCTGTCATAGGGCAAATGCCATTTGCCCACATAGCCTGTTTCATATCCAGCATTTTTAAAAATGCTACCCATCGATGGAAATAACATCGGATCAATTTTCTTCTCTTCATTGTTTTGAATTCCCAACTCATGAGGATACCTTCCGGTGAAAATAGAACTCCGTGACGGAACACAAAGGGGATTGGAGCAATAGGCATTTGAAAAAACTACACCTTTTTTTGCCAGTTGATCAATATTGGGTGTATTGATATATTTATTCCCCAGGTTGAAACTCATCGACTCTGCAGACAATTCATCTGACATGATGATGAGAATATTGGGTCTTTCCTGTGCACGCAAATGAATACATGCATTGAGCAATACCATTGATAAGCAAAGCCTGAATAGATGCATGATCTTCATGTGCAATTATATTTTACAATTTATAATACTGCTCCCACCCCTTCCTTGGTGGTGGACCAACCAGTAGTTCATTTCCAATCTTGCTGTTGGTGATCTGCTTTTTCTTTTTATCAAAGATGAGCTTGGTGTTCAGCCTTTGCGCCAATACACCCAAAGCCATTACCTGACACAATGGTCCAGCAATATCAAAAGAGGAACGGCATTTTTCTTCCCCCTTACAGGCCTTCAGGAAATTGGCAAAATGGGTAGATGGGCTCAGCGGCACTTCCGGAAGCATGGATGCCATTTCCTTTGCTTTCGCTTCGGGAATGATGGCCAATGGAGCACTGTGTGAACCTCCCTTAAATATCAATTCTTTTGAGTAAATGATTTTACCCGGATACCGCTTGGTGTTGATGTTACCAGAAGTTGGTGGTGGGATATCTTTTGCCCTTACTGGTTCTCCATAGCCCTCTGGAAGTTTGGGCTGGTTGTTGAATCCATCATACCAGGTTAAATCGAGTGCTGGCATGTTCTTTCGCTTGGGAAATTTGAAGAGCAAAGTGGAAGCCTGCGGGAAAATCAACGGACTGTGACCCTCCATGAAAATGGGATCAACTTCTGTAGGCATACCCAGTTCAAGGAATTGATGGGCTGTGTCAATGATATGCGCACCCCAATCACCCAAGGCACCATTACCAAACTCAAACCATGATCTCCAGTCTCCGTTGATATAGCCTTTGTTGAACTCCTTGAATTGTGCGGTGGCCAGCCATTTGTCCCAATCCATTGTTTCGGGGATGGGTTGTGCAGGAAGAAAATCAGAAACCTTCATGCCATGCCATCTCCGTCCGTTGTTCATGAAGGCTGTGATGGCGGTTACATCCTTGATAATACCAGCTTCTTTCCAGGCCTTGAATTGAAAATAGTTTTCTTCTGAGTGGCCCTGGTTGCCCATCTGGCATGCGACCTTGTACTTTTTTTCAGCGGCCATCATGAGTTCGACCTCATGAAAAGTATGCGCCATGGGCTTTTCAACATATACATGCTTGCCTTCAGATATCGCCAACATGGTGATAGGGAAATGGGAGAAATCTGGTACGCCTGCAGTAATGGCATCAAACTGCTTTCCCATTTTGTCGAACATCACCCTGAAATCCTGGAACCTTGGAACATTGGGAAACATTTTCATGATTTCCAATGTATTGGGCGCTCCCATCTCCACATCGCAAAGTGCCACAATATTGGCAAGCCCAGTACCATGTAATTTTTTGATGATGTCGGCACCGCGGTTGCCAATGCCGATGCAAGCCAGGTTTACCTTATCACTTGGCGCTATACTATTTTTTCCCAAACCCAATACGGATGATGGCAAAATGGAAACACCTGCCAAACCTGCCAGTGCGACACTGCTTTTCTTTAAAAAATCACTCCTTTTCATTTCCTTTTGATTGTTTATTTATTTTTTGGTTAATCCTGATTGACATTAAATCATCAATAAATAGTGTCAAAAAGTTTATAACAATTATTGATGATTGGTTTTTAGGATTGCTTTTTCTTCAACAACCGGCAACTGTAATTTTAGCAGCTCTACATCTTTTGTATTGTTGAGCTGGATCATCGGCATCTCTTTTGCCGTTGGAATATGTAAGCCTGAGATCATTGATGCACGTACATCATCCATCACAATGGCTGGACGAAAATCATCCTTGATGTATTTAAGTGTAATGTTGTTAAACTTAATACCACTGGCATGTCTCATGTAAAAACCCCACGAAGGCAACTCCCCCCACATGGAAAACTCTGGATACCGATCCTTGTTTTCTGGTATGGCAGTGATAGCGTCTGGTGCAATAAAGGCAATATTCTTATTCGCCCTTCCACCATAGGTTATATCGATATTTTCTAAAAGAACATCCTCAACAGGATAGCCAGGAAGCCCTACAATGGATGATGGAATGAGGTTGTAGGGCAAGAAAGGATGGCCATAAATGTGATATTGTGATGGTCTTCTTGGCATTTTATCCAAGCCCGGACTGAGGTGATCGGGTGGTCCTTCAAGCGGATACCCCTGATCTGGCTTGAGCAATGGAATATCAGCTTTCACATTGGCAATATGTATACCCTTCAAGGTACCTACCTTGCCATTGACGTTGCGGTGACCTCTTCTAATAAAAATAGCATTTCCAGTGTTGGTTGCTGTTACACCGCTGATGTCTATGTTCTCCAAAATACCACCATCAACAGACTCTAATGCGATGGCAGAACGGTAGGTATCATAAACAGTTAAGTTTCTGACCACAATATTTTTAAAGCCTCCAACACTGGCTGTACCCAACTTAAACCCGTTGGCGCTGGAACGCAGAATACAACTATCAATATAGATATTCTCACAAAGGAATCTTGCGTCTTCAGATTTTAAGCAAATGGCATCATCAGATGAATTGATGAAACAGTTGGTGATCCGAACATTTTTACTGTCAGTGATATCAAGTCCGTCATTGTTCCAATAGGCTGTGCTTTGCACCTTGATTCTATCAATCACTACATTGTCACACTGTCTGTAATCCTGTACCCAATCTGATGAATTCTTCAGGGTTATTCCAGTTATTTTAACATTTTTACAGCCAACAAAATTGATGTTATTGGCCCTGGCAACACCTGGTCTCTTGTACATCCAAATTGAATCATCCTTCAGTTCACCAGTTCTCAATTTTTTAAAAATATCCAACATCAGCTCCTGTGCTTGTCCATCGATAATTCCTTGTCCACTGATGGCGATATTTTGCTGGTCACGCGCTGATACGATGGAAGGCCTTGATTTTGCTTTGAGATAACCTTCTGTTGTGGTTGGGCCCAACAAGGTTGCACCCAACATTAGGTGCAGATCAACACCTGATTTCAGGAAAATGGCACCTGTCATGTAATTTCCCGGGGGTATAATCACACGACCGCCACCACCTGCTGATACCCTATCAATTGCCTGCTGAATGGCGACTGCATTGTTGGTTACTCCATCTGCAACGGCTCCATACTGGTTGATGTTCTGGTCTTTCATTTGTGAAAAACACAAGACGTTCAACAACAGGGAAACAAAAAAAAATGCTATTGACTTCATTATACGTTTTGAATAGCTCATGATAGTTGCTTTATGATCAAGTCATTTTTAATACACAATTACTCTGCTTTCCCTCCACCTTTTTTATAAGGACGAGCACCTACCTTGGCAAACCAAACTGAATATTCCTCCAGCATGGCTTTTGCTCTTGCAGCCTCAACACCAGACAAATCATTCATTTCTGTCGGGTCTGTAGCAAGATTATACAGTGACCAATAGGTTTCCTGAAACTCTTTTACCAGTTTCCAATTTCCTTTCCGGATGGCCTGGTTGCCCTCATGCTCCCAACAATACGTTCTCTCTGGCGCCTTGTTTTTTGTCCACAAATAAGAGAAACTTTTACCTGCAAGATTGGGCGATCTTACTCCTGCCAATTCCAATGCTGTAGGCATCAAATCAATCACATGCCCGATGCCATCGCTATAACCCTTTTTGGGCTTGATCTTGGCAGGCCACTGTATGATACAAGGTGTTACGATTCCACCCTCATGCATATAATGTTTATACTTTTTAAATGGAGTATTGGAGGCATTTGCCCAACTCTCTCCATAAATATGATAAGAACCACGCTCCCCTATTTTCTTATCCGGATCACTCAAAAGCTTGGTATTGACTGTTTCAGCACAAGCACCATTGTCTGAAATGAAAACAATCATGGTATTATCATACTGTCCATTTGACTTTAATTTATTGATGAGCCGACCAATGTTCTGGTCCATCCGGTCAATCATGGCAGCATACACAGCCATCTTTCTTGCCCATACTTTCTTATCGGTTGCATTTTCCCAGGCTGGAATAACTCCTGGCCTTTCTGTCAATTGATAACGATCATCCACCAATCCCAATTGCTTCATTTTCTTGAACCGCTTTTCCCTGGTAACATCCCATCCTTGCAGGTAAAGCGATTCATACTTGGCAATGTCTGGCTCCAGTGCGTGCAATGGAAAATGGGGAGCGGTATAGGCCAGGTACAAAAAGAATGGATTTCCTGTTCCTGTATTTTTATGCTGATCCAAATATCCCATGGCATGTTCGGTAAAAGCATCCGTCATGTAATGCCCTTCTTTGGGAATATCATACTCCTTGTCGTCCAATACAAATCGACGCTTGTCTCTTTCAGCAGGGGTAATTTCAAAAAAACTGGAAGCACCTGAAATCAAACCGTAGTAGCGATCAAACCCTCGCTTCATAGGCCAGTGCTCAGGCCTTTCACCCACATGCCATTTGCCTGACATATAGGTGCTGTATCCAGCCTTCTTCAATTCCTCTGCAATTGTTGGAAAACTGTCATTCAGGAATCCCTGATAAGATCCTTTTTCAATCGGTGCCTTGGCCAAACCAACCATTCCACCCATTCCAACGGTATGAGAATATTGTCCTGTTAACAAAGAAGCACGTGTTGGGCAACAACGGGAATTGTTATAGAATTTTTTCAACTTGATTCCATTGGCAGCAAGCTGATCAAGGTTTGGAGTGTTGACTTCCCCGCCATAACAACCCAGATCAGAGTAACCCAAATCATCTGCCATGATGTAGATGATGTTGGGCCTTGAATCAACAGGGATCTTTTTGTAAGATGGAAATAGAACAAATGAAAGAATCAAAAAAACACCCAACCCCAATAAAAATTTGGTTCTTGTCTTGAAGATGCCAGATAAAGATTGAATATATTTTCTTCCTATCATGGTTTTATTTTTTCAACTTGATTACCTCTGATCCTGCCAATAAAAATGCACCGGCGCCATATGACTCCCAACTTTCAGCATTGAAGTTTCTGCGTGGATCTGCGCCTATTGGTTGAACCCATCCCACTTTTCCTTCTGAAGTCAGTAGGGTATTGAGCCCAGTCCAAGCAGCCTTCACCGCAGGGAGAAATGTTTTCTTGTCCAAAAGCTTGTTGTTCACACCCCATGCCAATGCATAACAATTGAAAGCAGAACCACTTCCTTCTCCACCAGCGTAAGCCATTGGATCCAACAAACTTGTTCTCCAAAGACCATCTTCCTGTTGCAATGACAACAAGCGGGCTGACATGTCTTTGAAGAGGTTTATGTAAAATTCCCTTGTTGGGTGATCGGAAGGCATTTCTTTCAACAACCGAACAAGGCCTGCCATCACCCAGCCATTGCCGCGAGACCAAAAAACTTTTTTGCCGTTGGATTCTTTTTTGCCATTTCCATTGGCATCAACAAGATAAGATGCATCCCTTGCAAACAGCTTCTCTTCCTTGTTGTACAACAAGCGATAACATTGCATAAAAAGGGTATCTGACAATATGAGATAAGAAGGATCGTTGAAAGTTTTGGACAACTTTGCCAAAGTAGGAGGCGCCATGAACAAGGCATCACACCACCACCAGGTGATGCCATGCCTTTTGATTTCTCCGCCGGGAACAAGCGCCAATTTTTTGATGGAATCAATGCTTGCTTTCAACATCAACTCATTCTTGTTGATACGATATAAGTCAATATAGGTTTGGGTTATGGCAATATCATCTGCATGATCGTATCGCTTGCCTGGAAGCCAATTGTTGCGTTCACCGATGGTCATCAATGAATCGAGCAATACTTTTGATTTTGTTGTTTCATAGGCTGCAACAACACCTGTATAAAAAGCTGCATTGGTCCAAGTGTTTTCAGGCTTTCCATTGGAATGTTTAAACTGCCAATCTGAAACTTTCAGCATGGAGGCTTTTATATTGGAAGCATTGAAAATATTGGCAGACTGTGCCAAAGCTGCATTTGAAAATGAAAACAGCAGAAAAACCAAGATGACATTGACTAACACTTTTTTAATTTGCTGCATGGTTAAAGTTTAAATGATTGGTTTATTTATTTGTAAATGCAGGATTGTACTTGCCCCTTTCCTTGAATCCTTCAAAATATTTCATGGCACCAAATCTTGGATAACTTTCAAAGACATCTCCTTTTCCTTCAGCCCTGGGATCATGCTGTTCTTTTAGCTTCGATTCCAGCAAAGTTTTGAGGTTTGATTTGATCTTGGCCATCTTTTTATCTTTGGCCAAATCCTTGAGACAATAAGGATCTTTGATGATGTCATACAGTTGTTCGGCATTTCTTTTTTCAAAACCGAGGGCAAACAAACCAGGAAATGACTGGCGGTCTTTGATCATATGTGTTTTGGTAGGCGATGCATCAATATCCTCATACCCTTCAACAAATTTCTCATCAGCATTTCCGCCTGCAACCATTTGTTTATTGGGTGCCGGATCCCCTGCTGGCCAACGATCGGGGGTATAGTTTTTGATATACAAATATTGTTGTGTTCTGATGGCCCTTGCGGGATAACCAAGGTTGTCAGGGCGTGCATGGGTATGTCGTTCTCTGCCCGTAAGTACGTAGCTCCTGGATGGATCTAACAGGCCTGAAGCCTTGGATTGAAGGATGGTCAACAAAGATTTACCGGTAATACCTTCAAAATGCTTAACGCCAGCAAGATCCATGATGGTTGGCGCCAGGTCAATCATGCCAACAAGGTCAGTCACTTTTCTGGAAGAGCCATTGATGGATGGACCACAGATGGCCAGGGGTATGTGCGTTCCATAGTCCTGTA
Organism: Chitinophagaceae bacterium; assembly: GCA_044341875.1. Lineage (GTDB taxonomy): Bacteria > Bacteroidota > Bacteroidia > Chitinophagales > Chitinophagaceae > Pollutibacter. The sequence goes on along the minus strand of JBIIQT010000012.1, from coordinate 8,723 downwards.
AATTTGCTTTTGCATAAGGAAATGCCATGCCATTGTCTGCAGTAACAATGATAATGGTATTGTCCAGTTCACCTCGGGCTTCCAGCATTTTGATCATTTCACCCAACTGCTTGTCAAACCAACCAATTTCCAATGCATAATCAAGCATATCACTCTTAACCAGATCATCATTGGGTAAAAACCCAGGCACTGTAGAATCCGTTGCTTTGAGTCCTGACTTTTTTCCAGAACCGGCCTCATACACCCGGTGTGGTTCTTTGGATCCGTACCAGAAGAAAAAAGGTTTGTCTGCTGGCTTGTCTTTGAGAAAATCATCAAAATTGGCAGCATAGTCTGTATTGACAATTCCTTTGGCAGGAACTTTTTCGAACTTCCTCTTGTTGTACTCCGGCCCTACTGGGTTTCTATCCCATCCTGCATTTTCAAAATTACCCGGATCCCAGGCTTTGCCTGTGAAACCAATAAAATACCCCGCAGTTTCCAATGCATTGGTAAAAACTGGAAATTTTTTAGGGAAATAACTAGAGTGGGTTCCTGCTTCTTCCAGTTGCCAAATATTTTTCCCTGTTAGCATTGCTGCCCTGGATGGGCTGCACTGTGGTGCAGCAACAAAAGCGTTTGTAAACAGTATTCCCCGCTTTGCCACTTCATCAAAATAAGGCGTTTTAAAGATATCCTGACCCATTGCAGAAACATGTGCAAATGACTGGTCATCTGCTATGGCAAAAAGGATGTTGGGTGGGCGATTGATTGTCTTTGGGATGGGGACATGCAGTGATTGATTGCTTGTGAAAAAAAATGACACCAAAACAATTGCCAAAAGAAAAATTACCCTTTTCACATGCTTATATTTTATTGAAAGATTTTTTCAAAGTCTGTTCAATCTCCCACAGCGGTTTCTGGATGGAAGACTGCCTTTCAATCAATTCTGGCTCGAGAACCTTACTGATTGGCATTTCGTGTTTTACATCATTTTCAATCAAACGCAGCAATAGTTCGATCGTTTCTACTCCAATCTGTCTTAGAGGCTGTGATGCTACCGTAATGGATGGAGTAAAAAGCCTAAAAAGATCATTGTCGTCAAAACTTACTACAGCCAAGTCATCAGGCATAGATTTTCCCATCTGCTTCAAGGCTTCTATACCATGAACACCCAGATAATTTGTTGCAAAAAACAATGCCTCCATTGAGGGATTTTCCATAACAAAGGAAATGATGGAAGAGATGATACTTTGTGCCGAATCATCAAATTTTACTTTTAACACAAGTTCCTTCGAACTTGAATTTTTTGATGATTCCAACGCAGCCAAATAGCCTCTCTCCCTTTCAATCATTTGAGACATATCATTGTGGATGGTAACAAATCCAACTTTCTGGTAGCCATTGTTGAGTAAATGATGGGTAAGATCAAATGCACCCTTAAAATTATCGAGCACCACTGCGTTGGCAGACAGTCCGGGAACTGTTCTGTCCAGCAATACAAAAGGAATCTTATCATTTTTAAGTTCCTCAAGCTCTTGGTTAAGGTCTTTGGTTGGTGTAATGATCATTCCATCTACTGAGCTGTTGCGCATTTTTCTTATCAGCGCTTTTGCTGTTTTAGGATTATTGTCAGTACTGCTCAAAAAAACATTGTATCCCCTTTTTGAAGCTTCCAATTCAACAACTTTGGCAATATTGCCAAAGAAGTAGTTTCCAAGATCTTCTACAATCAATCCAATGGTATTGGACTTTCCGGTGCGAAGAAGCCTGGCTGCACTATTAGGACTATAGTCCCGTTTTTTGATGAGCTCCAATACTTTACTGGATGTTGCTTCACTGATGCCCATTTCCTCACTCTTACCATTGATTACAAAAGACACTGTTGTAATCGAAAGTTCAAGTTCTTTGGCAATATCCTTTATTGAAACTTTTTTTGTCATCGGGTGTAAATCAGTATTAAGGTAAAATATGTTAGCATGGTGTATTCATCAATCCTTTATACCCCAATTTTTGTTGGGGGAAGGTCCCATCTGCAGCATCAAACTTCCACCCTTTATCAATGCTGAATGATCGAAGAAAGGTTTTGAGATGGCAACACCATTGAGTGTTGCAGACTGAATGTAAAGATTAACCGGAACATTGTTTTTGGCTTCAATCACAAATTGCTTTCCGGGGTAATATTGATCATTGAGTTTAATGGTAATCTTTTTGAAAATAGGACTGGTAATCTCATAAAAAGGTTTTTCAGATGTTCCTCCGTCTGTTGAAAAAAGTCCAATTTTAAGCAGCACGGCCAATGATCCCATCAATCCCTGGTCCTCATCTCCACTGTATCCTTTTTGTGGAGAAATTCCACTGTACACTGAATCAATGAGCTGCCTGGTCCAGTACTGTGTTAGCCATGGCTTTCCTGCATAGTTGAAAAGAAAAGGTGTTTGCATACAAGGCTGATTGCCGTAATTAATGTATACGCGGCGTTGCGCTTCTCTATCTGGCGGGTTCTCAGATTTACCAGAAACAAAACCATGTTTGCGTGCTTCGGTGAAAGCAAAATTGAGTTTATCAGTAAACTTGTCTTTGCCGCCATGAAGGGAAATCAAACCAGGAACATCATGGGGAACGAACCAGCTGTATTGTGCGGCATTGCCTTCATTGAAACCTCGCTCATATTGAAGAATATCCACTGGATCAGCCCATTTACCGCTCCTGTCTTTTGCAAGCATCCATCCAACTTCCTTGTTGAATACATTTTTATAATTGCCTGAGCGCTGCATAAAAAGGTCATAATCGCTTTGCTTGTTCAAAACCTTTGCTATCTGGGCCATCGCAAAATCCTGGTAAGCATATTCGAGTGTTTGTGCTGCACCATCCTGGTGAAAACCGTACTTGATAGGATGAAGTGGATGAGGTACATATCCCATTGAAATATACTCTTCAATTCCGCCACCCTTGAAGGTCTTGTGCTCATACCCGGCCTTGCTCATCATTCCTCCAGGAAAATGATCCTTGCGCATTCCTTCATAGGCCTTGGCCATATCAAAACCCCTGATGCCCTTGAGGTATGCACTTACAATAAACGGAGTTGTTGTTGCTCCCGTCATCACATAGGTATAATTTCCACCGGAAGGACCACGCGGAATCAACCCTCCATCATCATACATTTTCAGCATGGAATTGATGAATTCTTCTGTAACCTCAGGATAGACAAGGTGCCACAGTGTATTGAGCGACCACTGTGCCCCCCAATAAGAATCAGAATTGTACATCTTGTATTTAGGCTTTCCATCAGCTCCCAGTGGGATCTGGCGCGCAAGTGGTGCTGCACCGGTATTGTCAACATAAGAGCCACTCACATCACTCATAATCCTTCTTCCTTGCAAGGCATGAAACAGGTCTGTATAAAAACGTCGTTGCTCTATATTTGTACCTCCTTCAACCTCTATCCTTCCCAACCAATTGTCCCATTCCTGTGCTGATTCCCTGACCACCCTGGCGAAATCCCAATGGGTCAATTCGGCCTTCAGGTTTTTCTTTGCTTCTTCTATGCTCACATAAGAGATAGCAACCTTCATCATCCTGACTTCGTTCTCATTCGTTTTAAAGCGAACAAAAGCTCCTGTATGAGGCCCTGAAATTTCTTTTGCAGTACTGATAATTTGTCCGTCTTTCCAACCGCCAAACTGTTCAAATTCCTTGTCAAAATCAGCAACAAAATAAACCGTAATCGGCTTGGGTCTTCTTATGGTTGCCGCCATTACCACTTCGCCAACAATTTGATTGTTTGAAACCTGAGAAACTTTTGCTTCCTGGGTTTCTGATGAACCCAATACGGTAGTGAAATCAAATTGAATAAAGCTTGAATCAGATTTTGGGAAAGTATACCGATGAAAACCAACCCTTGTTGTAGAGGTCAACTCAGCAGTAACGCCATAGGTATTCAATGTGATCTTGTGGTAACCAGGCTTTGCAACTTCAGTCTGATGAGAATAGGTTGAGCCATACACATCCGATCCCAAATGTCCCTTGAATTTTCCTGTAGTTGGGAGTACCGGAATTCCGGATAATTCCCAGCAATGGATATGGCTGAAACACCTAATGGTATCTTCATTGTATTTATACCCTGTGTTCCAAACTCCTTTGAGGTTCATGTCTGGACTTAGATTGACCATTCCAAAGGGCCTTGTGGCTGAACTGAAATAGAAAAATCTTGAGTTGGCTGCATCAACCATCACCTCAACCAGATCAGATTTCCCCGTCTTGGCAACAGGCTTTTGGGCATGGGTTAGACTGCTGAAAATTGTGAGGAATAAAACGGAAAATAAGAGAGATTTCATTGACATGGACATCGCAATTGTGGTTGTTAAGGGCAAAAAATTAAACAAAGAAAAAATGCCAGGTATTCATCACTTGTGAATACCTGGCATTGTAAATTCAATCATTAAAATTAATATCCAGGATTTTGCTCAATTCTTGGACTGGAGTTGTCGAGCATTCCTTGTGGAATAGGCCTCAAAAGGTGCTTAGCAGCGATTTGAGAAACCCCGGCACGGCCCCAGGAGGTCCATCCGTTGAACCTTGTTGCACGCTCAATGAGTTTTCCAGTACGCTTCAGTTGGTACCAACGTTCATTGCCCTCTCCAAGAAATTCGCGGCCATATTCATCTAATATCATGTCAATGTTGATGGTAGAAGGCGTTGCACGGTATGAGGTAATATTGGTCAAAGGATCCAGCACATTTCCAGGATTGGTTGCGCGGTTGGGAGACCTTCCTGCATTGCTACCCAAAGCCCTGTCCAAGACCCTGTTGTAATACACATCGGCTGTACCCAATCTTGCACCGGTAGCACCCTTTACAATGGCTTCAGCAGCCATCAAAAACAACTCTGCAGACCTGAAAAGCGGGTCATTAAATGTTGAAAATCCATCACCATAAGTGATGCCAGGCTGCCAGAACTTCCAAAACATCGGACCACCCCAACCCATGGCATCATTGACCTGTTGCGTTGGAGAGGTAAGCTTACCCAACCAAAAAAGATCAACAACATTCTGGACTGCATATCTTCTTGTCCCACCAGGAATATTCACACCAAGCTGTGCGTTGGATGTCATCGGCACATTCCAAGGCAATACAATGGCTGTGGTATCATTCATAACGTAAGAGAGTGTCCGGGCCTGTGGATAAGGCCTGTTTGCAGCCAATGAAACGGTACCTGCAATGGTTGCGTACACTACACTGTTAAAGGTGCCTTCATAACGAACATCCATTTGTGGATCAAACAACCTGTATGCGCCCCAAGTAACATTATGATTAGGCAAAAACCTGTTGTAAGTAGCTGTCCTTGATTCTTGTGCCACACCATTGGGTCCACCACTGAACCTGCTGTGCATGTCATTTCCGATGGTTCCATTGGCTGTACTCAAGTTGGCATCACCATTGAATGCTGTTCCGGTTCCATTCGCATATTGCACCGCAAAAATAACTTCCCTGCTGGCATTGGCTATGGCAACAGAACTGGCAGGTGTAGCAGTTTCTCTTTTGGGATTCTTGTTGTGGATGGGCCAAAGATTGTTCCAGTTGGCTTCTAATGGATACAAACCTGATGCAATCAAATTATCACAAAGCACGAGCGCGCTGGTAAAGTCTGCACTTGTTCCACCAAGGGAATTGTTGAAATTCCAACCCCTGGTCAGGTATACACGGGCAAGCAAAAATTGTGCTGCACCTCTTGTAACCCTGCCCGGAATTTGAGAAACAGGTAATTTTGCGATTGCATCATTAAGATCAGTGATGATCTGCGTGTACACATCCTTTGCTATAGTCTTTTTTACGGTCAGGCTTCCTGAAGTTGTTTCAGTGAGCGGCATGGGAATATCACCCCATTGTTGTACGGCCCAGAAGTAAGAAAGTGAACGAAGGAATTTTGCTTCCCCTATCCTTACGTTTTTTACGGAGTCCGCCATACCGATAACAGCAGTGGCACGGTTAACAGCAGCATTACACCTGTTGACTTCCCTGTAAAGCAGGTCCCAAAGTGATTGCAGTTCACCAAGAGATGAATTGAGGCTGATGTCATAGGAATCATATGGGCTACCAGCTTGAGTGGTCAGTGTTGGGAACAACAAAGTACCAGTCCAACCATTGGCAGAAAACAAATCAGTACCATTCAGGGTAGGAATCCTTTGTTGTGTGATGTCCCTCAACAGTGGATAACAAGCATTCACAAGGCTTTCATACCCAGTAGACGTTGTATAGAAATTATCAGTGGTACGATTGGCTGGATTAAACTCGTCAAGGAATGTCTTCTTGCATCCGCCTGCAACCAATCCGATAAGGACAAATGAGAAAATATAGCGTATCAAATTATTATTTTTCATGACTATTTTTTTAGGATTGATATTTAGAAACCAATGTTCAGACCAAATGCATAAGTCAGGTTTGGTACATCGTCAATAAAGGTGTTTGAATTGTATTCTGGATCCATTCCATTGTACTTGGTCCAGAAGTTTGGATTGAGCACCTGCATATAAACCCTCATCCTTTCAATTTTTCTCTTGTCCAATATGCTCTTTGGAACAGTATAGCCAACCGTTACATCAGACAAACGCACAAAACTTGCATCCTCATAACTTCTGGCACCGCGGAAAGGCTGTGGAACACCAGGACCATAAAAATCGTTGGTAGGATTGTTCCTTGTCCAATAGTTCATGTAAATTTTATTGTATCTGCCACCAGTGTATTCACCCATGGTTCCATCCAACATACCATTTTTATACATGGTTCCGTTTCTATAGTAGAACAGGAAGGAAAGATCAAGGTTTTTATAGCTAACCCTGTTGGTCATACCCATGGTGAAATTAGGAAGCTGAGTACCCAGCCACATCCTGTCATCCCTTCCTGTTGAATTAGAAATTACACCATCCTTATTTTTGTCTGTAACCCTAACAGAACCTGGGAACTGACCATAGGATCTTGCTGCTGCACTGTCAGGAATTTGCCATATTCCAGCAAATTGATAATCATAATGAGACCGAACAGGTTTGCCAACAAATAGCCCACTTCCAATGACAGAAGTTACACCATTGGCAAGGGCTTCAATATTGTTGATGTTTTTGGAAAAATTGATGCTGGTGGTCCAGGAGAAATTCTTTGTTTCGATATTCCTTGTGTTCAGCATAATTTCCAGTCCCTTGTTTGATACCTGACCAACATTGGTAACCACTGAAGAGAAACCTGTTGAAGTGGGAAGTGTTTGGTTGAGGATCAGGTCACGGGTATTTCTCTTGTACAATTCAACAGTGGCAGAAATCCTGTTTTGAAGGAATCCCATGTTCAATCCAAGATTCAGTTCCTGGCTTCTCTCCCATTTCAGGTCTTTGTTGCCAATGGCTGCAGGAGCAAATGCAGTAATTGCAGTAGCACCAAAGCTGTATGATGTTGTCAACAAACCAGACTGTGTACTATAGGCTGCTACGTTTGAATTTCCAACCTCTCCGTAACTAACCCTTAGCTTAAGGTCTGAGAAGATATTCATGTTTTTGATAAAATCTTCATCACCGGCCTGCCATGCAAAAGCCCCAGAAGGGAAAAATGCCCAACGGTTATCCGCTGCAAGTTGTGAAGCACCATCTGCTCTTCCGGTCAGTGTAAAAAGATATTTATCATTGAAGGTATAGTTTACCCTTCCCATATAAGACTCCAAAGAATTTCTTGAAAATCCACTGGTCGCAGTAGTTGTTCCTGTTCCCAGGTTATACCAAAGTGATCCGAAAGGCAGGTTGATTGAAGCAATTGAGTAGGTCTCTGCATTGTTCTTGAACGCACTCTGCAAGGCAGTTGCACTCAATTTATGCTTACCGCTTGTAAGATTATAAGACAACTGGTTATCTAAAGTGTAGGTACCCCAGTTCCTTTGGGTGAAATTGGCCCTTGGTGGGTTGGTCAACTGAGATTTTGAAAGTGTGTTCCTGAATTCTCCATTGCGCTCATCTATGGATGATGCTGAAAGGGATGATTTAAAGGTAAGCCCTTTCAACAAAGTCATTTCGATGAATGCATTTCCCATTGGATTGGAAATGGTGGTTGTATTTTGATAAATGTTAGGGTCAGCATCAATCAAAGGATTGGGTACCTGATTGTCTTTGATGCCCATCCAAATTGAAAGACCGTTATTCCATGGACCAATGGCCAGATCATTTCCTTCACTAGGATTGACAATATCCTTGTAATAAACAACACCTGTGGGCCTTGCTCTATAGGCAGAACGAATGATTTCCAATGAGCCTGTAGGATTTGAGCTGTAGTTAATATACGCTGTGATACCAACACGCAACCAGTTGTTCAGCCTGCTGTCAACCGCTGCGTTGAGCGTATACTTCTTAAATGAAGTTGACGCAACATTACCATCTTCCTGAATATATCCACCGGAAAAACGGTAAGTCGTTCCTGCATTTCCACCAGTAACAGCAACTGTTGTGTTGGCCACTGTACTTGGTTTTGCAACCAAGTTCACCCAATCTGTTGATTTTCCAGTGTTGACCATGTTCATTTCACTGGCAGTTAATGTGTTGGCTCCTCCACCATTGAGCACAGCATCAGTCACAGTTGCTTTGTAGAATTGCTGTGCATTCAGTAATTGTGGCATATGTGCCGGTTGTTTTTGACCTAGATAAGAATCAAAAGTAACTTTGGGCTTTCCTGCAATACCTTTTTTGGAAGTGACAATGATGACACCATTTGCAC
>JBIIQT010000057.1:0-14997 GCA_044341875.1 Chitinophagaceae bacterium | reverse complement strand
TGCTCCAGTCTGCATCCAGCTCGTCAGCAACAATCATGGCAAATGATGTTTTGATGTTTTGTCCGAGTTCAGGATTGGGTGATGCAATGGTGATGCTGCCATCGGCGGCAATGGACAAATAGCTGTTGAAATCATGATGCACACCTTCGATAACATGTCCCTTCCCCGTTTGTGCGGCAAGGTCTTCAAAAAGGGTGAATCCCAAGAGCAGGCCTCCTGCAGAGAGCGAAACCTTGCGGAGGAAATCCCTTCTTTCCTGATGTAATGTATGTTCCATAATTATTTTGTTTTTTGACTGGCGGCCAGTACGGCTTCGCGAATGCGATGATAGGCAGCACAACGGCAGAGGTTTCCATTCATGGCAGTCTCTACTTGTTCCAGGGTTGGTTTAGGGGTTTTTTTGAGAAATGCCGCAGCAGTCATGATCTGGCCTGCCTGGCAGTATCCGCATTGTGGTACATCCACTTCATCCCAGGCCAATTGCAAGGGATGATCACCCTTTGCGGAGAGGCCTTCGATGGTGGTGATTTTTCCTGTGCCAATGGAGGAAACGGTCATCAGACAAGCCCTCGTGGCATTCCCATTCAAGTGAATGGTGCAAGCCCCACAGGAACCGACTCCGCAACCAAATTTTGTGCCCAATAACCTGAGATTGTCGCGCAAGACCCAAAGCAGTGGCGTATCGGAAGCCACATCCACTTTTTGGACTTTACCATTGATGTTGAGTGAATAAACCGGCATGTAATTCTTTTATGACTTAAATTTAATGAAAATCAATGGGTATGCAAAATGCTGTTCATGATCCATATCAGCCTTTGCTACAGTTCTTCCACTTTTCAATTATACCATGAAAGAACTCAAGGAAATAGTGAAGGCTTATGATGCTGCTGTTCAGTCGGGCAAAGGCATTGCATTGGCGTCTGTGGTACACCTGGAAGGTTCATCCTACAGAAGGCCGGGCGCACGCATGTTGGTAAGCGATGAGGGAGAACTTACGGGGGCCATCAGTGGGGGATGTTTGGAAGGAGATGCACTTAGAAAGGCGATGCTTGCACTCTCTCAACGGAAATCTAAGTTGGCGACCTATGATACCAGTGATGAAGATGACATGACCATCGGCATTCAATTGGGCTGTGCTGGTGTTATACAGGTTTTGTTTGAGCCCATTGACCCTGACAAGCAGGACAATCCCATTCAGCTGATCAGAAAGGCATTGGCCATTCGACAGGAAGCAGTGATGGTTACCCTGTTCAATCTTTCCAATAAAAATGCAGATCAGCCAGGGACATGTTTGCTGATGGAGTCCGATGGAAATATTACAGGTGCCATTCCCATTCAGGGAATCGGAAAACTTGTGATGGGAGATGTTCTGCAAGCAATGCAGGACAAAAAATCTGTTTTCAGGGAATATCAGGAAGATGGAATTTCAATGACAGCATTCATTGAGTTCTTGCAACCCCCCATTTCATTGGTGGTGGTCGGTGCGGGAAATGATGCAGTGCCCATGATGCAGATTGCTGATTCCCTTGGCTGGGATGTTCGGATTGTTGATGGCAGAAATACCCATGCCCGTCCTGAACGTTTTGTTGCAGCCTGTCAAATATTGGTTTCCAAACCAGAAGCCGTGTTGGATCAGCTGCCAATGGATGCAAGAACTGTTTTTGTCATGATGACGCACAATTACAATTACGATTTGTCAATGTTGAAGGCATTGTTGCCAACCCAGACCCCATACATTGGCATGCTTGGGCCTCAAAAGAAACTTGATCGCATGTTGGATGAATTGCGGCAGGAGGGCATGCAGTTAGATGATGCCATGCTTTCAAAAGTATATGGACCAACCGGCTTGGAAATTGGCGCAGAAACACCTGAGGAAATTGCCTTGAGCATCATCGCTGAAATACAGGCAGTGATGGCAGGTAAAGCTGGTGGGATGTTAAAGGACAAGCCTGGTGTTATTCATGAAAGAGAAGATACAAGGATTGAAAAAAAACAATTTTTTACTTCTCCATGAAATACACCATAGAACAGTGTGGAATCATTATCCTGGCGGCTGGAGAAAGCAAAAGGTTGGGCAATCCCAAGCAATTGCTTTCATTTGATGGAAACACATTGCTGGCGCGTGTGGCAAATACTGCATGTGAATCGATGATGTGCCCCGTTATTGCTGTGTTGGGAGCCCATGCGGAAAAGATCAGGCCAACACTGAACATACCTGGTTTGAATGTTGTTAACAACGAAAACTGGCAGGAGGGGATGGCGTCTTCCCTAAGAACGGGATTGACCAGCATGATGGAACTTTATCCTCAGGTTGATGGTATCATCATATTGGTTTGTGATCAGCCATACCTCAGCCATGATCTGATCAAGGCTTTGATTGAAGCACAGCGTGATGCAGGATTGCCTGCAGCTGCTGCAGCTTATAACGGTAAGTTGGGCACTCCGGTTCTTTTCCATAAGTCTCTTTTCTCAGCACTCTTGTTGCTTTCGGGAGATACTGGTGCCCGAAAAATGTTGGAGCGAATGCGGAAAAATGTGGTGGAAGTTGATTTTGAAATGGGTGATGTAGATATTGATACGCAAGCAGATTACGAAAGATTGTTAAACAAAGACAAAGGCGCTGAATGATCATAGATGGTTTCAAGAGGGCACACGATTATTTGAGGATATCCTTGACAGACAATTGCAACCTGCGTTGTTTTTATTGCATGCCTGATGAGGAATATGCATTTACTCCTGCCAGTAAGCTTATGCAAGCAGCAGAAATTGAATCTATCGCAAAAGTATTTGTGGCCAATGGTGTAAATAAAATCCGGCTCACTGGCGGAGAACCACTTGTCAGAAAAGATGCTGCTGACATCATCCTCCGATTATCCAGGTTGGGCGCAAAACTTACCTTGACGACCAATGCAACAAGACTTCACGAGTATGTAGATGTGATAAAAGAGGCGGGTATCAATTCCCTCAACATAAGCCTTGATACACTGAACAAGGAAAGGTTTATCATGATGACGAAAAGAGATCAATACGATAGGGTCCGAAGCAATATTGACCTCATGATTCAAGAAGGTATTCATGTAAAGGTGAATGTGGTTGCCATGAAAGGATTGAACGATGACGAAATCAATGATTTTATCCGATGGACAAAAGATGTGCCGTTGCATGTAAGGTTTATTGAGTTCATGCCATTCAGTGGAAACCGTTGGAACAGCGAACGGGTAATGACATGGCAGCAAATATTGGAAGTTGCCAGTTCATCATTTGATATCCTTCCACTGGACCGAGAAGTACATGAAACTGCCAAGAAATATAGGGTTCCTGGCCATCAGGGTGCATTCGCCGTCATTAGCACGATGAGTGCCCCTTTTTGTGGTGATTGCAATCGGATGCGCCTTACTGCAGATGGTAAAATGAAAAACTGTCTTTTTTCACAAACCGAAACCGATTTGTTGACGCCTTTCCGCAACGGAGAGGATATCCTACCACTCATCCATCAAAGCATCCTGGACAAGAAAGAATTCCTGGGAGGTCAATTTACCACCGATATGGATAAAATCGAAACATCAAAATTGGAAAACAGGAGCATGATCACCATTGGCGGCTAGCATGCATACTTCGATGCACTACCTTGGGTGTTTTTTATTTTTTGAGCCTTACATTTGGATTGAAATGAGAAGATGATGGAGACAATGATTCATGTTCAAAGAGCCCATGATTTGATTGCTGAGAGCATCAACCCGCTTGAGCCAGTCAGTATACCACTTTCTGATGCAACTGGTCTTGTCTTGGCTGAAGATGTTTTCTCACAGTACGACATTCCTGCATATCCACAATCCAGCATGGATGGATATGCCTTTGCTTTTGAAGAGGGGAAATCCACCTATGTTTTGGACGGTGAAATGGCTGCAGGCAGCAATCATCAATTTCAATTGAAGCCAGGTTTTGCAGTAAGAATATTTACTGGTGCAGCTGTCCCTTCGGGAGCCGATACTGTTTTGATGCAAGAGAAATCTGCCATTCAAGATGATCATTTACAGTTGACTGATCTGCAATTAAGAAAAGGCGATAATCTTCGTCAGGCTGGTTCAGAAATACAAAAAGGCGCAAAGGCATTGTCTAAAGGACATTTGTTGAACGCCGCTTCCATCGGGTTTTTGGCGGGTATGGGCATATCATCTGTAAAGGTGTATCCCAAACCAAGGGTTGCCATTCTTGTTACAGGCAATGAACTTCAAATTCCTGGAACCCCGTTGGAATATGGTCAAGTTTATGAATCCAATTCATTGACATTAAAAGCCTGCCTTTCTCAACTTCATATCAAAGTTGTAGAAGTTCTCCACTCTGGCGACAACCGATTGCAATTGCACGCCATGCTTGAGCAGGCATTGGAAACTTCAGATTTGATTTTGATGACAGGTGGTGTGAGTGTAGGCGATTATGATTTTACGATGGATGCATTCGAATCATGTGGTGTGAAGCAAGTCTTCCATAAAATCAAGCAAAAGCCAGGGAAGCCCTTGCTTTTTGGAATAAAAAATGAAAAAACGGTATTTGGATTGCCAGGAAATCCAGCGTCGGTACTCACTTGTTTTTATGAATATGTAATCCCCGCCATTGGTAGGATGACGCATTCGCCAAAATCCATTGAATCCAAACAGGTTCCTTTGGAACATGATCATCAAAAGCCCGCGGGATTGACTCATTTTTTAAAGGCATGGTACAATGGTCAGACTGTTAGCTTGCAAATAGGACAGGAATCATACAAGCTTTCATCATTTGCATCAGCCAACTGCTTGGCTGTTTTCCCGGAAGCAGAAACTACATTCCACAAAGGTCAATTGGTTGACATTCATTTGTTGCCACAATAAACAGCACGCATGACGCTCACAATATTTTTTTTATTGCTCTTGTTCATTGTTGCATTTCTCTACGCGGCTGTAGGTCATGGAGGCGCCAGCGGATACCTGGCATTGATGGCCGTTTTTGGTATGATGCCAGAAATAATGAAGCCAACTGCATTGCTGCTCAATTTGTTTGTTTCCTTATCTGCTTTTCTGCTTTTTTATAAGGAAGGTCATTTTAAATGGAAAATATTCCTGCCCTTCGCACTGGCCTCCATACCTTTCTCTTTTCTTGGAGGAATGATCTCTCTTGATGCGTCTGTCTATAAAAAAATACTGGGAGTCTTGTTGCTGATTCCTGTAGTCAGGTTGGTTGCATTTCCAAACAAGGATATTAATGATTTAAAACAATCAACAGTTTTTTTATCTCTGTTGATTGGTGCCTGCATCGGTTTTTTGTCAGGATTGATTGGCATCGGTGGAGGCATCATCCTGTCACCAGTATTGCTGTTGCTCGCCTGGACAAACCAGAAGCAGACGGCGGCCATCAGTGCATTGTTCATTTTCGTAAATTCACTATCTGGCTTGGCTGGCCAACTGACCAAAGGAATCAATTTTCAATCTGAGATGTTTATCTTGGTTGGGGTTGCTTTTGCTGGAGGATCAGTTGGGGCATGGTTGGGAGCAAAGAAGTTCAACCAAAATATATTGCAATATTTGTTGGCGACAGTATTGTTGATGGCATCTGTCAAACTGTTGCTGACCTAAATAAATTGTATGATTGAAGTGATGTTTTTTGGGCAGCTCACAGATGCCACTGGTGTTTCTTCTGTCATGGTAGAGGAAGTTGCCAATACAGACATGCTGATTCAGATGATGAAGCAGCGTTATCCAGCCCTGGAATCATTAACATACATTATTGCAGTCAACAATGCCATGGTTACAGAAAATTCGATTGTTACACCCGGCAGCAAGATAGCCTTCATGCCACCATTTTCAGGGGGCTAACGATGAATCAAGCAATTCAATACGATAGATACCAAAGGCAACTCATCCTGAAAGGATTTGGAATGGCAGGTCAACAAAAGCTCAGCGAGGCAAGGGTTTTGGTAATTGGCGCTGGAGGATTGGGTTGTCCGATCATGCAATACCTTGTTGCTGCAGGTGTCGGACATATTGGAATTGCAGACAATGACAAGATAAGTCTTTCCAACCTGCACAGGCAGGTAGTTTTTAGCACTGAAGACATTGATTTGTACAAGGTTGATGTAGTAAAAAGCAAGATGTTTTCACTCAACAAAGATGTGAAAATCCGCACTTGGAATGAACGATGGACCCAGGAGCATTGCATGCAACATTTTCCAGATTATGATGTGGTCATTGATGCAACAGACAATTTTGCTTCAAGATACCTCATCAATGATGCCTGTGTATTGTTGGGTAAGCCACTTGTTTTTGGCGCTGTGTCACAATTTGACGGACAGGTAGCTGTTTTTAATCAACTGCAAGCAGACGGCAGCAGATCTGTGAACTACCGTGATTTATTTCCTCTGTCACCTGCGGATGGCGAAGTACTCAATTGTTCAGAAGGTGGAGTATTGGGTGTATTGCCTGGCATCATTGGTACGATGCAAGCCACTGAAGTCATCAAACTGATTACCGGGCTGGGAAAAACATTATCAAACAGGCTTTGGAATTACAATGCATTAACACAGGAGGTATTCATCATGCAGTTGGTTTCCAATCCCATCAGCCATCAACACATTCCTTCATCAGAAGAACAATTTATGGCCACGGATTATGAGTGGTTGTGTGCTGTTCCACAGAGGGGAATCACAGAAATTGATGTGCTGGAATGGCATCAAAACTTTTTGGATCATTTATTCGTTGATATACGCGAACCCCATGAACTCCCGCGCCTGGATGCTCTTTGTTCTTCGCTTGGATTGGAATGGATGGAGTTACCTTTGTCAAGTCTTGAAAACGAAATCAGTTCCCTTATTGGAAGAAAAGTGGTTTTTGTTTGTCAGGCAGGTATGCGCAGTTTGATGGCAGCTGACATACTGATGAAAGCAAGTCCGGATTCAGCAGTGTTCAGCCTGAAAGGAGGCGTACGCATGCTTGCAGAGAAAAATTTAATTTAAACAATGGAAGCCAAAAAAATAAAGAACATTTTCACGGAAGGGCCTGTAGAAGCTGCTTTCATAGCAGACAGCATCGCCAAGCATGCCACCAAGACATCTATTGGTGGTCACAGTATTTTTCTTGGTCAGGTAAGGGCTGATTTGATTGATGGTAAACAGGTGAAGGCAATAGAATATACCAGCCATGTTGAAATAGCATTGGAAACCATGGCCAAAATCCGGGAGGATATTTTTTCCCAATATGATTTGACATGCATGCATGTTCATCACAGCTTGGGAGTCATCAAAGCTGGTGAAATTTGTCTTTTTGTTTTCACCTCCTCAAGGCACCGGAAGGATGCAATCGAAGCGTGTGAAGCTTGTGTGGAAAGGGTCAAGGCGGAACTGCCTGTGTGGGGAAAGGAAATTTTTGAAGGAGAAGGATATCAATGGAAAATAAATCAATAATCTCATGGTTAACATCACACATAAATCGTCCACCCTGCGTCAAGCCATTGCAATGGGAATCCTCAAAGTGTCAAAGCAGGAAACCATTGATGCCATCGTCAACAGAAAAGTTCCCAAAGGGGATGTGTTTGAATTCAGTCGTGCAGCGGGTTTGCTGGCCTGCAAGAAAACCTATGAAGTGATTCCTGACTGCCATCCACTTCCTGTTGAATATACTTCTATAACTCATGAAGTTGATGGTTTGAATATCATCATCAGGGTTGAAGTGCACACTGTCTATAAAACTGGAGTAGAAGTAGAAGCCATGCATGGTGCGGCCATCACTGCATTGACCATGTATGATATGCTCAAGCCTATTGACGATGCTATTGAAATTTCATCCATCAGGCTTGAAAAAAAGAAAGGCGGGAAAAGCGATATCAAGTATGCCTATCCTGACACCCTAAAAGTGGCAGTCATCACCTGTAGCGATACTGTCAGCAAGGGTTTAAACATAGACAGGAGTGGAGATCTGATTGAAGAAAAGCTAAACAAGCATAAACTCATTGTGTCGCATCGGCAGGCCATTGCGGATGAGTTTGATGTGATCCAGGATACAGCAAGGCAATTGATCGCAGAGGGGTATCAATTGATTTTATTCACAGGAGGAACTGGACTGTCTCTCAGGGATGTAACGCCGGATGCACTCAGGCCATTGATTGAACGTGAGGTTCCTGGTATAATGGAAGCAGCAAGAGATTATGGGCAGCAACGCACGCCTTATGCCATGCTGAGCAGAGGTATTGCTGGGTTTGTGGGTGAGACCTTGCTCATTACATTGCCCGGCTCACCAAGGGGTGCGGAGGAAAGTATGGATGCATTGTTTCCGTACATCCTTCATGTGTTCAGGGTTAGAGAAGGCGTTAGACATGATTAAAACAACATGAGTGTATACCCGATATATTTAGATTATAATGCATCCACTCCATGTGATCAGCAAGTGGTTGATGCCATGTTGCCGTATTTTTCCCAACATTTCGGGAATGCATCCAGCAAGGGCCATGCACATGGATGGTATGCGGAGGATGCGGTTTCACAGTCGCGTGAGCAAGTTGCATCCCTGATTGGTGCAGATGCGAAGGAAATCATCTTTACATCTGGGGCCACAGAGTCTATCAACCTGGCTATTCAAGGCCTGGCTCAGCTGCACGATAAAAAAGGGAAACATATCATCACTGTTGCCACAGAGCATAAAGCTGTCTTGGATGTTTGTGCACACTTACAGGGGCAGGGGTATGAGATTACTTATCTTCCTGTTGATGCGTTTGGGATGATAGCACTTGAACAGCTGGAAGACTGCATCAGAAAGGATACTATAATGATAGCTGCCATGTATGCCAACAATGAAACTGGTGTCATACATCCTGTTGCTGATATTGGACACATTGCCCAGAAACATTCCATTCCATTTTTTTGTGATGCCACCCAGGCAGTGGGTAAGGTTTCCGTTGATGTTGATGCTGATTGCATTGACATGATGGCTTTCTCTGCGCACAAGATGTATGGCCCAAAAGGAGTAGGTGCATTGTTTATCAAAAAAAGAAATCCGCTGTTAGACATATCACCATTGGTTTTCGGCGGTGGTCATGAACGAAAATTGCGCAGTGGTACTTTGAACGTACCAGGAATCGTTGGAATGGGAAAGGCTGCTGAATTGTGTCAGGTGATGATGGCATCAGAGGCTAAGCGCTTACAAGAACTTCGTGATATGTTTTGGAAGGAAATTGGGGCTATTGAAGGAGTTGAGTGGAATGGACAGAAAGACCAATCGCTATCTCATGTTGCCAATATTTGTTTTGGTATGGAAGGGGGTGATAAACTGATCAAAATGCTGTCAAAATATGTATCCGTTTCTTCTGGCGCTGCATGTTCATCTGCAGCGGTTGAACCCTCACATGTATTGAAAGCCATGGGTGTGTCAGATGCTAAAGCACATTCATCCATTCGTTTTAGCTTTGGAAGATTCACGACTTTGCAGGAAATGACGACAGCTATTGAAGCAATTAAAAAAGCGTTATCTCGCTTGTCCTGACTGAGTGGCTGTTAATGGGATGTAATATATCTCTAACGGGATTAATTTTTTCCCTGAAATCATCATTCATCAATTGTGTTTTTTGAGTAAGCTGAAGGCAATTAGGCTGATCAAAGCTGCTCCACAAAGGTAGTATCCCACATATTCCAGTCCGTAGGAAGTTGCCAGGAAAGTGGCAATATAGGGTGCTACAGAAGCACCCAGGATACCTGCAAAAGTAAATGCCAGGGAAGACCCGGAGTATCTTACGGCTGCTGGAAAAATATCACAGAGTGCGGTGCCGAGAGGGCCGTATGTAAATCCCATCAGGAGAAGTCCAAGTGAAAGAAAGATGGTTGTGAGTGCCATGTCTCCGGGTATAAACAATGTCTTGAATGCAAGTCCAAAAACAAAGATCAGCACAGTAGATATCATCAGGATTCGAAAAGTGCCGATTTTATAAGCCAATATGGATGAAGCCGGGATGCCAATTCCAAAAAACAATATTGCCACAAGTTGGGCCAGCAGAAAAGGTTCCCTTTGATAACCCATGTGTGAAGTGCCCCAGCTCAATGTAAATACGGTCATCAGATAAAAGATGGCAAATGTTGTGGTTGCCGCCAAACTCCCCAGGATGAGCATTTTTGTATGTTTCCTTACAACAGTAAACAAGGGAATTTTGACCTGTTCTTTGGATTCAATTACTTTTTTAAATTCCGGCGTTTCTTCAATATTCATCCGAACATAGAGTCCTACAAAAACCAGTATGGCGCTTGCGATGAAAGGTATTCTCCAACCCCAGGATAGAAATTCTTCGTTGCTAAGATAATTGCTGAGTATCAGGAAAGAACCATTGGATAAAATGAAGCCCAATGGCGCACCCAATTGCGGGAACATGCCATACCAGGCTTTCTTTTTTGCAGGAGCATTTTCTGTTGCCAACAATACGGCTCCTCCCCATTCGCCTCCCAAACCAAGGCCCTGTCCAAACCTGAATATGGCAAGCAGAAGCGGAGCGAGAACACCGATTGATGCATAACCAGGAAGAAGTCCGATGGCAACAGTTGATGGCCCCATGGTCATGAGTGCAGCTACCAATGTGGCTTTTCGTCCTATGCGGTCACCGAAATGGCCAAACAATGCAGCTCCTATTGGTCGTGCAAAAAATGCCAGGGCAAAGGTGGCCAATGACTCTAGTGTAGCAGCTGTAGGGCTCGACATGGGAAAGAAGAGCTTGGGAAAAACCAGAACAGCTGCTGTAGAATAAATATAAAAATCAAAGTATTCAATCATGGTGCCAATCATGCTTGCCATGAGTATTTTACCTGACTTTGGTGATGTTGTATTCATTATTGAAATTAGAAATAATTAAATCAAGATAAATCTACAATAGTTGATGCAATATATTATTTTAGGAGGCCAGAATCCATATAAAACAAATCAATGTCAACATTAAAAAGGATTTTCAAACAAAACACGCACAATTCATTTTTTAAAGCGCTTGCAGGATTTGGCAGGTCATTGAACAGGTTGTATGAAAACAGGAACCATGATATTTATAGCAATGGCGAAATAACCGTTTTGAAAAAAATTGCCACAACAAATCCTAACATAATAATTGATGCTGGCGCCAATGTTGGGGATTATTCTATATTGGCAAATCAAATCATGCCTGCTTGTAAAATATACGCTTTTGAACCTGTCGAAGCCACCTTCCAATACTTGCTTTCAAATATTAAAGATTTAAAAAATGTAGTGCCCATTAAAAAGGGATTATTCAAAGAGAATTGTGAATTGGCCATCAATTTATTCGCTTCAAATGAACATTCATCCATTTACGATATTGAGGGATTACCCGTTGGATCTGATCAGCAACAAAAAATCGAACTGGTTCGGGGAGATGATTTTATAAAAGACAATCAGATCGATTCGATTGATTTTTTGAAACTTGATGTTGAAGGTGCAGAATATGATGCCTTACTCGGTTTTGAAAATGCTATTAAGCATGGAACTATCAAGGCTGTCCAATTCGAATATGGCTATATCAATATTTCAACCAAGAAATTACTGGTTGATTATTATAACTTTTTTGAAGCGAATGGATATATCGTTGGTAAAATTTTTCCAAAGCTTGTAGAATTCAGGAAATACCATTTTAAATACGAAGATTTTATCGGACCGAATTTCATCGCTGTCAAAAAAACGGAGACGGAACTTATTAAAATGCTAAGTAACAATTAGGTATAAAACAATTTTCTTTTGATTCATCACCTCTTTTCTGAACCTTTAAGCGCTGGAAATAGTGTAGCACTTGATTTAAGTGCTACGAATTTGGAATTAAATGCATCCATCTATGGCAATGCCTCTGCCTTTTGCAATTACATTGAAACAAAATTAGGTCCCAAAATCGGTTATGGTGGTTACCTGGAACACCGGGTCATTTATGAATCATACGTGAATTTTGCCACAGCATCTGAAGATTTCAGGAATATCCATCTGGGCATGGATTTTTGGACAACTGCTGGAACACCTGTTTTTGCCCCATTAGGAGGAGAAGTTCATAGCTTTCAAGTTAATCCTGGTCCTGGAAATTATGGCCCTACGATTATTGTATTTCATCCTGCTCAGAAAATTTACAGTTTATACGGACACCTATTAACTGCCGATTTAGATCATCTTGAAGTAGGATCACCGATATCCGCGGGTCAGCTGCTTTGCCACTTGGGAGAAACCGCTGAAAATGGGGGATGGCCGCCACATCTTCATTTCCAATTGATCCGCGATATGCACGGTTTTCAAGGGGATTATCCTGGGGTTTGTTCTCAACGAGACCTTCTCTTTTATGCAAACAATTGTCCGGATCCATCTGCTTTTTCGTTTGCTATTTGATCGTGAGGTTCACTTTTTAAATCAATCTACTACCTTAAAGACGCTTAACTTTATGCTTTGCAAATCAAAAATTTGATGATTAACCAGCGGAAGTGGGCATCGTGTATACATTATAGATTAACCAGGCACTTGGGCGTTATCTTTATATGCATTTTTTTACCAGCTGCCGTAAGCGGCCAAAAACTGAAAAATTTTATTGCTGAAAAAAAAGAAATCATCACTGCAAAGTTTGAAGACAGTTCCGGAAAGGCCAATTTCCTGATTTATCCCACGCTAGCCTATACGCCGGAAACAAAAACTGAAATAGGCCTCGTTAATCTTTTTCTTTTTTATGCCAAGAACAATCGTCAAAACCGGCTCAGTGAGATCAATACTTTCAGTTTTTACACTGCAGAAAAACAATATGGACTTTGGTTAGACCATGCTATCTATGGTGACGGAGAAAAATGGTTTTTTCTCGGTAAAGGGAAATTTCAGTACTTCCCCATGAAGTACTATGGCATTGGCATTGGTGCTCCTGAGCAGGGTTATGCCGTCGTAGACAATTCCAACATTCAACTCCGCGAGCGGGTTCTTCGGAAAATAAAAAGAAATTTTTATGTTGGCGCTGAATTTGATTTTCAACGCATCTATGACGTTTCATTTACCAAAAATGATCCCCTCAACTATACCTATCCTAGCGGTTACCAGGGTGCGACCAACATGGGTCTGGGTATGGGATTGGTCTATGACAACAGAAAGAATGTAATGAATGTCAGAGAGGGATTGTTTGCAGAACTGGCATATCTCAATTATTCTTCATCACTTGGTAGCACTAACTCGTTTTACAGTACACAGTTTGATATCCGTTATTTTAGGAAAGGGATTAATCCAAAAGATGTGCTTGCATTACAGGGATCTGCAATGTTGAATAATGGGGATGTACCTTTTAACCAAATGGCCATGATGGGTGGCGAGAGCATGATGCGCGGATACTATCTGGGACGGTTCAGAGACAAAAACATGGTTGCAGCACAAGCCGAATACAGGTTTCTTCCATTTGCCTTCAGTAAACGATGGGGTACAGCCGCATTTCTTTCTGGTGCAACAGTTGCGCCTACAACAGATAAAATTTTATCCTCACAGTTCAAAATGGCTGGTGGATTAGGAGCCAGATACCTCGTTTTTAAATCAAAGGATATTTTTGTTCGCTTTGATATTGCCTTTACCCGAGAGGGCAATGGATACTACTTCTTTATTGGGGAAGCTTTTTAATGAAAGTTTAATTTTTTGATTTCATAGACTTGTTTTCTCATTTCAGCCAAAGAACCGATCAATATATAATATTCATATTCGTAAATAGAATTTTTATTCAGTATCTCATCTTTAATCGGTGCTATGTAGGAAGTTGATGCATCTGACGCTTCTTTACCGGGTTCCCCAGCCATTCCAGCCAAAAACATGGTGCATTTTGGATTGTAAACAAGCATTCCAAAATTAGCATCATCAACAAATGCCATCCAGTTTTCTGATACTTCCTTGTATCTGCCCCAAAATCCACTCGAAAGATTCTTCACTTCCAACTTTTTGTAATCCTGATTGGTAAAGGGGGCATTCCCTTCATAAGTAAAAAGATTTTTCAAAGCAGAGATTGGATAAACAGCCGGTAATTCCTGGTTAAGCATCAATCCTTCGCCATAAATTTCATCTGTACGGTGACAAGTGAGTCGGTTCCTGATGGTCAATATATTTCCGTTCAAGAATGTCCACTGTTCCATTTCCGCTTCGGCAGGGCGGTTGTTCATGTCCCATTGCATGGGGATGCATTTCACATACAAGCTATCCTTTGATTGTTTGTAGTCGAGAATTTTGGCCCGATTGCGAAACGCATCGCCTACCTGAATCGGGTTCCATGCCCAGGGTGACCAATTGGGTGATTGCCCTTCTTTCTTTCGATCAAGGCTTTTACCCGCGTAATAGGATTGTTGTATATAACGTCCTTCGTCTGCAATATTTACAAAACTGCGTTGAGATCCTGAATTGGATATCCAGGAAATAGCACCGCCTCGGGTTAGGTCGAATTTCACGGTCAGCTTCCCATTATCCGCAACCAGTTCTTTGGGTGTCTGGGCTTTTAAGTGGTTATCTATTTGCCCAAAACAAGTTGTAAGGCTGAGCAATGCGGATAGGATGAAACTGCATCTCATGATTATTTTTTATCAAGTAAAAATAATTGATTGCCGTTTATTTGACACTTTAATATTAAATCTGTCCTCAATCACATCCGGCACTAAAATTTATCTGGTAGTGACAGGAAAGGAGTTTTCCCATCAGTCAAGATTAGTTTTGAGTTATTGCTGTTTGATAGCGAACGGAAAGCTTCAATTTGTCTCAGTTTTAGGATGGAAGGAGTAAGTGTTTTGTTTATCGTGTCATTGGCCATCTTTGTAGCCGTAGCTTCAATTTTCATGGCATTTGCTTTACCCTGAGCTTCAATCTCTAGTATTGATTTTCTTCCTTCTGTAAGCTCCCCTTATTTTTGGACCATTTTGGATTAGAGTTTTTAGGGGTTTTTAGTAATTCTAGGGAAACGGATTAAATATATTCTGCCGGGGGTACAAAACCGAGTGCTGCATGTGGTCTCTCA
>JBIIQT010000056.1:0-15095 GCA_044341875.1 Chitinophagaceae bacterium | reverse complement strand
ATGTGCTTGATTACAGTCTTGCTGAAAACAAGCTGCTCAGGAAAACCACCTGGCAGGGTGCGCATGATACTTCCGCCTGGGCACGCGGACAGGCCTGGGCCTTGTATGGTTATACGATGATGTACCGAATGACAAAGGATGTCAACTATCTTGACCAAGCCAATAAAATTGCAGCCTTCGTCCTGAACCATAAGAATCTTCCTGCCGATAAAATTCCATACTGGGATTTTGATGCTCCACAAATTCCCAATGCTTTGCGTGATGCATCTGCTGCGGCCATCATGGCTTCTGCATTGATTGAATTGGCGGGATATTCAAAAGCGGATCTCAGCAAAAAATACGTATCGGTTGCTGAAACCATGATCAGGAATTTGTCCACCGACCAATACCTTGCCAAAAAAGGAACCAATGGCGGATTTTTGCTCAAACACAGTGTGGGTGCATTTCCCCTGAATGGTGAGATTGATGTGGCATTGACCTATGCCGATTATTATTTTGTTGAAGCGATGGGCCGCTACATGAAACTCAAGTCAAGTTTATGATGAAGGTATTTTCATTGTCTTTTTTCATCCTGGTTTCTTTGTTGGGGACCGCGCAAAAGAATTGTCCCATTATTCCGCAGCCATTGGCTGCCATCCCCTCCAAGGATCAATTTAAACTCGATCGTTATACAGTGGTCAAGTTCACTGATCCCAAGCTTACTGGAATCGCAAATTATTTGCGGGATGAAATCAAGAAAAATACATCCATTGAATTGGCGATGCAGCCATTAAAAAGTGGCTCAATGTTATCGCTTGTGCTCACCCGAGACAAGGCCCAAAACAGCTCATCCGCTGAAGCATATACTATTGACATGAGCAAGGGAACCATCATGGTTGCTGCATCCAGTGAAGCCGGATTGTTCAATGGCGTCACAAGCCTTTTGCAGCTGGTTCGCTTGGCAGAAAACAAATCAGGAATACTGATGCTGGATTGCTGGCAGATCATGGATGCTCCCGGCTATGGTTGGAGAGGATTGATGCTGGATGAATCCAGGCATTTCTTCGGATTGGAGAAGGTCAAATCACTCATCGACTGGATGGCATTTTATAAGTTGAACCGTTTTCACTGGCACCTTACCGATGAGCCTGGTTGGAGAATGGAAGTCAAAAAATACCCAAAGCTTACAACCATTGGTGGCATTGGAAATTTCAGTGACTCAACGGCTTCTGCCCGCTATTATACACAAGATCAAATCAGGGAACTGGTTGCTTATGCCGCGGAGCGTCATATCATGGTGATTCCTGAGATTGACATGCCTGGGCACGCCACTGCTGCCAACAAGGTCTATCCTGCATTCAGTGGTGGTGGATCGAAGGCCCATCCTGAATTCACCTTCAATCCGGGCAAAGAAGAAACCTATGGCTTCCTCACAGATATTCTTAAGGAAACCGCATCACTTTTTCCTGCCTCCATAATCCATCTTGGTGGAGATGAAGTGAATTTTGGCAACCAGCAATGGCCGCTTATCCCCGGTGTCAAGTCATTGATGGCCGAAAAGAAAATGAAGGACTTGAGGGAGGTAGAGCTTTATTTTATGCAGCGCATGGCGGATACCCTGTACAAGATGAACAACAAACTATTGGCCTGGGATGAAATGGCCGATGTGGAATTGCCAAGAGACAGAACCATCATCATGTGGTGGAGGCATGACAAACCTGAACAGTTCATCAAGGCAATGGAGAAGGGCTATACCACCATTGCTTGCCCCAGGATTCCGTTCTATTTTGATTTCGTGCAAGACAGCATCCACAAGCAGGGAAGAAAATGGAAGAAGGCTTTTGCGCCCCTGGAGGCAGTATATGGTTTTGATCTTTCCTCCTTCCAGCTGACTGAAGAAAAGAAAAAACTGGTGGCAGGCATCCAGGCCAATATCTGGACTGAAACCATGCAAAACGAAAAGCGGTTGGACTATATGTTGTTTCCCCGCATGGCAGGATTGGCCGAGGCAGCATGGAGAAACAACAATACTCCCAAGGATTATGGATTGTTCAGGCAGCGGCTGCAAGGCCACCTGGGCCTCTATGCCAATGCCGGTCTGTATTATTTTGATCCCAGCGCGCCAACAAGCAAGTTGGAGCCAATGGGGCCTAAAAAATAAGTGTACCTTAAAGGATCAATTTTTCAAAAGCGAATTATGATGTTGAACAAGAAATTGTTTTTATTATTTGCGGTATTCATGTCAATGTTGTCCGCATCCGCCCAGCCATTCATCAATGAAGTCAGGGCCTTTGCCAAACAAGACTCTTTGGCCAAACCACCTGAGGGTGCCATCCTGCTGATTGGAAGTTCATCCTTTACCAAGTGGAAAGATGTGGGTGATTATTTTCCTGATAAGACCATTGTCAACAGGGCTTTTGGCGGGTCTTCGCTGCCTCACCTGATTGATTATGCTGAGCAGGTTATCTTCCCTTACAATCCATCCCAGATCATCATTTATTGCGGGGAGAATGATGTCGCTTCATCCAAGTCCATCACGGCTGATACGGTATTGAACAGGTTCAAACGCTTGCATGCGTTGATCAGGTCGCGATATCCCAAGGTCCCCATCGCTTTTGTGTCATTGAAGCCCAGTCCGGTAAGGGTTGATTTTCTCGCAACTGTAAAAGAGACCAACAGGTTGATAAATGATTTTTGCAAGGCATCCTCCAAGACGGAATTCATTGATGTGTTCAGCCCCATGTTGAATCCTGATGGTAGTTTCATGGAAGAACTTTTTGTGAGCGATCGGCTCCACATGAATGCGAAGGGCTATATCATCTGGAAAAAAGTGATGGAACCTTATCTGGTGAAAACCAAGGTGCCAGCGAAGAAGCCTGTGGCTTCCATGAAAAGACCCAATATCATTTGGTTGAGTACGGAAGACATGAGCCCAAGGATTGGCGCTTATGGAGACATGACCGTGCCTACGCCCAACCTTGATCGGTTGGCAAAACAAGGAATCAGGTATACCAATGTTTTTACTGCTGCAGGGGTCTGCGCTCCCAGCAGGAATGCCATTATCACCGGAAGGATACAGACCAGTAACGGTGGGCACAACATGCGTGTATTGAACAATACCTATCCTGAACAGACAGGCCTGCCCAAGAGTTACTCGGCGGTACTTCCTGTTGGTGTGAAGCACCTCGGAGAATACCTGCGAGCGGAAGGCTACTATTGTACCAACAATGCAAAAACAGATTATCAGTTTGAAGAGGCCGCAACATTTTGGGACGAAAGCAGCAACAAGGCGCATTACCGCAACAGGGCAAAAGACCAGCCTTTTTTTGCTGTTTTCAATTGCAACATCACCCACGAAAGCCAGGTATGGGAAAGGGCCAAAAGGCCATTGAGGGTTGATCCGAAGCTGGTGAAAGTTCCTCCGATCTATCCGGACACAGATTCAGTGCGGTTGGACATTGCAAGGTTTTATACCAATGTTTCAGAGATGGATGATTGGATTGGAGAGAAGATCAGTGAGCTGGAAAAAGAAGGATTGCTGGAGAATACCATTGTCATGTTCTGGGCAGATCATGGCGATGGTTTGCCATACATAAAAAGAGAAATCACTGATCGGGGATTGCGTGTTCCTTTGATCATCCGGTTTCCGAACAATGGAGAACATAAAACAGCACCTGGAACCACAGATTCGCGTCTGGTATCTTCCATCGATTATGCACCAACAATATTATCACTGGCAGGCATCAAACCGCCTCTGAACATACAGGGAAGGGCCTTTCTTGGTCCTTATGCCAGCAAAGGGAAGAACCAATATGTGTTTGCCGCCCGCGACAGAATAGACAGTCA
Source organism: Chitinophagaceae bacterium (assembly GCA_044341875.1). GTDB lineage: Bacteria > Bacteroidota > Bacteroidia > Chitinophagales > Chitinophagaceae > Pollutibacter. Next base: position 11,270 of record JBIIQT010000056.1, on the reverse strand, counting down.
TTATGATCGTGTGCGTTCTGTGCATGATGGACGATATCAGTATGTTTACAATTTCAATCCGGAGCTTCCAAGTTACATGGACCTTGCGTACAGGAAGCAACAGGCCTCCATGCGCGACATCATTCGCTTGCGCGATGCAGGAAAATTGAATGCCGTTCAATTGCGTTGGTTTGAAACCAAAGGGACAACAGAGGAATTGTATGATGTGCTCAATGATCCTTATCAGCTCAAGGACCTTGCCAAAGATCCTGCCTACGCAACAGTGCTGAACCGGTTCAGGGAGGTATTCAACAAATGGCAAAAAGATGTGCCAGACCTTGGTGCCATTCCTGAGAAGCAATTGCTCAAACAAATGTGGAATGGTGGAGACAAACCACCTGTAACATCAGATCCATTGTTTGTGCGCTCAGATAATGTGGTGGCCATCAAATGCATTACAGATGGGGCTTCCATTGCCTACAAATTGGTGGGCAGTGATGGTATAGTTCCTCAACGCTGGGAAGTCTATACAAAACCTATTGAACTGGAGAAAGACCAGAAGGTTATGGCAGTTGCACAGCGGATTGGATATTTGCCCAGCAAGGTGATGGAGTAAATGCTCAGTTGGGTTGTTGCCAGGGCACTTTTCCCGAGGCCCTGATATGTTCTTGCAAGGAGTATTTCAAGGCTTTGAACTGTTCATGATCTTTTGTATTGATTGGATTTTTTTCCAGGGGGTCCTTGTCCAGGTCATAACCTTTGAATACTTCAAAGGGATTGTTTTGCAGGATTTTTACATTTCCTTTTCTTGCTGCATAGTAGGCAAGCCCATTGTGTTGCCCGCCTTCTCTTCTCATCCAGTAAACAGTTCTGTCGGTCTGAATGGGAGCACCTCCTTTCAGCACTGCTGTCAGGTTGATGCCATTGATTGGGTGTTCAATACTTGCCCCTGAAATGTTGGCCAGGGTTGGGAACAAGTCCATTAACAATGCTAACTGATCAGAACTGCTTCCTGCCTTGATCTTGTCTTTCCAAACAACAACAGCAGGAACTTTTATACCCCCTTCAAGCATGTCTTGTTTTCCTCCATTGAGTGTTCCATTGCTCTGCCCATGGGGGAGAGATCCGCCATTGTCTGAGGAGAAAACAACGATGGTATTGTTCATTTGTCCTGATGCTTCCAATGTTGCCATCAGTTTGCCAATCGAGGCATCAAGGTGTTCGACAAGGGCAATGTTTTTGGCCCTTGATTCAGTTGCATCAGGCTCACGTTGTTTTACTTTTTCAAGGAACTCTACTGGAGGTTGAATCGGAAAATGGGGAGCATTGTAGGCCAGGTAAAGAAAATACGGGGATTGGGATTTGTTTTTTTCAACAACATAATCGATGGCCCAATCCGTAAACAAATCGGTTGCATGTCCTTTGGGATCAATCTCTTTTTCATTCTCTCTCATCCAGTTGATGCCTTCGCGACGATGCGTATAATAGTCGTCCATCATGTCTCCCAGGAATCCTTTGAACTGGTCAAACCCTCTGCTGTTGGGGATGTTGGGCTTATCAAATCCAAGGTGCCATTTGCCAATGATGGCCGTTTGATAGCCAGATTTTTTGAGAACTGCAGGCAAGAGGATGGCATCTTCTTTGAGGTAGCCCCAGGAATCTTTTTGCTGTTGCCTTATGACGCCGGGTACGCCAACAAGATCGGGGTAAAGACCGGTCAGGAGTGCCGCCCTGCTGGGAGAGCAAACAGTTGAATTGGCATAAAAGTTTTTCATAAACATACCCTTTGCTGCGAGGGCATCGATATGAGGCGTCTTTACATCTTTGCCACCGGTGAAAGAGAGGTCTGCATAACCCAAATCATCGGCAAGGATGAAAATGATGTTGGGTTTTGATGCAATGGTTGATTGTGCAACTGCATTGAATTGCAAGAACATCATGAGTTGAAAAAACAGGAAGGTTTTTGGCTTCATGGTTTAAATATAGCCAATTCTGTTTTTGTCAAGCCCCGTGCCTAAAGGTTTTCCTTCACAAAATCGGCGCAGTATTGTTTGATCATCTCCCTGACTGTTTTGAACTGCTCCATGATTTCTTCTTCTGTTCCTGTTGCTTTGGCAGGGTCAGGAAAATTATAATGAAATAGTTTAGCTCCAGTGGGGAAATAGGGGCATCGTTCCTTTGCATTGTCACATACCGTGATCACAAAGTCCATGTCAATGTCCTGGTACTCCAGTACATTGTTGGATGTATTGTTTGAAATATCCATACCATCTTCTTTCATGATGGCGATGGCCCTGGGGTTCACACCGTGGGTTTCAACGCCGGCAGAATAGACCATGGCCTTTCCTGCTGCCAAGAATTCCAGGTATCCGTGGGCCAGCTGGCTCCTGCAACTGTTGCCTGTGCATAGTACAAGTATTTTTTTCATCCGATCTTGTTTTTAGCAGCAGCCACCACCGGGCGTGCATTGTTTGGTTTCAATTGGTTTTTGTGCAAATACTGTGATGCTGAAGATGCCCATTCCTCCTGCGCGAAAACTGGAAATCTCTTCTGCACTCAGGTGGTTGATCAGGATATCATCAGGAATATAAATGGGCTTTTCTTTTTGGATGGTAATGTTGTCAAAACCATTGGCATTGATCAGCTCAAGATACACCTGTTTTTGAATCGCTCCGGAAACACAGCCTGCATACATCTCAGCCGTTTCTTTCAGTGCATTGGGCAGGGCACCCACCAGGACCACATCTGAGATGCTGAAATGACCACCTGGTTTCAACACCCTGTAAATTTCCTGAAACACAGCATGTTTGTTTGGAACAAGGTTCAGTACACAATTGCTCACCACAACATCAGCTACATTCGATGTGATAGGCATCTGTTCAATATCACCCTGCCTGAATTCAACGTTGTTGAAGCCTCTGGCTTCAGCATTTTTTCTGGCTTTCTCAATCATGGCGCTGGTGAAATCAATGCCGATCACTTTTCCTGTGGCACCGGTTTCATGGCGTGCAATAAAACAATCATTTCCTGCGCCGCTGCCAAGATCAACTACGAGATCACCTTCCTTGATTCTGGCAAACTGTGTTGGCAGTCCGCATCCAAGTCCCAAATCGGCATCGGCATTGTAGCCCTCAAGTGTTGAATAATCATCAGACATGATGTTGTACACTTCCGTACTGCATCCACCGGCACCGCAACAGGAAGACATATTTGTTTCCTTGTCTTGCAGGGCGATCTCGCTGTATTTCTGTCTTACGATTTCTTTTAATTCTGCTTCGGTTTTCATTTTGTATTTTTTAAGCGTGATGGATTAACAACATTTCAAATCAGTCAGGGCCGGGCGTTCAAACAAATTCTTCAATGCGGTTTTGGCTTTTTCCCATTCAGCCGCATCTATGCAATAGCAGACGGATGTTCCTTCAATTTCACCTTTGATCAGCCCTGCCGCTTTCAATTCTTTCAGGTGCTGGGAAACGGTGGATTGGGAAAGCGGGATTTCATCCACGATATCGCCACAAACACAGGCCTGCTTTTCGATCAGCAAATTCAGGATCAAAACACGGGCCGGATGCGAAAGGGCTTTGGCATATTTTGACACTGTATTTTCTTCTTCTGCGAAGGCGTGGTTTTTACTGGTTCCCATATTAATCGCAATATTACGATTAAATAATGAATCTGCCAAAATTCCTTCATTGTCGATCTTTGTAGGGATGAGCTCATCATGTCAAAAGCTTGTGTAAATTTTGCTACCTTCAAGGGCATATCCCAAACGCAGCATTAACACAATCGCATGTACAAATCAACCGCATTTCTTGCCTTTTTGATGTTCTTCTCCAGCCTTGCCTTTGCCCAAACCAATGATCTTGCCATCATCAGGCAAAGGGTGATTGCAGAACTGTTTACCAATACAGTTGCGGACAACCAGGTGGAAAACGTAGTTGCCAAAATGAAGGAGGATGGCAGCTTTCCTGGAATTGATTATGCAGACCTGAGCAACATTGCAGGTTTTCCCCAGCAGCGACACCTTAATGATCTTCTTTACCTGGCAAGGGTCTACCAATCAAAAAATTCCAAGTACTACCACTCAAGGCAATTGATGGAAACGATTATAAAGGGTCTTGATTTCTGGGTAAAAAATGATTTTGTCGGCGACAATTGGCATGATAGCCAGATTGCAGTCCCAACCATCTTGGTTAACCTGATGCTGGTCTTGGGCAATGAGCTCCCGAAGGACCTTGTTGAAAAGCTCCAGCCCATCATCGGGAGGGCCAACATGAGTGCATCGGGTGCGCGTCCAAGTGGCGACAGGATTGTGATTGCAGGCATCCTGGCCAAGAACATGCTGTTCAGGGAAAACTTCGCCGAATTCGAAAAAGTGATCAAGATCATTGAAGGCGAGATTAAATTTTCAACAGGGGAAAGGGGAATTCAACATGATTACAGTTTTCACCATCGTCCGGATCGGGTGAATAATACGACCTCTTATGGCTATGGTAAATACGCGAATGCATTTGGCGAATGGCTGGTCTATGTGAACGGAACCAAGTACCAGTTTTCAAAAGAAAAGATCAACCAGCTGGTGGATTATTATATCGATGGCATCACCAAGCAATTGGTTTATGGGGTTTATGAGGATGTCAGTGTGAAGAACAGGGACATTACCAGCAAGAACAATTTTCAACCCCGTGGCACACTGGAAATTGAACGTTTGCTCGTGGGTACTGATTACCGCAAAGCAGAACTGGAAGAACTGATCCGCCTGAGAAAAGGAACCGCAAAACCCACAAAGTCTTTTGCGAAATTCTTCTGGCAGACAGAGCATTTTGTTTTCCAGCGTCCGAATTTTTATACCACGGTAAGGATGTTTTCCACCAGGAACGCGAACATGGAAATGCCCTACAATGGTCCGGGTAAGCCCACCCACCACCGTGCTGATGGAACAAATTATCTCGTGTTGAAAGGCAATGAATACCACAACATCTGGCCTGTCTATGATTGGCAAAAAATATCCGGCACCACGGTACTGCAGAAGCCTGCATTGCATGGTCCGGAGGATATTCAAAAGAAAGGATTGACAAGATTTGTAGGAGCAGTGACCGATGACCTGTATGGCGCTGTGGTATTTGATTTCAAGAGCCCGCATGATATGGTGGAGGCTAAGAAATCATGGTTCTTTTTTGATGAGGAATATGTTTGCCTGGGAACCGACATCCGGTCCGAAAGCAAATTGCCAGTGGCTACAACCATCAATCAGGTGCTGCTAAAGGGCGAAGTTACCATCATGCAGGATGGCAACAAGGCCTTGCTTTCCAGTGGCAAAAGGGTAGCTGAAAAAGTGAAATGGATTTACCATGACAGGATTGGATATATTTTCCCCGAACCCGCAAAAGTCAATGTATCCAACCAAAACGAAACGGGCACCTGGGCTTCCATCACCGATCAAAAAAACATCAGCAAGGAACCAGTGAATGAACAGGTTTTTAAACTCTGGTTTGACCATGGCGCGCGTCCAACAAAGGCAGGCTATCAATACATTGTTGTTCCAGATGTGGACCAGAACACGCTGATGGAGACCAGTCAAAACAACCGCTCCATCAAGATCTTGTCCAATACGGATACTATTCAGGCGGTATTTCACGGAAAACTCAACATGATTCAGGCCGCTTTTTACCAAGCAGCTGCGTTGAAAGTTACGCCAAGCTTTTCCTTGAAAATGGACAGCCAGGGGATGGCCATTTTCAGGATGGAAGGCAGCCGCATCAAGACAATCAGCGTTGCTGATCCATCCAGGCAGTTGAGCCGAATGACCATCACTGTCTCCGGCATTTATGCGGTAAAAAAGGAGGGCCTTGTTTGTCTGCCCAACAATCAGTTGCAACAAACCATCTTGCTCATCGACCTTCCACAAGGGGTCTATGCCGGTAAATCAGTCAATCTTCAATTTTAATTTCAAGTATAACATCGTATGAACTATCAGGCAAGTCAATCCAGGTATCAGCAAATGACCTACCGCCGTTGCGGAAACAGTGGCCTTCAGCTGCCCGCCATTTCATTGGGACTCTGGCAAAATTTTGGGCATGTCGATCTTCGTTCAACTTTTGAAGACGTCCTCCATACTGCATTTGATCTGGGCATCACCCATTTTGATCTGGCCAACAATTATGGTCCGCCACCCGGCAGTGCTGAGTCTAATTTCGGAGACATCATGCAGGGTGATTTTGGCAAGTACCGTGATGAGATGATCATTTCCACCAAGGCTGGATTTACCATGTGGGATGGGCCTTATGGAGATTGGGGAAGCAAAAAATATTTGGTGGCCAGTTTGCACCAGAGCCTCAAAAGAATGAAGCTGGACTATGTTGATATTTTCTATCACCACCGTCCAGACCCCAACACTCCTCTGGAAGAAACCATGACAGCATTGGACCTGATTGTAAGACAAGGAAAAGCGCTGTATGCAGGGATTTCCAACTATCCCCCAGAGCAGGCACAAAAAGCATTTGACATACTGAAAGCGTTGGGTACTCCCTGCCTGATCCATCAGCCCAAATATTCCATGTTGGTGAGAACACCTGAAGAAGGATTGTTGGACGTATTGGGACAAAACAAAGTAGGTTGCATCGCCTTCTCACCATTGGCACAGGGCTTGTTGACAGATAAATACCTCAATGGCATTCCGGATCAATCCCGCGCCAGCAGAAACCCTTCCCTAAAGCCTGATCAAATCACTCCAGAAAAATTGCAAGCCATCAGGCAGCTCAATGCTATTGCTGAACAGCGTGGTCAGAAACTGGCAGAGATGGTTGTGGCCTGGTTACTGAGGGATGACCGTGTAACCAGTGTACTCATTGGTGCCAGCAAGGTGGCCCATGTGCTTGATGCCTGCAATGCACTCAACAATACCAGTTTTACTTCTGAGGAACTTTCAACGATTGACCTGATCCTGAAAGACCTTGCGTGATTCATTTACTACAAAAAAGGATTTAACGAATAATTTACTGTGGATGCAAATGGGATAAACTAGGTTTGGGACTGAGTTTTGCAACTGATGCTTCATCCATAAAAACAATATTTATGATAAATCTTCTTTCTAGAAAATGCATAGGAATGGCTACGTTGGCAGCTATCTGCTTTCTTGTTTCCTGTACCCAAAATTCACTTACAGGAAAAAGGCAACTGACCATGATTCCGGAGGCGGAATTACAGTCGCTGGCATCATCTCAATACAATGATTTCTTCAAGACCCATGCAGTGGTGAATCAGAAAAACAATGCCAATGCAGCAATGGTGAACAGGGTCGGACTTAATATCAGCAAAGCGGTAAATAGATTTTATGCCACCAAAAACAACAGTTCATTCCTGAACGGATACCAGTGGGAATACAAGTTGGTGAATGATCCTGCCATCAATGCCTGGTGCATGCCTGGAGGGAAAATTGTGGTGTACACCGGACTGCTTCCTGTAACCATGAATGAAAACGCATTGGCAGTGGTGATGGGGCATGAGGTTTCACACGCCTTGTTGCAGCACGGTAACCAGCGCATGAGCGGTTCGATGTTGCAGCAATTGGGAGGCATGACCCTTTCTGTTGCCATGAGTAAAAAACCATCTGTCACACAAGATATTTTCATGCAGGCCTATGGGATCGGAACTGAAGTGGGGGTCATGCTGCCATTTTCAAGGAAACAAGAATTGGAAGCGGATCGCTACGGCTTGATATGGGCCGCCATGGCTGGTTACGACCCGAATGAGGCCCTGGCATTCTGGGACAGGATGGAAAAGGCTTCGGGTGGGCAACAGGTGCCCGAGTTCCTGAGAACACATCCTTCTGATGCCATCAGAAAAGAAAAAATAAAATCCTATATGGCGGAGGCAATGAGCTACAAGGGGAAATAAATCTGCCATTGAACCTTGGTTGGTTTTAGCATCTCTCTTGTCAAATCATTACATTGCAGTTGAAGCCAATACGGGTTCATCAACGTAGATTATTTTTCAACATTTGAAGCATGCGAAAACTCATTTTCTTTTCTATTTTCATCCAGCTCCTTTTTGTTCATCTGGCAGCCGCCCAGGTCAACGTCACCATTTCCAATCCCTCATCAATAGAGAGAAAAGGTGAACTGATATCTGTGGACTGGAAATCCATTCAGGCGGCTTATCCAGCAATCGATACAGCCAATTTCAAGGTCATCAACAAGGCTACAAAAAATGAGTTGTCATGGCAGCTCGAGAAAAAAGGGTGCGATGCAATCGTTAATCTCCTGGTGCAGGTTGATGTGCCAGCAAATGGCAAATTGGTCCTTCAGTTGATGAAAGGGAAATCAACCCCCGCTTCTGTAAAAACCTATGGTCGGTATGTTCCGGAGCGCAAGGATGATTTCGCCTGGGAGAATGACAAGATTGCTTTCCGGATGTATGGAAAGGAATTGGAGAAGACCCCCAAGGAAATGGCCTATGGGATGGATGTTTGGGTGAAAAGTACTGATCGCATGGTCATCAATGAAAGATACAAGCGGGGGAAATACCATGAAGACCTGGGAGATGGAATGGATTATTATCATGTTGGTTTTACATTGGGCGCAGGCAATATCGCCCCGATGATCAAGGATTCCATTTATTATGACGGCACCTATGCCAGGTACAAGGTATTGGACAATGGTCCGCTTCGCACCAGCTTTCAATTGGAGTACAATGAGTGGAATGTTGCAGGCATGAAGGTCCGTGCAACAAAGACCATCACCCTTGATGCAGGTAATCATTTCAATAAAGTGGAAGTGGCGTATGCCGGAGACACCATGGCTGCATTGCCTTTGGTAGTGGGCATCATCAAAAGAAAAGAACAAGGCGCAATGTTACTGGATGAGTTGAATGGTAGCATGGCCTATTGGGAACCCTTGCATGGTGCGGATGGCATCACCGGGGTAGGATCTTTTTTGCTTGAACCGGCAGTGAGCATTAAAGTAACAGCAACGCAACTCCTGTTGCAAACATCAACACCAAAAGCAAAGCCCATTGTGTATTATACTGGCGCTGCCTGGAACAAGGCTGGTGTGTTTATAGATGCCCAGACTTGGTTTTCACATGTTCAGTTGGCAAAAACAAAAATCATGCAACCCTTGCAGGTTGGTATTGAATCAATCAAATAATCATATCCAATGAAATTATTCAAAGTTGAAGGTGCTGTGCTTCTGCAAACATCATCTGCCCTTTACAGATTGGACAATCATTCCTGGGATGCACTGGTCAATCAGGAGAACCTTTACAATTTTCTCGAGGTCTATGCTTCTACCCATGCCCCTATTGAAACAACAATCGATGGCGAAAAGATTGAAGCGCCGATAGGAAGCCAAGAAATATGGGCAGCAGGAGTGACGTATTTGCGCAGCAAAGAGGCAAGGATGGATGAGGCCAAGGAAAGTGGGGCTGCAGATTTTTACGCCAAAGTATATGAAGCAAAAAGACCGGAACTTTTTTTCAAGTCAACTGCTGCAAGGTGCGCTGGTCCTGATCAGGAAGTGATGATCAGGCGGGATTCCCATTGGAATGTTCCTGAGCCGGAGTTGACCCTGTTTGCCAATGCAGCCGGAAAGATCGTTGGCTATACCATTGGCAACGACATGAGTTCGCGAGACATAGAAGGCGAGAATCCTTTGTACCTTCCCCAGGCAAAATGTTATGAGCGATCTGCAGCCATTGGGCCCTGTTTGTTGGTAACCGCCAAACCCATTGATGCAGATACCCAAATCCACATGTCCATTGAAAGGAACAAGGAAATTGTTTTCAGCGGCAGCATCTCCATCAACCAAATGAAAAGAACACACGAAGAACTGATTGGCTATCTTTTCATGGAAATGGATTTCCCACAAGGAGTTTACCTGATGACGGGAACCTGTTTGGTTCCGCCCAATGATTTCACACTTGCGCTAGTAGACCTTGTTCATATGTCTATTGATGGTATTGGAAGTTTAAGAAACAAGGTTGCCATCAAACAATAGTTTTTCTTACCTTTTGTAAATAACTAAGTTCACACAATGAGACTATTTTTTTCTTGCTTCATCTTTGCCATCCTGATGTTTTCAATGAATGGTTGTAAGAAGGCTACAACCACAACCCCTGTTGTCAATCCTCCGGGGAATACAGGCACTGGGTTGATAGATCCTGCAACACTCAAGGGTTCCCTGGTTTTTCAATCCAATTTTGAACCGCCTTGTGCAGTGGTTCCCATCAACGCAACAACAGACAGGATCAGCGGGAAGGATGCACAGTTGGGATCCAGCAATGACTGGGATGCCCTGGAAGGAAATGTGTTGAGCACAAGGCCCTATTTCAATTACAATGGTGGTGATCTTTCCAAGCGATTTGCCAAGATTGCAACAGACCCTGTCAATGCTTCCAACAAGGTCTTGCATTATAGCATCAATGATTCTTGGACAGAAACTGGTGGTGATGTTAAGGCAAGGGTGCAATATGAATTCTATGGCATCAAAGGGGGCTACAAGGAATACTATCAATCAATGCGTATTTTTCTTCCAGACGAATTCAGCTTGCTGAGAAAATATCCCAATACCATCAAATGGCTCACCATTGTGGAGATATGGAACAACATCACCTGGAGCCAGACAGTGCCGAATCGCTACAGGCTTACCCTGGGCATCGGGAAACTGATTCCCACCGAGAGTGACCTTCATTTTATCCTGGATGGTCAGGATTGTCTCCTGAACCCTGATGGCAGCCAGGTCTATACAACATTGTGGTCTGCCAATGGTGCCAAGACAGCAGTGCCTATTGGCAAATGGTTTACCCTGGAGTATTATTTCAAGGAAGGGGATGCGAAAAACGGAAGGTTCTACATGACCATTGAACCCGATGGTGGCAAGAAAGAAATGATTTTTGATGTTACCAATGTTACCCACAATTCAAAGGATACAGCGCCTGATGGTGTAACCCATTTCAACCCGATGAAAATGTATACCTCCAAGGAGCTGATTGCCTATTTGAAGCAGCAGGGAAAATCGCTCAACATTTATTGGGATGATTTAAAATTGTGGAAGAAATAAGTTCAATTCAAAAAAAACGACATGCGCATCAATATCCTGTTTTTTTTCTTGCTGATTGGTATGGCCTCTTTTGCACAAACAACTGCTGGAGTGACTGACAGCTCGGGAAAAGGTGGAAATTATTTTACACGGAGGGTTGAAAAAGAAAAAAAGATTGTTGCCGATTCCATCAGGATTGAAGGGTATTGGAGGGATTTTCATTTCAGGAAACCCAATGAAAAATCAAAGGGCTTC
>JBIIQT010000095.1:0-4465 GCA_044341875.1 Chitinophagaceae bacterium | reverse complement strand
AAATCTGGATCAGGTGAGGATCAGCAACCGGGAATTGCTAAGAAGTACCATGGAAAAATTCGGTTTTGTAAGACTGGAAACAGAATGGTGGCATTACGCCTGGCCGGGGGCATCTGCATATGATGTATTTGACCTTTCTTTCAGGGCACTGGATACAAAGATTGATTGATCATCAAACTGTTGTCAATTCAACAACTGCATCCAAATTAATCGGTCCGTAAATATGGGGAAAGGTGTCTTGCACTGAAGGAGACCATTCAAAGATCAGTTGGCTTGTCAGCTTTTCTGTATCAATGGTTAGCAAAACAATGTCCTGAATACCAACATAAAACCTGGCTTTGACGTCTTCTACCTGAGACATTTCACTGCAATGAATGAAACCCTCGTCTTTGAGTGATGGTGTAACATAAGACCCTGTCTCAGTTGCTTTTGTCCAAGCTTCTATTGTAGTGATATGATAAATAAGGCCCATTGATCTGAATTATTTTATGAATATACCCTTTTTATCATTTGCTCCCGCAACATGAGGTCTACCAAAACAATGGCGGCACTAGCCTCTAATACTGGTGGGACCCTCAAAGCGATGCAGAGGTCATGCCTTCCTCTTACAGCAAATGATTCCATCTGATCTGTTTCCCAATTGTAGGTAAACTGATCTTTGGGCGTTGAAGAAGTGGGCTTTATGGCAATCCTGAACACAAGCTCATTGCCATTGGTAATTCCTCCTACGATACCACCAGCATGGTTGGTGGTTGTTTTTCCATCAGCATTCTCAATGGCATCATTGTGCTCGATGCCAAACATTGCTGCGGCCTTGAATCCGGTGCCAAATTCAATTCCCCTCACTGCAGGAATGGCGAAAACCGCGTGAGCGATCAGGGATTCAACTGAATCAAAAAAAGGTTCCCCCAATCCTAGCGGCAATCCATTGATCTTGCATTCCACAATTCCCCCTACAGAATCTTTGTTTTCAATCGCCTTTTGCAGACCCTTTTCAGGATCTGATTCACCACCGATGGAAGTTATTTCTGCAACGACAGTAATGTTTTGTAATATTTTTTTGGCCACTACACCAGCAGCAACGAGGCATAGGGTCAATCGACCACTGAAATGCCCACCTCCACGAAAATCCTCAAAACCGCTGAATTTTTTATGGGCAACGAAATCCGCATGTCCGGGCCTTGGCACTGCACGCTGTTTCTCATAATCACCAGACCTCGTGTTCTTGTTTTCAAACAAAAGGGTCAGCGGTGCACCAGTTGTTCTACCATTGAAAACACCACTTTTGAACAATGGAAGGTCTTCTTCCTGTCGGGGTGTGGTGCCTTTTTGGGTTCCCCCTTTTCGTCTTTCCGTATCAACAATAAAATCCTCAACAGCAAGTGGCATTCCTGCAGGGCATCCATCAATGACTACACCGACACTTTCACCATGTGATTCGCCGAAAATGTTGACTGAAAATAATTTACCAAAATGATTCATTGGAACTGTTTAAACCGTTTGCAATGTAATGGAAGTACCCAAGGCTTTCAAATGTTCATAAAAATCAGGATAGGATTTGTTGATGGCATCTGCCTCGTCGATAAGCACCTCCCCCTCCGCACCCAATGCAGCAACAGCTGCTGCCATGGCAATTCTGTGGTCATGGTGAGAATGGACCCTTGCACCTGTGAGATGACGATTTCCATGAACAATCATCAAATCCCCATCGAGGTCAATCTGTACACCCATTTTACCAAAAACATCCTGAAGGGTCAATGCCCTGTTGCTTTCCTTATGGGTCAACCTCAGGGCTCCTTTGATGACTGTATTTCCAGAGCAATATGCAGCAAGGGCAACCAGAGGAGGAAAGAGGTCAGGACATTCTGTGGCATCAAAATGAAATGCTTGTAAATCAGCAGGGGCGACATGGTATACACCGTCATTAAAACTAAGCTTTGCCCCGGCATCCCTGATGGCTTCTAAAATTTTCATGTCTGCCTGAACAGAATTGGCCTTCATTCCTTGAATGCTGATTCCTCCTGCAATTGCACCTGCAACAAATAAAAATGCAGCTCCACTCCAATCTCCTTCAACACGATAACTGATCTCTCCGGTTGGCTGAACATGTTCAACTGCAGAGAAACTGAAAGTTTCGTAATCCTCTACCACTGGGACTTTCATGCCAAATGATTTCAACACGCCAAGCGTAAGATCAATGTAGGGCTTGCTTTTCAGGTCCTTCACCGTTATTGTAACATTGCTTGCTCCAGCAGCAGAATAGGCCATCAACAAACCAGTAAGAAACTGGGAACTCAAACTACCATCCACTTCAATTGAAGTGGGAAGCATGGGCCCGTTGATCACAAGGGGTAATTTTCCTTCATTTGATTGGATGGAAATGCCAAGCTGCGGAAAAATATCATCAAAAAAATGCATGGGTCTGCTCAAGAGTGAACCTGTGCCACTGATCTTCAACTCCCTTGCACTCAGCGCTGCAATGGGCGTAAACATCCTGATGCCTAAACCACTTTCTCCACAGTTGATCTCATCAGAAAAAGGATGAACGCCATTGCTCTTGATGATTATGGTATTATCCTGCTCTGCTACCTCAGCTCCTAGTTTAGAAATGACATCCAATGCTGCCAAGTCATCATTGCTTTTCCCGGGATCAATGATATGGGTGACACCGTGGTGAAGCAAAGCCGCAGCACAAGCCCGTTGCATGTCGCTCTTGGAACGCGGTGCACGTATGGTTCCTAAGATGCCAGATGGATGAACGATTGCAATCATTTTTTCTTTTTGTTTGTGTCGTTGTAAGCCGCGAGATGCGTTTTGAGTGCGTCTACATCAATATCACTGATTACTCCCTTGCCTATTCTTTTCAGTAAAATATAGCTCATGATTTTGCTGATTCTTTTTTTGTCCATTTTTAAGACATTGAATACTTTCTCGACATCAAAAGCACCACGCGTTGGCAAACCAAAATTGATCAGTGTTTGTTCTATACGGGCGGCATCCTTGAACCCGAGCAGGTTTCCAGAAAGCCAAGCGGCAAAAACCATTCCTAAGGCAACAGCTTGTCCATGGGTCAACTCGTATTGTGTCTCCAGGGCATGACCCAGGGTATGTCCAAAATTCAACAATTTTCGCTCCCCTGCTTCAAACTCATCCCTTTTCACAACACCTGCCTTAAGCTTGACATTGCTGAGGATGATTTCCTGCATCAACTTTTTACTCTTCTTGACCTTATACAAATTGGAAGACTCCAGCAATTGAAAAGCCTTGGCATCTAAAATACAAGAATGCTTGATGATCTCTGCAAATCCATTCGACCATTCAGCATCAGGAAGTGTTTTCAAAAAAGACTGATCATAGTAAATGAAAGAGGGCTGGCGAATGATGCCCACCATATTTTTATATTGGCCAACATCAATCCCATTTTTTCCTCCGATGGATGCATCCACCATTGCCAGCAATGATGTGGGTACAAAACCGAACTGGATACCCCGCATGAAAATGGAAGCTACATACCCTGTAAGATCCGTCACCACACCGCCTCCAACGCCAACAAGAATGGACTTCCTGTCTGCTTGAAAAGCTATGAGCTGTTCAATGATTGCATCCGCCGTTGGTTGTACCTTGTATTCCTCACCTGGCTTTAATGTGATCACATTCCAGTTTTTGAACTTGGATTGATGGGCGTCAAAAACATTGGCATCAGTAATGATGATTGCTTTTTTCCTATCAACAACAGTGTCGAGCCGGCTGAACAGTGCTTCAAAATAAAAATCAACCGAAGCGCTTGAAAAAGTAAATTTCTTCTTGTTCATCAAAATCAGTCATTCATGATTTTATTCTGCCTGTTGATGCTTTCCATGTGAATGGCATCCATATAACGGGTGATGAATTCATCACTCAAACCAACCTTGCCTGCTTTCAGCAATGCCTTCTCAAGCACTTCATTCCAACGGGTTGCCTGAAGAATGGTAACATTGTTGTTGCGTTTGTATTCTCCGATTTTTTCTGCAATGGACATCCTTTGTGAAATCAATTGCATCAACTCATCATCGATATGATTGATTTGCTCACGAAGCTTATCTAGTGCTGCATGGTAAGATTCAGATGGAACATCTTCTTTTCTCCAGCTGATGGCAGACAGCATTTCTGCAAGACGTTCTGGTGTAATTTGTTGTTTGGCATCACTCCACGCATTGTCAGGATCAATATGGCTTTCAATCATCAAACCATCAAAATCAAGGTCGATTGCTTTCTGGGAAGTTGCCTGCAAAATATCCCTGCGTCCGCAGATATGAGAAGGATCATTGATGATGGGCGTTCCGGGCATCCGGCGCTTCATCTCGATGGCCAAATGCCACATAGGCGCGTTCCTGAATTCTGTATTTCCGTAGGAAGAAAATCCACGATGGATCAATCCGATTTGTTTGATGCCAGCCCTTGCCACACGCTCAACAGCGCCCTGCCA
>JBIIQT010000055.1:0-15749 GCA_044341875.1 Chitinophagaceae bacterium | reverse complement strand
CAAAATAGACTGAACCATTGGCTTCATAGGCATATCCATCGGCCATGATGCGCTGGATCATGACAATCTGCTCAACAATATGTCCAGTTGCAGTGGGCTCGATACTGGGCTCCACATTGTTGAACTCACTCATTGCCCAATGAAAAAGGTTGGTGTATTTCTGCACCAGCTCCATGGGCTCCATTTTTTCAAGGATGGCTTTTTTGGAGATCTTGTCTTCACTCTCCCTTCCCTCTTCTTCAAAATGACCAGCGTCGGTGATGTTGCGCACATACCTCACCTGGTAGCCAAGATGGCGCAGGTAGCGGTATACAATATCAAATGTGATGAATGGCCTTGCATGGCCAAGATGGCTTTCTCCACTGACGGTTGGACCGCATACATACATGCCTACCCGGCCTGGAATCAGTGAGCTGAAAACTTCTTTCTGCCTGGTGAGTGAATTATAGAACTGCAATGAAGACATAAATAATATTGTGAAGGCAAAGATAAAGATTGAAAAGCAGAACACTGATCGAACGCAAGATAAGCCTATTTTTTTCTGAGGTCTGAGACCAGAAAGGAGTGATCAGAGAGCCTTTTGCCTCCCAGGGTAAACTGCAGGGCTTCATATTGCTGGGGATGAAAAATATAATCAATCCTCAGGGTGGGCAAGTGCTGCAGTATGAATGAGGATGAGCTTGTGAATGTTGCACCCAAACCATACCCTTTTTCAAGAAATGCATCATGCTTCTCGCCCCGCACCACTGAATAGGTATAGGAACCGGGTACATCATTCAAATCACCCAATACAAATGTCGGAAATGGGGAAGATGCCATTTCGTTCACAATAAAATCAGATTGCACACCATGCCAATAAAAAGTATTGCGCATTTTCTTGATCAGCTTTTTAGACTGGAAAACACTGCTGTCATTTTTTGCCTTAACGTCGTCGATGACCCCGTATTCCCTGGCGCCAAATCCAAAAGATTGAAGATGTACAGCAAAAATTCGGAGCGTGTCAGCGCCATGGATGACATCAGCAAAAACAGTATTTTCAGCATTGGCATCTGGTGAAGCAGGGGAAAAAGGAACAACGCCACCCCCAGCAATAGGAAGCTTTGAAAAAATAGCAATTCCACTGTACTGCTTTGTATCAAAAATATCTTCTCCTGCAAATTGGTGATACCTGTAACCAAGCACATGCTCGAGATAATGCATCGGGTCTTTGTCGCCCTCCCCGGGCATGGACACAAACTCCTGAAAGCAAATGACATCTGGCTGGTATTTTTTTACCTGGTCAAGGATCAATTGGAGGTGCTTGTCCTGATCAGGCTTGAACATGCTTTCATCAAAAGGAATAAAATGACGGAGGTTCCAGCTCATCAACCTGATAGACCCAGGTAATTTCTCCAACGAAAAATCTTCGCCCCCTTTGAAAGAGACATGTTTGCCTACTGCGAAAGAACCAGCCAACATCACCAACAGGGGAAAGAAAGACCACTTGATGCGAACAAAGACCCAAAACAACAAGAAGAGCAGCAACAGGACAAAAAGATAAGGAAAGAACAGGCCCAAAAAACCAGTGAACCACCAGGTCTTTGGATGCAAATACGGTGCAAAACTACAAGCCAGGTACAATGCTGCAACAATGATATTGAGCAGCATCATTGTACCAACAGAAACGGATTTGAAAAAATTACCCATCGGCTATTTTATAGGTCTTTCTTGCTGGCCTCCTTTAATATCTTTTTCTCCGCGTCGGTCAGGTTATCATATCCCTTCTGGTTGATCTTGTCAAGAATATTGTCAATCCTTTCTTGCGTGATGTTGGGTTTTTTAACAAATGGAGCCTTGTTTGCCTGGTTATAAAAGGACGATTGCTTTGTGGAATATCCTTTGTTTTTTGATGGGGTAAACCATGCGCCAACCCAGGAAAAAAATGCATTCATCCATTCCCCAGGGTCGTTTCCTTTCTGCAACATACGGACATATACAAACCCGGTCAAACCTCCGGCAGCAACAGGAAGCAACAATACAGGATTAGAAAAAGCGGAAGAGAGGTTCAAGAGCAAATATATCAAAGCAATGATCCACAATGGAATGCCACCGCCAATCATGGGGAAAAAACGGTATTGTGGAGATACAGTTGTTGCTGCTACAGCCAATCCAAGGATTCCCGACACAGCACCACTGAAAAAAATTGACTGTGTTGCGCCTGGATAAAAAATATTGGCAGCTCCCAGAAATGCAATACCTGAAATGGTTGCGCTGTAGATGTAAATGGGAATGATCTTGTCGTTGCCGATCAGGTCTTGGATAAGGTATCCAAATGTCCATAACCAAATCAGGTTACTGATGACCAGGATAACCTTGACTTCAGTGAACTGCATGGTAATCAGGGTCCATGGCCTTGTGATGAATTGCATGGGGTCTGCAGGCATCACAAACCAATGGTAAATATTGCGGTAAAATTGCTCTTCCGGAATCCTTGAAAAGACATAAATGCTTTTCAGGAAATTCATCAGAATAAAAAAAGTAATTTGCAGTACAACCAGCATCACCAAAGGGTTTGCTGTATTGAACAGATTTGAACGGCTTGATCCCGTATTGTCCCTGTATCCCATGCCGCTTATTTTTTGGTCAATAAAAATCTCTTCTGTTCCGCTTGTTCCAGATCATCACAATGATGATTCCCACTGCTGCCCCTCCCAGGTGTGCAAAATGCGCTATTCCAGTAGACTCACTTGAGATACCACCCAATACATCCAAAACACCCAAACCGAGCAATGCCCATTTGGCTTTAATGGGAAAAGGAATCGGAAGAATAATCATTTGGCTGTTGGGAAAGGTATAAGCAAAGGCAGCAAAAATACCCATCACAGCACCAGAGGCACCCAAGGTAGGAACATTTGTCAATGCAAAAAGTTCGGAAGCGCCGATCTGACCCGCTGCAAACATTTCATTGTACTGGGATAAATCGTAGGTCAAAGCAATCGCCTGGGTGAGGCCCGCACCAAAGCCACAAACCAGGTAAAATGCGAGAAATTTAGCTGGCCCCCAGAGATTTTCCAATGTAGAACCAAACATCCACAAGGCAAACATATTGAACAGGATGTGAAAGAAAGAATCTGAGGAGTGCAGGAACATGTAGGTAATGAACTGCCAGAAATGATAATGCACCGAGCTGAAATGATGCAGTGCAAAAAGGTCTTCAATAGACAAAAGGTCTTTGCCTACGGTGATTTGAGCGAGCCAAACCAAGGCATTGATGATGATGAGGTTTTTGATGACTACGGGAAGCACCTGAAACCTGCCCGGTCTAATTTCTGATTGCATACGCTGCTTTATATTACAAATTTAACGAACCTGGGGCATCTTGCCTCAGCTTCAGTTGCACAACATTCTCAATATGATGGGTATGGGGAAACATATCCACTGGCCTGATCGCCGTCACTTCATACTTTTCTGCCAACAATTGCAGGTCTCTTGCCTGTGTTGCAGGATTACAGCTCACATACACCACCAATGGTGCTTCCATGGCCAGGATCTGCTGCACAAGTTTTTCGTGCATGCCCGCCCTGGGAGGATCAGTGATGATCACATCAGGTCTGCCATGTGTTTCAAAGAAGCCATTGTTGCAGATGTCTGCCACGTCCCCGGCATAAAAAAGCGTATTGTCAATGCCATTCATGGCAGCATTCTCATGTGCATCATCGATCGCTTCACTGATGACCTCCACCCCGATCACTTTCGCAGCTTTATCACTGACAAAAATACCAATGCTTCCTGTGCCACAATAAAGGTCATATACGGTTTCGGTTCCTTTCAGCTCAGCAAAATCTTTGGTGATCTGATAAAGCTGCTCAGCCTGCGTTGAATTGGTTTGGAAAAACGATTTGGGACCCACTTTGAATTTCAAACCACCCAACTGCTCAATGGCAAAGGCATTGCCATGGTATAGGATGGGATGCTGGTCTCCCAGGCTATCATTGAATTTGCGGTTAATGGTGTAATAGAGTGATGTAATGGAAGTAAACTCCTTTTTGATGAATCCCATCATGTCTTGGATCACCTTTTCATCATCCTCCCCAAACACGAGATTGACCATCAGGTCTCCGGTGGTACAAAGCCTGACCAACAGGTTCCTGAGCAACCCTGTATGGTTGCGGATATCATAAAAACTATACCCTTTTTGCAGGGCATAGGCCCTGATGCCATTGCGGATGTCATTGCTTGGTGCTGCCTGCAGAAAACATTCATCAATATCGATCACCTTGTCAAAGGAGCCGGGCACATGAAAACCAAGGGCGGGAATGGAAGGAAGACCTCGTGGCCCTTCCTCAGGCATTTCCAGGCTGGCAATTTCCTCTTCGGTAAAATATTTCTTGGAGCTGAAAGTGAATTCAAGTTTGTTCCGGTAGTACTGCGTTTCACTGGCCCCGGCAATGGGCTGCATTTCAGGGATGTTGATCTTGCCAATCCGCTTCATCTGCTGCTCCACTTCCTGAAACTTATACTCCAGTTGCTTTTGATAGGGCAACATCTGCCACTTGCATCCTCCACAGACCCCAAAATGTTTACAAAAGGGTGTTGTTCGCTCTGAAGAATAAGACCGAAACCTGATGGCCTTCCCCTCAGCCCAATCCTTCTTGTTCTTGCTGATCCGAACATCAACAACATCTCCCGGCACAGCGCCTTCAATGAAAACTACCTTGCCCTCCAGTTTTGCAATGGACTTTCCTCCGGCGGCATAACCACTGACCTGCAAATACTCCAATACCAATTTCTTCTTTCTCATGTTCCGGCTTGAGTTGCAAATCTACAATTTAATATGCCTCCCCAAGCTGACTGTACTTAGTTCTCCTTTTAACATTGTATTTCCCGATTATAGAATATTTTTACCCAAACTTTCACAGATGCGCATTCTTCCGATCCTGCTGTTATCCTTGCTGTTCAATCCATTTGCCCAGGCACAAAATGCCTACGAAATCAAGGCCTCCATCAAGCCTTTCAACAAGGGATACTTTTTCCTGGCCTACCATTTTGGGAGCAAGCAATACCTGATTGATTCTGCAAAGATTGACGCCAACGGTCAGGCCATCTTTTCGGGACCAAAGAAATTGCAAGGCGGTGTGTACATGATTGTGTTCCCCGAAAAGAACGGATGGATTGAGTGCATGCTTGACCAGCAACAAAAATTCAGTGTATACGCAGACACAGCCAATATTGTGAAAGGATTGCGCTTTGAAGGTTCTCCAGACAATACCATTTTTGCCGATTACCAGAAAAAATCGTTCGACATCGGCACACAGGTAGCTGCCCTCAGGACCAAGGCTGGTGGAGCGGCTGAGGATCCTGCCACAAAAGCGGCACAGGCCCAGATCAAGCAATTGAGCCTGGACATGCAACAATACCGCGATGGATTGCAGCAAAAAAATCCGAAGCACCTGTTGAGTTCCATTTTCAACCTACTGAAAGATCCTGAAGTTCCTCCCGCAGCCCAACATCCTGGAGGAAAATACGATAGCCTGTTTGCCTACAATTACTACAAGGACCACTATTGGGACGGCATCAGCCTTTCAGATGACCGCCTGGTGAGAACCCCCGTTTTACAGGGCAGGTTTGACAAGTATTATGATGAGATTCTGCCACAGGCTCCCGATTCACTGACAAGGTATGCAGACAAAATGCTCGCAGCTGCAAAACCCAGTGAAGAGATGTTCAAATATGTATTGTCCAGCCTAACAGACAAATACGTGAATCCCAAATTCATGGGCCAGGATGCAGTTTTTGTGCACCTTTTTGAAAAATATTACCTATCCGGACAGGCAGACAGCTGGATGAATGAAAAATACAAGAAGTTCATCTTTGACAGGGGTTATTCCATGATGTCCAATGTGATTGGCAAAAAAGCGGCAGAGCTTCCGATGATTGATACCCTCGGAAAAAATTTCTCTTTGTATGCCCTACAGTCTCCTTTCACCGTAATCTGTTTCTGGGACCCCACCTGCGGACATTGCAAAGAGGAAGTTCCCAGGGTAGATTCCATCTTTCAGGCCAAGTGGAGAAAAGAGGGTGTGAAGCTTGTCGGGGTCATGACAGATGGCGGAAAACAGAACTGGCTCAATTATATCAGGGAAAACAAACTGAGTGGCTGGATCCATGTTTACCAGACCGATGAGACCAAAGACAAGATCTACAAAGCAGGTCAGCCTGGTTACAGGCAGCTATATGATGTCTACCAAACTCCAATGATGTATCTGCTGGACAAGGATAAAAACATTGTTGCCAAAAAGCTTACTTACCTGCAGGTAGATGACTTTATGGATTTCAAGAAAAAATCAGCAAAGACACCCTAGCTGCAGATGAAAAAAATACTGCTGACACTGGCCGTCTTCACAGCATTTTGCTCTCTATTGAAGGCACAGGTACTTTTTACCTATGGTGGTAAAGCCGTCAGCCAGCAGGAGTTCATGGCATCCTTCAACAAGAACAATACGGATACCAGTAACCGCTTGACGGCCCTGGAAAACTACCGCGATCTATACATCCGGTTCCGCCTTAAAGTTCAGGCCGCTTATGAGCTGAGGATGGATACTTTATCCAACCAAAAAGCAGACCTCAAAGGCTTTGAAGATCAGATCAGGCCAGTGTACATGCTCGACCAGCAAACCCTTGATGCACTGATTGCAACTGCGCATGAACGTTCACTGAAAGAGGTATCCGTCAAACATCTTTTCATTGAATTCAACAACCTGAAGTTGAACAGCAGCAACGATACCCTTTACACCCTTCCAGAAAAAGCGCTTGCCCGAAAAAAAGCGGCTTCAATCAAAGCAGCATTGTTAACCGGTGAAGATTTCGAAAAATTGATCATTACCAATTCAGATGATCCGGAAGTGCCCAGAACAAGGGGATATCTCGGATACATCACGGCTTTCAGCCTGCCCCATGCATTTGAAAATGCCATTTATGCACTGAAAGATTGGGCTGTTTCAGATCCCATTGAAACGGCCAACGGCATTCATTTTTTCCAAAGGATGAATACAAGGGCTGCCCATGGCAAGACAACCATTGCACAGGTCTTGATTGCCAAACCAGAAGACGCAACAGATGAGGAAATGAGGGAGAGAAAGTTACTGGCAGATTCGATCCATACGCTTGCAACAGCAGGTGCATCCTTCGATTCGCTCGTCCTTGCATTTTCAAACGACATGAGCAGTGCCCCAAAAGGCGGCATCATCGAGGATATCCAGGTTGGCCAATATGATCCTTTGTTTGAAGAGCTGGTCATGCGGTTAAAGAAAGATGGAGAAATTGCACCCGTCTTGTTGACCGATCTTGGCTTTCACATCATCAAAAGAATATCCAACCAACCCATAGAACAGTCCCTGTCCAACGCAGCGCCGGCATTGAAAGAACTGATCCTGCAGGATGACAGAAAAGCAATTGCCGCAGAAGCCTTCATCAACAAAAACATAGGAAAACATGGATTGACTATCAACATGGATAACAAAGAGGCCTATGTTGCCAAACACCTGGAAAAATTCAATCCTGCCTACGCAGCACAGATCAAGGATTTCAAAGACGGAAACCTGTTGTTTGAGATCATGGACAAAAAAGTATGGGGCAAGGCTTCAAGAGACCTGGAGGGATTGAAAAAATTCCATGCAGGCAGGGCTAACCAATATCAATGGAAACAATCTGTTTACGCATTCACCATTACTGCAGAAAACAAACAGACTGCCCTCGCCATCCGAGAAGCATTTGAGAAGGATAGGTCTGTTGAGCAGATCAAGAAAATGTACAGTGAAGTATCTTTTGTAGACAGTGGCAGGTATGAAGCAGGAGAACTCCTTGGTGTTGGTGCCGAGAATGCAAAGTCCGGATTCCTCACGCCCGTTTATACCAACATTTCAGATGAATCTGCCAGCTTCATCATCGTGGCCAATGTGTTCAAAGACCCGAGCATCAAGACTTTTGAAGAAGCGAGGGGATCTGCCATCAACGACTACCAGCAATACCTGGAAGACCTCTGGATTGCATCACTCAAGAAAAAATATCCTGTGGTATTGAACGCCCAAACCTGGAAAACATTGGTAGCAGGCCTGCACTAAAAAACCTGGCTCACTGCGTTGTAAACGATTTTGGGTTTGCCCAAGGTATAATAATGCAAAACTGGAACGCCTGCTTTTTTCAATTCCTTGGATTGGTATGTGAGCCACTCCTCGCCTACCTTTTCACAGGCCTCATCGGTTAGGCTACTGTTCATGGCATTGACCAGGTCTTCAGGAAGCTCCACATTGAAAATTCTTGGAATGGCAGAGAGTTGCTTCTTATTGGTCAGTGGCTTTAATCCTGGTACAATGGGAACATTGATACCTGCAGCCCTGCACCTGTTCACAAAATCAAAATATTTTGCGTTATCAAAAAACATCTGGGTAACAATATATTCTGCACCCGCATCCACCTTGGCTTTCAAGTGCCCAAGATCTTCCTCTAAGCTGGTTGCTTCAAAATGCTTTTCAGGATATCCTGCAACACCCAGACAAAAATTGGTCTTGAATCCATCCAGGATATCCTCCTCAAGATAGAGGCCATTGTTGAGGCGATTTGCCTGGCGCAAGAGGTCAATGGCATAGTTGTTTCCATTGGGCATAGGAACAAATCCATTGTCTCCTTTGGCCGCATCTCCACGCAAGACCAATACATTATCAATCCCCAGAAAATTGAGGTCTATCAAGGCATCTTCTGTTTCCCTTTTTGTAAATCCTCCGCAAATCAGGTGCGGAACCGCGTCCACTTGATAATGGTTCATGATGGCCGCACAGATGCCTACCGTTCCTGGGCGCTTCCTCACTTCCACTCGCTCAACCGAGCCATCCTTTTGCTGTTTGGAAACATGTTCGCTCCTGTGATAGGTAACATTGATGAAAGAGGGCTTGAATTCCATCAACGGGTCAAGGTGCTGAAACAGGGAATTGATGTTTTTCCCTTTCAATGGAGGTAAAACTTCATACGATAAAATGGTATCCTTGGCCTGGTTGATGTAGTCGATTACTTTCATGTTAAATGGACAGCTTTTGTTTGCAAGGCAAAAGTACAGATTATATGCTGATGAAAATTGATACATTTGTATCCAGACATGAGCCTGACCATCCATACAAAGAACCTGATCAAACGCTACAGCAACAGGACTGTAGTGAATGATGTCTCTGTTGAAGTTAAGCAGGGAGAAATCGTGGGGCTGTTGGGGCCCAATGGCGCAGGAAAAACAACATCATTTTACATGGTGGTGGGCCTCATCAAACCCGATGAGGGTGAGGTATTCCTCAACGACCTCAACATCACCAGGATGCCCATGTACAAAAGGGCACAGATGGGAATTGGGTACCTGCCCCAGGAGGCTTCCATCTTTCGCAAGCTTTCGGTTGAAGACAATATAGCAGCCGTGTTGGAAATGACCAAGCTGACCAAAAAGGAGCAAAAACTCAAACAAGAAGAACTGCTTTCAGAATTCCGTTTGACCCATGTGAGAAAGAACAACGGTGATTCACTCAGCGGTGGGGAAAGAAGAAGAACGGAGATTGCAAGGGCATTGGCGGTGGATCCAAAATTCATCCTGCTGGATGAACCTTTTGCCGGTGTAGACCCTATCGCAGTTGAAGACATACAGACCATTGTTGCCCGTCTCAAACACAAGAACATCGGCATCCTCATCACAGATCACAATGTAAATGAAACTCTTTCCATCTGCGACAGGGCCTATTTGTTGATTGAAGGAAAGATATTCAAGCACGGGACTGCGGAAGAACTTGCGGAAGATCAACAAGTGCGAAGACTCTACCTTGGCAGAAACTTTGAACTCAAAAGAAAGGATTATCTTCATGAGGAAGCCCGTCAAGATTCCCTTTACGGCGATCGCTAAGCCATTCAACCCCAACCATGAAATTGCTAAGTCCTGCCATATCGTCCTTGGCCAGATTGCGCTCCTGGCGCATTGAAGCCTGGATCCAGCATCCCATCTCTGCACAAAGGGAGGTATTGCAAGACCTGGTCACTGCAGCACAGTTCACGGAAATTGGCAGGCAATATGAATTTTCTAAACTGTTCACCACAAAAGCCTTCAAACAGGCTGTTCCCATACACGAATACGAGGACATCAAACCCTATGTGGAAAGGATTATGGCTGGCGAACAGAACCTGCTCTGGAATACCCCCATCAATTGGTTTGCCAAAAGCAGCGGAACAACTTCCGACAAAAGCAAATTCATCCCCGTAAGCCAGGAAAGCCTGGAAGACGGGCATTTCAAGGCGGCAAAAGATGTGCTTTCACTTTATTACATGCAGAACCCGGAATCAGATTTGCTTACCGGAAAAGGGCTGATGATTGGCGGAAGCCATACCATCAACAACCTGCAGGAAGACACCCATTTTGGAGACCTGAGTGCTGTACTGATGCAGAACACGCCCTTTTATGGCAACTGGATCAGAACGCCGGAGTTGAGGATTGCCTTGATGGACGAATGGGAAGGGAAGATTGAAAAGCTGGCCCAGACCACCATGAACGAAAATGTTACTTCCGTTTCTGGTGTGCCCACCTGGACCATCGTCCTTTTCCAAAGGATCTTGGAATTGACGGGCAAGAAAAACATGAAAGAGGTATGGCCTTCGCTGGAGCTTTATTTTCATGGTGGCGTTTCCTTTCATCCCTACAGGGAACAATTCAAAAAATTGATTGGCGGTGATATCCATTACCTGGAAATGTACAATGCCAGCGAAGGTTTCTTTGCCGCCCAGGACATACCCGGGTCTGAGGGCATGATGCTTTTCCTGGACCATGGCATTTTCTATGAGTTCATGCCAATAGAAGAATATGGCAAGGATGAACCAAGAACCATAGGACTCAAAGATGTTGAATTAGGGCAGCACTATGCTCCGGTCATCAGCACCAATGGAGGGCTCTGGCGTTACCTGATCGGAGACACGGTTGAGTTCACCAGTGTAGCACCGTTCCGGATAAAAGTAGTAGGCCGCCTGAAGCTTTACATCAATGCCTTTGGCGAAGAACTGATCATCGACAACGCCGAGAGGGCCATCGCCGAATCCTGCAAGATCACCGAAGCAATTATTGCAGACTACACTGCAGGCCCGGTTTACTTCAGCGAAGAAAGAAACGGAGCACACGAATGGCTGATAGAGTTTGAAAAAGAACCCAAGGACCTCAACCTTTTTTCTACCATCCTGGATGAGGAATTGAAAAAGCTGAACAGCGATTACGAAGCCAAGCGATACAAGAACATTGCACTCAGGCCTCCCCTTGTCAAATCCCTTCCCCAGGGACATTTCAACAAATGGCTGAAACAGAAAAACAAGCTTGGCGGACAGCACAAGGTACCCCGACTGAGCAATGACAGGAGCATTATTGAGGAGGTGTTGGGGTTGAGAGGGGTTGAGGGAGGTTGAGCTTGCCTGCCGAAGGCAGGAGAGGTTGAGGTATTTACAGGTCCGGATTCTTGCAGTTTTTCAATATTTTTGCCTTCTCAAACAATAACATGAAACTTCTCGAAAACAAGATAGCCATCGTTACAGGCGCAGCGCGCGGAATTGGTGAAGCCATTGCAGTGAAACTGGCTGAACATGGTGCACACATTGCATTTACCTACGTAAGCGAGGGCAGTGCCGATAAGGCTGCGGCTTTGGTGACAAAGCTCGAAGGATTTGGCGTGAAAGCAAAAGCATGGAGAAGCAATGCCGGTAATTTTGCTGAATCAGAAGCTTTTGTAAATGACGTGGTAAAAGAATTCGGAACAGTGGATGTTTGCATCAACAATGCAGGCATTTCCAAGGATAACCTGCTGCTCAGGATGACACCCGAACAATGGGATGAAGTGATGGAGGTCAACTTGAAAAGTGTGTTCAACATGACCAAGCAGGTCATCAGGCCGATGATGAAAGCAAGAAAAGGTTCCATTGTCAACATGAGCTCCATCATTGGGATACGTGGTAATGCAGGCCAATCAAGCTATGCAGCCAGCAAGGCCGGCATCATTGGTTTTACCAAATCCATGGCGCACGAATTGGGCAGCAGAAACGTTCGTGTGAATGCCATTGCTCCTGGATTTGTGGAGACAGACATGACACACTACCTGCAGGAAGGAGAAGCTGCGAAAGCATTCCTTGCCAAGATTCCCCTGGGCAGGTTCGGCTCTGCAGAAGAAATTGGCAATACCACCCTGTTCCTGGCTTCAGACATGAGCAGCTATATCACCGGACAGGTGCTCAGCGCCTGTGGAGGCCTTAATATATAAGCGAATTTAACTTTCAGTATAAATTATTTTTAATAAATAACAGGTAGAATTCCACTTTATTTGGCTGCCATCATGTAGTTTTACATGCTGTGAAAAAGCAAATTTTTGCATACCTGCTATTGACGACAATTGCGTTCCAATTGCTTCCCCTGAAGGAGGTTAGTGCCTTCATTTATGGAAGGCAAATGGTGGAAGAGATTTGCAATGCCCCAACAGACAACGATGGCAAAAGCACTGAAGGCAACGAAGAGATAAAAAAATCGGACTTATTCTTTAACGGCATTCAGCTCAACTTTTCATTAAACGCTATGGCAGTGGGTATCAATACACCCTGCACCCAGGACTATGTATCGCGCCTGGAAGATGATATACCTACACCTCCCCCCCTTTCTGTTCCTGAACTTCGCTAGAAGGTTTCAGGGACCAGAAAATACAAGATTGATAAAACATAACAGCTACCGAAAAGCGGATTTTGCTGATTCAATCATCTTTATTTGCCCCCCCCTTTGACTGGATATTGCACTTGGCTCTAAAGCACCCCTTTTTTCAGTCATCACTGCCGGGTTTGCTGGAGGCATAGTCTTTGGTTTATTGAATAGTCGGGGGCCAAAGTGAACAATAGGTTTGCTAATAATTTAAGAGAAACGTTATGTACAAAATTTTAATCCCAACGGATTTTAGTGAGCGTTCACTAAATCAGCTTGACACTTTTATTCAAAACCATGAATATGAAGGCTTTGAATGTGTATTGATGTTTCATGATTTCTTAGACGATTCAATTACAGACTTGCTGTTTTATAGTCAAACAAAATTTTTAAATGAAAAAATGCCTAGAAACTTTGAAACCAAGATAGAAGAAATCAAACTGAAATATGCAATAAAATGCAAAATAACCATCCTACCATTTCATGGTTTTACAACAAATGATTTCAAAGATTTTCTTGAAGCCAACGGCATTTCTAACTGCCATATACCTGAAAACCTTGACTATAAATTGGGTGTAAATCCTAACAAACTAATCACTAAATCAAAAATAACAACGATATAAAATGAGCAATTCAAAATTTCCAACTACGCCAATAGGGCGATTAACATTATTCTTCACCTTCTTTGATTCAAGATGGGAGGATTTAACAAAAAAAAACTGGGCAAAAACAGTTTATCAAGATTTTAGTGCTGGGCTTATAGTAGCCATGACTGCTATACCAATGGCTATGGGTTTTGCTATGGCTATGGGCATGAGACCCGAGCATGGTATTATTGCTGGTGCATTGGCTTGTGTAATTGGTAGAACATTTGGTGGATCAAAATACCAGGTGTATGGACCTACTGCAGCTTTTATTCCCGTTATAGCAGGGCTGATGTCTAAATATAATCCTGAAGGGTTAACTTTTGAATCTGCCCATGGATTTTTAGTGCTTGTTTCCATTATTTCAGGAATAGTATTAATCGTCATGGGGATTTTTGGTGTTGGGAAATATGCTAAACTGGTCCCTAATTCTATTATTGTGGGTTTTACAGTTGGTATTGCTGTTGCTATTGCAATGACCAACCTTAAAGATATTTTAGGTTTGGATAGCTACAAAGCACTTTTGGGCGACAGTAGCAGAGGCTTTTTAGAAAAAATATCTTACATGTTTAGCCACTTGAATTCTATAAATGGTTGGACTATTCTGTTGGGTGTTATTACTTTTGTTTTGGCAAAATACCTTCTAAAGATTTCCATATATATTCCAGGACCTGTTATTGCTATGGGAACTGCCACGTTCTTAGCAAACACTGTATTAGCAGATAAAAACATACTATTGGTAAAAGACCTTTACGGTTCGATACCAAACAATTTTTTTCAACTACAAATGCCTTATCTACCTGAAATGACGGGCGGTGTGGTAATGGATATAATTTATTTTGTTGCTGCAATCGTTTTTGTATCAGGGGTAGAAAGTGTTTTATGTTCATCCATGGCTGATAGACTTGCAAAGAACGACAGAACATTGTTCAATCCAGATAAAGAATTTTTTGGTCAAGGTTTAGTTCAAATTATTACGCCATTGGTGTCAGGTTTCCCTTGTACAGGAGCATTGGCAAGAACAGCCACAAGTATTAAAGCAGGAGCAAAGACCCCATTGGCAGGATATTTTAAAGCTGTACTAAAACTAATTATGGCGTTTTATTTAGCACAATATTTGGAATTGGTACCAATGGCTTGTATTGGTGGAATTCTAGTCTGGGTAGCAAGCAATATGATTAAGCCATCAGAAATTAAAGAGGTAAAAGAACACGGAAAATTTGAATTTGCCATGTTGGTTTATACCGCCGTAATGGTACCCTTAACAGATTTTTTAACGGGCGTACTGTCGGCTTTGATCATTTATTCTGTAGTGAAATACGCGTTTAAAAAGGCAAAAAGTAAACCAAGCCTAAAACAAAGCTAAAGCAATTGCCGGACAACGCTAATATGCTACAAGATGCTACAAAAGCAGACTTGAAAAAATAACATCAAAATGTATCAGATTCTTAAAAAATTCAACTTATAAACATGAAAACATACGAAAAATTATTATTGGAAAACAAGGCGTGGGCGTCAAAAAAAATTCAGGATGATCCTGAATATTTCAACAAACTTGCAAGTATTCAGACACCAGAATACCTGTGGATTGGCTGCAGTGACAGCAGGGTTCCAGCAAACCAAATTACAGGAACTGAACCTGGAGAAATGTTCGTCCACAGGAATATCGCTAATATGGTGGTGAATACTGATTTGAATATGCTATCTGTTTTGCAATATGCAGTTGAGGTATTGAAAGTAAAGCACATCATCGTCTGTGGCCACTATGGATGTGGGGGCGTAAAAGCGGCAATGACCCATTCATCATTGGGCATCATCAACAAATGGCTGAGGAATATCAAAGATGTTTACCGCATCCACAGAGATGAAGTCGATTCTTTTGAGGATCCAAATGAAAGGGCAAACAAGTTGATTGAATACAATGTTCAAGAACAGGTAATGAACCTTGCCAAAACCTCAATCATTCAAAAAGCATGGAAATATGCTGATGCACCCCATTTGCATGGATGGGTTTATGGACTTGACAATGGCATCATCAAACCCATCTACGAGATGACTCCGGGAAGCTTTATTGATCCAATTTACGAATTTGACAACCTGTAGACCATATTAGGCTCTTGTGTCAATTTCTGCGCAAAGCGAATTGAAGATATCATCAATGGAACCCAGGCCGTTCAGGCTAACCACTTTGTCAAACTGACTATAGTGGTCTGCAACTGCCAGGGTTTCATTTTTATAGACACTCAGTCTTTTTTTCTGGACTTCAGGATCAGCATCGTCAGTTCTACCAGATGTCTTGGAACGACCAATCATCCTTGCAATCAATTCCTCTTCAGGTACTTCCATGGCCAATACAACATTGATGGATGTTCCATGTTCGCTGAGCA
>JBIIQT010000094.1:0-4644 GCA_044341875.1 Chitinophagaceae bacterium | reverse complement strand
TATTTGGTGGTGAAGGAACCATCCGTTATGTCTATTATTTTATCCTGATCACGCATATCATCCTTGCTGCAATCATTCTTCCCTTTATCCTCTTCACCTCTTACAGGGCATTGGTGGCAGAATGGCCTGCACACAAAAAACTGGCAAGGATCACCTGGCCGATCTGGTTCTATGTGTCTGTAACAGGGGTGATTGTATACCTCCTGATCAGTCCATATTACGTGTAAGGAAATTCGCTACAATTCTTTTTCAGGATCCCAGTAGCGCTGGGCAAATTCAACAACTTTATCGTTGAGAACGGATACGCCATCTTTTTCGAGCAGCTCTTGCATGAGCGTTGGCGTTTGAAAATGATTTTTTCCAGTGAGCATGCCATTGCGGTTGACAACCCTTTGTGCGGGTATGGGTGGATGTACACCATGTGAGGCATTCATTGCCCATCCCACCATCCTTGATGAAAGCCCTGAACCAAGGTATTTGGCAATGGCGCCATAGTTGGTTACACGTCCTTTAGGAATCTGTCGGACAACATCGAAAACGTCTTCAAAAAAATTTCTTTGAGATGATGGAACAGAGGCTTCTTTAGTAGTCAGATTTTTTTTCATGCTCAAGTCGGCTTCTCAGTTCGCTTCTTTTTGGTTCTGGAACGTTGATATGGTCGTAAGGGCAGTTGAGGCAACCATTTCCGCAACAGTTTCCATTGTCCAAATGGTACTTGGCAGTGAGCACCATATAGCCTTGTTCATTGTAGTAAAAATGCTCACCTTCAATCAGTTTCTTTTTCATCCTTAAATCCTTCAGTTAGCGCAGTTTCAATTTCTCTTACCATTGTTGAAAGACGCTCATCCAATGTTGGGTCGATAAAGCCTGGCAATGCAAATTTCAGGTAATGAATCCTTTTGCTGTTTGCAATATCAAGGCTTTCGTAATGTGTTTTGATCAGCAGCTCTTGGTTTTGTTTAAGATCTCTGCTGATATCATCACTATCTTCCAACAAAGTCAATCCGTAAAGCTCAATTACCAACTTTGTAAATTGATACAATACCGGAGAGTCCGTCTTTAGATTGATATAACCACCGGGCTTGAGTATTTGTTGATATTTTCTGAGAAATTCAGGATGCGTCAACCTGCGGTTGGATTTTGAAATGCGCAATTGAGGATCAGGAAAGGGAAGCCAGATCTCATCTACCTCGCCCGCTCCGAAATAATTGTTGATCATGCCAATCTGCGAACGGATGAAAGCAACATTTCTCATCCCTGTCTGCAATGATTTTTTTGCTCCCACCCAGATGCGGTTGCCCTTCACATCTACACCAATCAGGTTTTTGTTTGGATGCAATGTTGCTAACCCAATCGAGTACTCTCCTTTTCCACAGGCCAATTCAAGGACGATGGGGTTGGTATTGTTGAACCGTTCATGCCATTTGCCAGCAGTATTTTCCGGATACTGCAACACATGGTCGAAGGTGGCAATTTCAGCAAAGCGAATCAGTTTTTTTTGTCCCATAACAGGCTGCAAAGGTAAACAGGCTTTGCGTCAATCGCATATACTTATTTCTCACAATTGGTGAAACCACCGGTGTTTAGGGTGAATAATCTCTTCAATTCCTGTTGATTATCCCTTTACAAGCTTTCGTCGCCAACTTAGTTTTACACCGCAACAGCAAACAACTGTTGCATGGCGCGATACCCCGGGCCTATTCTAAAAAACCAATAAAATCAATTGTATGAAAAAAGTGATTCTATCAGTAGCAATGATGTTCGCCGCATTCCTAACACAGGCAGCTGCTGGCAAACCAATCGAAGATGTAAAATTCAAGTCGGGTGAAGAAAAAGTGAGTATTGTAGATTGGGGTGATGAGGCATCACCGGAAAAAGAGGCATTGTGCACGATAACGATGAAAGGAAGAATTGATCTTGGGCCCATTGAGGCAGAAGTGAGTTGTACAACTTCTGCTACTACCTGCGAAGCGGCGACGGTAAGCGCCATCAGATGCCTTTCAGCAGCAATGAGGACTGTGAGAACGGTCATATTATAAATCAAGCCAGGGGTATTGCGCCATTTTTCACTTAAAATAAATTATCATGAAAGTATATATTTTGATTTGCTGTGTTGCTATGTTTGGAATTGTACAGGCCCAGACAACCACCATGTTCGTCTACGAAGGGAAGTTCAACAGCAGTTTTGGAAGGGCTGACAATTTCAGGCAATTCAAGGGAACCTTGATTGTATCAGGAGACAGGTCCTTGTTTACCATGAAAGAAGCTGGGGCGCACCTTGCCTCTGTACAGGGAAACAATATTGACCTCAGGCCAGACAGCATGTTTACTGTTTTCAAAGATGTTGAATCCAATTCCTTGTTGTTTGAATTCTCTGATTTGAACCAGCGAACACATCTTTTTGCAGATACATTGTTTCCTATGGATTGGAAAACCAGTGAAGAACAAAGATTGATCGGGGGCATCCCTTGCCGGAAGGCAGTGACGCAGTTTAAGGGGAGGGGATACACGGCCTGGTATGCCCCCACGATCACCATTCCAGATGGGCCATGGAAGCTGGGAGGCTTGCCAGGATTGATCCTGGAAGCCTATGATGATGAGGACAATTGGCACATGACCTTTGTTTCCAAACAGGAAGTACAGGGCTTTGACCAGGACCATTTTTTGGCAGCCATGAAAAAAGGAACGGAAGGATTTCCTGCATTTGCCACACATGTAAAAAAAATATTCAGCAGGCTGGCAACATCCTTGGGTGCGCAATCATCAGCGAATTGTATCGATTGTCAGACCAAGTCTGTAATAAAATTCCATTCCTGGGAAAAGATCGATTGAAATGAAGATCCGGTCATTGGCGGTGTTGGTATGTTTGATGCAGGTTTCTTTTTTGTTTGCTTCGGCTCACCGATTGGCAGTTGATACCATTCTGCCGGGAAGTAATGTAGGGGAGCTTCCTGGCATTGTGATCAAGCGCAACCAGCCCATGGCAAAGTCTAGTGGGGATACCTTGCAATTTGATGCGAAGAGGTATTTGAAACCTGAAGCATTCAGGCTGGAAGACCTGGTAAAAAACATACCCGGGTTTCGTGTGGATGACAATGGCCGGATCTATTTCAATGGAAAGGAAATCAGCAGGATCATGATTGATGGCGATGATCTTGCGGGAGAGCAATACAAACTCTTGTCCAGAAACCTGAAGGCCTTGATGGTCGACAGTCTTCAGCTCATTCAACGCCATGAAAAAAACAGGTTGATGCAAACATTCAGTAACCAGGATGCTGTAGCCCTTAACCTCATCATCAAAAAATCATGGATAGGAAAGACCAGCGGGAACCTGATGATTGGAAGGGGCATCGGCCAACGTGGCGAGGAAGATGCAGAATTGATCAGGCTCGCAAAAAAAACAAAACAATTGTGCTTTTTCAATACCAACAATACAGGCGCCAATGGCGTGACTGACAGAGGAAATGAAATGCAGGGAAACGATCGGGGTATTTATCGGGTATGGCCTTTTGACCCATTACATGCAGGCACTGGTCCCAATCTGCCCCCAGCGTATGTCAACATCAACAATGACAAAAGCCTTGCTTTCATTTCCTCTTTGGTATTGTCTTCATATAGCAAACTCACGCTGACGGCTACTGCCATACAAAACGAAAATAGGCGGTTGGCTTCCGGTCAATCTTCCTACAATATCCCGGGTGCTGAAAAGTTCAACCTGAGCACAAGCACCAAACATGTAGAACAAGCAACCATAGGAAATTTGCGCATGCAACTGGAAACAGACAAGGGTGGCAATAAGCTGTCCTCTTTTCAATTATCTGTCAGCAATGGACAAACGCATGTGAAAGAACGTGCAGACCGCAGTGCGGTTGTTGCCGCAGTCAGGGATGCCAATGATTATCTGCATCAAATGAACATGCTTGCTGCACACCATGTTTCCTGGAAGCTTGGCACAAGCATATTGATGCAGGTAGAAACCCGGCTTGCGTTAGATAGAAACAGAGACTTTTTGCAGGCATCATTTTTTTCTGATAGCCTGATGCGGTTTTACATTGATCAGGCTTTTGCCCATCATGGAAAAATGGCAGGTACTGATTTTACCCTCATCAAACAATGGGGTCAGCACAATGCAAGGGTAGGTATTCGTGCTGCTGTTGAAGCCATCAGTTCTGCAATCGGTCTTCAGGTACAATCGCTTCAGCTGGCTAAATATTATCCGTACTTGTCTATTGTCCAACGGCATTCAAAACAAATATCCACTACTTTCAATGCAGCAGCAGGAAGGGCGATGGTCAACAGCAATGCCATCAACAGGAAGGCATTCATTTTTCACCTGGAAGAAAAGTGGATATGGAAGAAAAAACCTACAACACAGTACCAGATGGGCATTGCCCTGGCCCAGAAACCTTCAACGGTCCGTTCCTGGCATGCTGGTCCTCTTTTTGTTGAAACCACCATGCGAAACGCGATGGCCAATCTTGCCATTCCTTTATCGGTGGATCTGGAAATGGGTGCCACCAAAATGGATTTGTACAAGGGATTTGTATTGTCTGTAACTGCGCGTGCAGGCATCTTGCACAACGATGTTGGAATGGCAACCGCTGTAGGCAATTTTGTTGATTCCCTGTCTTGGTTTGTCATCCC
>JBIIQT010000054.1:0-16139 GCA_044341875.1 Chitinophagaceae bacterium | reverse complement strand
AAATACATAGCCCTCTATGGTTTTGGGATGCACGAAACCTGGGTTGACATGAGAAGATTTCACTACACAGATCTGGACCCCTCAACTGGTGTTCAGGTATATGCTGATTTTGTAACGCCCTCAGGTATCGATCTTTTCATCAACAACAGCAATAAGTTAGTTTATAGAGCGAGACCCCGTTTCAACTCAGAATACCTCTACAATATTGCTGAACTGACAAGGATTGGCGCCATCGCCCTGGATTACCATACCAAAGAACAATGGTTCTCTCTGAAATAGATCACCAGACTAAAATCATCATCATGAAATTTCCAATGAACATCAAATCAATCACCATAGCCATTGCGTGCATGATCATGCTGGCGGCTTGTGAGAAAGAATACAAGTCACTTCTTACAGAACAGACCAACCTTGACAACACGGCTTTTGTGAAATTTCACAATGCCATCATCAATTCCAACAGAACCTATATCTATTCAGACCTGGTTCCCTTGAATGGTGCTACCATCGCCTATGGTGGTTTGTTCCCAAGCCTGTCTCCTTCCTATGCCGCTTTGGCTGCTGGAACCAGGGCCATTGCCATCAGGGATACCCTGGCGCCAAGTACACAATATCCCATCAGCTTCAACGCTCCAATGGTTGCTGGCTCATACTATACCATTTTTGCTTACGATTCATTGAATGCCCCAAAATTCAGGCTGATCCAGGACAATATCCAGGTATTCAATGACACCGCAGCAAGGATCAGGTTTGCCAACTTCCCGTTCAGCACAACAGCAATACCCAACGTGGATATTTTTTCACAAAAGCAGCAGGCAAATCTTTTCACCAACATCAGTACCGCTGCTGTTACTGATTTCATTTCATTCAGGGCTAACTTTAGCGACACCTTGTATGTTCGCCCAACGGGTACTACAAACAATCTGACACAATTGAACGGATTGGTGGCCACTGCCAAAAGAAACTATACCGTTATCTTCAGGGGAAGCTACCGCACAACTACAGGTGCTACCGCAAGAACATTGGCTTCCTTCCTGAGTTATTGATTTTAATAACAGGTTTGATTTTAAAAAGAGCGCCGCGGGATACCCGCGGCGCTCTTTTTTATCGCAAAATTGTAACGTATCCGGTTCGCCTTTTGCTGCCATCACCAAGATCAATCACGTAATAATAAGTACCGGCAGGCATTGGAGAACCATTTCTGGTTCCATCCCAGGCAACAGCATACCCAACAGATTGATAGATGATTTGCCCGGCAGTATTGTACACTTCCATCCGACAGTTTTTATACTGTGCCAGAAAAAGGATCTTCCAGGTATCATTGATGCCATCACCATTGGGCGTGAACGTATTGGGGATGTCTACCGCTGACAAGACAATTACTTGCAGTGTATCCTTGGCAGCACAACCAGTTTGTTTATCAATGGCCTGCACAACATAGATCATATCAAGCTCGGGCTTGCACAAGGGATTGAGCAAGTTGGCCTGGTCTAAATAGGTTGATGGACTCCAGACAAACTGATACTGGCTGGCATTGGGAATACTCGCCTCCAATGGGGCAGCACTTCCTTTCTTGATGTACAGATCAGGGCCAGCAATGATCATGGGTGCGTTGTTGATGGATGACATCGGATGCAAAACGGTATCACTGGTGCAGCCCTGATCAAATGCAATCCAATGCCTTACCGAAAAACCAGTCATGGCTTTTTTGTAGGTATGCGCTGCCAAGTGGCTAGACTTACTGCTAAACCGCTGCCCATCTCCAAAGTCCCAAAACCAGGTTGCGCCTGTATTTGATCCTGATGGTATCGATGAAACGAACTGAATGGTGCTGTCAACGCAAGGCTTACCATTCCTGGTTACAGCCACTGCTGACAGATCAAGAACAAGCACAGTAGTCATTGTATCAGCCGTACAGCCATTGTCTGTGACTACCGCATATCGAATGGTTTTGTTTCCTGCAACAGTGAAGGTTTTCTTTACACTCCTGGCATTGCTCTGGCTTCCGTCAGGAAAATCCCATTGGTGGGAAACCACATTAAAACCTTGGGCATTGTTGGTTCCTGTGAAACTGGCCTCTTTGCCCAAGCAGAGTACACCTGGCGCAGTGATAGCAGGCCTGGGACCTTCTTTCACCTGAACATGAATGACAGTATCTTCTGTTTTGCTGCAATTGTCAAGATCCGAAGAGGCATAGGTAACTGGAATGCTATAATTTCCTGCACCAGAAAATTTGAGATCTGCTGTAACGCTGTAGCCATAATACTTTCTGCCAAAAACCAGGGTGGAATCTACCGGAATAGGATTGTTGATGATGGAATCTGCCTTGATGTTAAGCCCTGTTGTCTTGCTGAATTTCCAGTGTATCCTGCTGAGCTTGTAAGCCACTTTAATACTGGCTTTGAAGGGAGTATTGATGCATGTAAATGAATCTACACCGGGCAAAATGCTTTTGGTATTTTTTATGTTGGCATAGGCATTCAGGTTGTTTACAAGTGTGCCCACATTGTAGCCATAGCTTTCATAATATCCCAGCCCAAAGACCATGCCATTGAATGTGCTGTCGCATGAAACACTGTGCTGTCCTGCTTGTCCCAACAAACGGACAACAGCAATAACATAGTCGCTTTTTGATGGATGCGAAATGATATTGAGCGGATCCACAGGATTCCCATCTACTCTCAACGTAGCAATTCCCTTTGCAGGAAGCAGAAGGCTCACATAATTGAAGTCAATGTATTGGTTCCTGGTTTTATAAAATGTAACATTTTTAATGCCCTGCTCAATGGAGCTCAGGTAAAACATTTCGGGGTCACC
Organism: Chitinophagaceae bacterium; assembly: GCA_044341875.1. GTDB lineage: Bacteria > Bacteroidota > Bacteroidia > Chitinophagales > Chitinophagaceae > Pollutibacter. The sequence goes on along the minus strand of JBIIQT010000054.1, from coordinate 13,322 downwards.
ATAAGGATTGTTGGCATCGCTTGCGCATGCATTGGAGGAGGGCATGAACTGTGCAACAAGTATTGGTTTGTCAGCCTCAATATAATCACCCGAATTGCTGGAAAATTCATAATAGAAATTATTGATCAACCCGGTCATCAATATTCCATTTCTCTTCACAATGGTGGAAGGGTCCTGTACAACTACCCTGTAAATGTTTAAAAATGGTGTCACCAGATCGGAGTTGGCATTGGCCAGGGTATGATAGGTAAGGTAGCGGGTGCCCCAGGTATTGGATGGAAAAACCTGCTGTTGCATGATGTCTCCGCCATTTCCAAAACACAGTGTATTGCGGCTGGATCCTGAAAAAACCGCCACCGGATGACATTTTCCATCACTGCCCGCAATGGAAAGAATTTTGCTTCCTGTCATGTCTACACCACTGTCAAAACGAAGGCGTTTACCGAATACATTGAAGACCTCACCCCGTTTGAGATCGACAGTAAATGGCTGACCTGCTGGGCGTCCACTTTCGGTAGTGCCTGAAGGGATGATTTCAATTCTCGTGTTATCTTCAGGTGCAACAACATAAAACCAGGAATGGCTATAATCTACATTGGATACCTGTTTGCAATTGACGGAATAATAATTGTATCCATAGGTTTCCGTGGGCATGACCATCATAGCACCGGAAGAATTCAGACCGTACTGGTGTGCGTTCAATACAACAGGTACATCAGCCTTCACATGAATACCTCGGTTGAAAATCCCCTCACCCGTTAGCCTTGCATCTTGAAGACCAGCTTTGGGAATGACCACTGATGCATCCACACTGTTGGCAGGAATAAGCACTGTTTGGCTCCAGCCATTGCCGGGTATGGAAACCACAACAGTTGCTGGCAGGGTTGTTGAGATGTACAATACAAGGGTTTGGCTGTTGTTGCCCGCAGTTGGATTGAACATCACATTGTGACCATAGCCCAACCAAAACTCCTTTCCGCGGTTGGACCGGTCTTGTGCCAGCAAGGTGCCAACAGACTGAATCAGCAAAAACAAGATCAGGAAAATTGTGCGAACCATTTGCATTGATCAGACAGTTATCGAAGGATGGTTACATATCCTGTTATTCGCTTACTCCCGTCACCAAGATCAATCACATAATAATATGTTCCATCCGGCATCTTGGCTCCATTCCTTTTCCCATCCCATCCAGACCTGTACCCATATGTCCTGAAGATGACTTGCCCGGCAGTGTTGTAGATGTCTATCTGTGAATTCCTGTATTGGTCGAGGAAACGGATATCCCATGTGTCATTGACACCATCCCCGTTGGGCGTAAACGTATTGGGAATGTCTACATCAGAGAGGAGAAAGACCTTGACGGTATCGGTAGCGCTGCAAAGGGTCTGGTTGTTAACGGCAAACAAAATATAGGTGACGTTTGCATCAGGCTTAGAGATGGGGTTCTGGGAATTGGGCTTGTCCAGGTAGAGTGCAGGAGTCCAAAGAAATGAATAGGCCGCAGGATTTGAAATGCTTGCATCCATTGTTACAGCATTCCCTTTCTTGACGTACTTATCGGTTCCTGCATTTATAGGAGGAGGTGGGTGGATGATGACCGACCTGTTGAAAGGTGCTGAACCACATCCTTCTTTGCTGGTGACCACCAATGATGCTGTATGGGTTCTGGGAGAAAGATAACGATGCCTGTAGGGGGATGGATTACTCACCTGCCTTCCATCTCCAAGATCAAGCTTCCAGGAACTGATGTTACCAAGGTTGTTGGGCTGAAAACTGATCAGGGACCCAATGCAAAAACTGTCTGCTGCAATGCTCATGTCTGCAATCGGAGGAGGATTAACAATTGGTACATTTTTTGTTGTGGTATCGCTGTTGCAACCCTGGTCGATTACCACCCAATGTTTAACGGGAATATTGGACCTGGCCACCTTGTATCCATGGGTTCCTATATGTGTTGACTTGCTGCTCGCTGTTTGTCCATCACCAAAATCCCAGTACCAGGTCGCTGAAACACCCTGTCCATTGGGAATGGAGGAGGTAAAGGAAAGGCTGCTGTCTATACAGGCCTTGCCACTGATGGAAAATGTCAAAGAAGATGGGTCTGAAACAAATAATTTTTTCAAGGTATCTGCTGAACAGCCATTGTCAGCAACTACAGTGAACCTGATCAATTTATCGCCGCCGGTTTGAAAGACCCTGGTCACAACTTTGGTATTCAGCTGGCTGCCGTCAGGGAACTCCCATTTGTATCCTGTAATGTTGAAGCCTGGTACAGTGTTGTTGCCAACAAGGCTGATGGTATTCCCAATGCAACTGACTGCAGGCAAGGCATAGTCCGCCCTTGGACCATTTTTTACATTGACGATGATAACGGTATCTCTTTTTTGATCGCATTTATCAATATCATCAGCAAAATAAGTCACTGGAATTTTAAACTGCCCGGTGGTTGAAAATTTCAGGTATTGGCCATAGGTATAAGTATAATAGTTCCTTCCAAATATCTTGGTTACAGCCAACGGAACCGGAGCATTCACGATGGAGTCTTTGGTGATGTTGAGTTCTGGCACTGCACTCAGCCTCCACCTGATGGAACTGAGTTTATAGGCCACCCTGATGCTGGGATTGAACTCCGTACCCGAACAGGTTGAAGAATCTGCCACAGCCTGGTTGCTGTAACGGTTCTTGATGCTGGTATAGGCATCCAGGTTGTTGAGCAGCGTTCCGGCATTGTATCCATAGCTTTCAAACAGCCCTATGCCATAAACCGTAGCATTGAAACTTGAATCTGAACTGACCGTATTTTGTGCGGCTGGTCCTATTATCCTGCCCACAGCAACAGAGTAGCCAGGCAGGTTGGGATGAGGAATGATGTTCTCCGGCGGTATGGCAGCCCCATTCAGCTTTAATGAAGAAAGACCAGCAGTAGGGATATAGATGCTCAGATAAACATAATCGATATATGACTTGCGTGTGGTATAAAACAAAACAGATTTTTGCCCCTGTTCAATCGGGCTGAGGTAAATCATTTCCGGATCACCATAACTGATGATGTTCATGGTGGCACACTCATTGGCATTGGGGGTATACTGCGCAACCATGATGGGCTTGTCTGCTTCAATGTAATCTCCCGTCTTGCTGTTGAATTCATAATAGAAATTCTTGACCAGCCCGGTCATCACCACCCCATTGCGTTTGACAACGGTAGTAGGATCCAATACACAGACCCGGTAAAAATTCATGAAAGGGGCCTTTACATCCGTCTGTGTATTGTTGATCATGTGATAGGTAAGGTACCGGGTGCCCCAGGCCTGGGAGGGAAATATTTGTTGCCCCATGTATTCGCCCCCATCGCCCCGGCAAAGCCGGATGCCGCCTGAACCTGAAAAAAGTGCTATGGGATGACAGTTCCCATCGCCTCCCGGCACAGAAACCACTTTGCTGCCTGTCATGTCCTTGCTGGCCTGATACAACAAGGAGCCGGAACCCAACTTTCCCATCACACTATAGATCTCTCCTTTGTTGAGCGTAATGGTATAAGATTGACCAGGAAGCCAACCGAGGCGTGTGGTATCAGAGGGAGTGATCACAATTTTGGTGCTGTCTTCCGGGGCAACCACAAAGAACCAGGAATACCACTCTGGTCCATTTTGCACCGTTGTACTGTAACTGCCCGGAGGATTTGAGCCCGACTGTGTCTGGGCATAGTTGACAGAATAATACGTATAACCATAGGTTTCGACCGGCATCAGCATGGTAGCCCCGGATACCATGGTATTGTATTGGTGTGCATATACCGCTACGGGTACATCACTTTTTATCTGGATTCCTTTCTTAAACAGCCCTTCTCCCATAATCCTGGCATCTTCCGGACCCGTTTTAGGAACAATCACCGAAAAATCGACCGTATTGGCTGGAATCGCAAAAGTTCTGGTCCAGCCAGTACTGTTGATGGAAACCGTAACATTGGCCGCCTGGGAAGCACTTATATAGAGTTGAAGCTCTTGCCCATTGACGGGAGGTTCATTGTTAAAACTATAATTGAATCCATAACCCAGCCAAAACTCCCTTCCCCAATTCGATTTGTCTTGTGCTGCAATTGCATTGCAAGCAAAAAGCAAAAAAATTAGAAAATGGTGCCTGAATCTGCGCATAGGCGACAAATTTAAGCAATCAGGGGTGTTTTCTTAATAATTTGTGAAAAAGGGGATTTTTACTAACTTAGGCGCTTATCAGGAAAAAACCATTTTACAACCAAAACTGACCAACATGATGAACCGACACTCCGCGAGGATGTTCCATCTCTTTTTCGCACTCTGTGCGATCCTTGTATCAACCTTCACCTCAGCGCAGGGCACTTATGATACCAACAAATGGCGATTCAGCAACCCCAAGCCATTTGGATTCACCATCATTGACGTAGAATTCCTGGACGACAACAATATTCTTGGTGTTGGATCAGAAGGCGGTATCGCCAGGTCTGCAGATGGTGGAAAAAGCTGGACCTATGGGGCTTTCACCTTTCCAACAGCAGCTGGGCCAATCACCAGACCTTCTTTCAATGATATCCATGCCGTTAACACAACCATTGCCTACGCAGTAGGCACAGGTGGTGCCATGGTCAAAACAACCGATGGCGGAAAGACCTGGAACCTGGTGAGAACACCATTGTTCAACAAGGGGAGAAACATCAATGCCGTCTGGTTTGTTAACAAGGATACCGGATACATTGGAGGTCAACACAATACGCGCGATTCCCTGCCAAAATTGTATTTCACCAGAAATGGCGGTAATACCTGGGATTCAATGGCTGCCCCCATGGGTGGCAAATCAAGGATTGGCTATGTGAACAATCCCAGCCTGGCACCCATCATCGTTGATGTTACCGCAAAAGACAAGGAAATTTATGCCATCCAGTTTGTCAATGACAGGCTTGGATATGTTTCAGGTTCTGGCCTCAGTACATTTGAACGCCACCCAGCTGTCTCGGCTACAGGTTTACCCAATGGTACAACGACTTCAAGCGGATCCCACCATTCAAGTTTGCTCTGGAAGTTTGAAAATGGCACGCTTACTGACTATTCAACTTCCAAAGAAAGATTAGGCTATACCGGTGTACCTGCAGGAACAGTAACCAATACTACCCGCTACGGATCACCTGGAAACAGTACCCAAACCATGAGGGCACTGCATATCATCAATGACTCAACTGTTCTGATGATGTCTTTCAACAACAATATTGTACTCAGGGTGCAAACCGGCAGGAACGATAGCACGGCCAATGTGGCTGTTCCAGGAAGATTTGAAAAAGGGCGGTACACAACACTGAACTTCCCCTTCCCTCCCGTAAACCCAATTGTATCCATTCCCAGGGTTCAAACATTGTTGATCTCTAACCCTTACAGGATTGTAAGAGCCCCGAATGGCAAACTGCATGCACCAGGTAATTTTGGACTGATGGCCACTTCAACCGACAATGGCGTAAACTGGAGAATGGAGGGTTCACTGCCAAGAGGTAAAAACTTTAGTGGAAATGGAACCTGGGCCATGGACATTTCTCCCAGCGGAAAATTCCTGACCATGGGAACTTTCGGAGTCTACGCTGATTCCAGTGCCGGTGGAAAATGGGCAACCAATTATGAAACCACTCCTGCATCAGCCAGCTATTTTGAGATTGAATTCGCAGACTGTAACAATGGTATTGCTACTGGTGGTGGATCAGTAACCGTTACAACAGATGGCGGTAAAACATGGACTGACAAGGTGAGGCGTGATTTTGCCAACCTGAATATCAACATCACTGCCCTTGCCTATCCTGCTGTTGACAAGGCTTACTTTGCAACCAATGCAGGCTCCCTTTACCGTTCATTAGACAAGGGAACCACCATGGATCCTCTTTACTCCAATCCCAACCTACAACTTCAGGATGTTGTGGCCTTTGGTAAGGATACTGTGATTGTTGTTGCCTCAAGCGCCTTCAGCGTTGCGGCAGCCAGCCGTACTTCGAATATCATCAGGTCTATCAACAATGGCGCATCATGGCAGGTGATTGGCGGGTTCCCCGTAGGATCAACCGCTCCAACCATGAGCAAGATCTTCTTCCCCAGCAATACCATTGGATATGTATCAGGAAACAGGGGTGCTGTTTACAAGACTACGAATGGAGGAACCACATGGACCAACATCAGCCCATTCCCGGCTTTGAACGCTACCATGAACTATACCGAGATTTTTGCCCTGGACAACAATACTGTTTTTGTTACAGGAAACGGATTCCCCAGAAAGGTGGTATACAAATCTGTTAATGGTGGAACCACCTGGACAGATATCACCAACAACCTGGCAACCCTTCCTGTTGGAAACCTGAATGCCATCCTCATGCATGATGTCAACAATGGTTACATTGGAACACCTGGTACAATGGTATCAACCAATAATGGTGGCGCTACCTGGAACATGGAGATTCCTCCAACCGGCAATATTTTTGAAACAATGGCCTTTGCACCAAAGACTGTACCTGCAGGAACACCCGTAGCCAACAGAAGATTGTTTGTTACAGGTGTAAACATCAGTGGTGCTCCAATGATGGAGTTTGGTGATACAACACTCCTGAAAGTTTCAACCACTGAAACCTCAACGCCATCTTGTTCCAATATCAACAACGGAACCATCACAGTAACCGCAATGGGTGGTATTGCCCCTTATAGCTATAGCCTGAATGGCGGTGCATTCCAGTCATCCAATGTATTGAACGGAGCTGCAGCTGGGAACAATACGGTCATCATCAGGGATAATGCCTGTGAATCCATCACAAAAACAGTTGTAGTGGCTGCTATTCCTTCTCCAATCGTAAATGCAGGACCAGATAAAGTGATTGTTGCCGGAGATGAAGTCGGTCTCTTGGGTTCTTCTGCAGCCACACCCAGGTCGATTGCATGGACCCCAGCCACGAACATCGTATCAGGCGCATCATCATTTACAACATATGTAAATCCTGCAGTCACTACAACGTACAGACTCACTGTAGTTGATGCCGCCACAGGTTGTTCCGGCATCGATGATGTATTGGTTACCGTTGCACCTTATTGTATTGCAGTGAAAAATGCCTTCACGCCAAATGGTGATGGCCAGAATGACAGGTGGCTGGTAACCAATGGTAGCGCTTGTACCAAATCCATTGCTGTAAAGGTTTTCAACCGCTATGGACAATTGGTCTTCAGGAGTGATAACTACCAGAACAACTGGGAAGGAACAAACGATGGCAAACCGATTCCTGATGGAACCTACTACTATGTTATCACCTATAACCTGGTCAGTGGAAAAACATTCCAGACAAAAGGAGATGTAACCATTTTAAGATAATTCAAAAGACAGAACATGAAAAAATACATATACTTCATTGCACTATCCATGGTCTTCACCACTGCGTCTGCACAGCAGTTGCAAACTTCTTCCCTCTACGATGTGCAGGGCGTATTGCACAATCCAGCCATGGCGGGAATGCAACGATCCAACTTTGTTGGAGCAAGCTACCGTTCACAATGGAGCGGTATTACTGGCAGTCCAAAAACCACCAATGTTTTCGGATCATTTGCCGTTCCTGACAAATTGATTGGACTGGGTGGCTATATTTACAGTGATGTAACAGGACCAACTTCCAGAACAGGTGCACAGTTCTCTTTTGCGAAGCATCTCCCTATGTCTGATGGTTCCGGTAAGTTTTCGATTGGTATTGAAACAAGGTTGTTCCAATTTGGCATTGATAAAAATAAACTTGGCCTCACGCTGGGCAATGACCCGATTCTTGCTGGAGCAGAAACCAGAACAAAGTTTGATGCTGGTTTAGGAGTGGCTTTCACCAACGAAAAATTACAGGTTGGTATCTCTGTTGCACAGCTGATTCAATCCAAGCTTGATTTTTATACCGGTTCACAAACCCCTTCTGCCCAGGGTCGCCTGTACAGACACTTTTATTTCCATACCAACTACAGGATTGATGTGGGCGGTGGAACAACCATCATTCCTAACATGCTCCTCATTTATTTGCCCAGCACAAGTGCTGCAGAATTTCAGGCGGGTGCAAGGGTTGAGCGTGAACTGTTCTGGTGGGGACTTGGTATCCGTTCAAGGCAAAGCTACATGCTCTCTGGAGGCGTGAACATCAACAAAAACTTCTCTCTTGGTTACGGATATGACAGCTATATCAGCCCCATCAGCACCTTTGATGGTGGTGCGAATGGTCATGAGCTGTTGCTTCGTTACACATTCAACAAGAAATAATTCGATACGCGTCCATAAAAAAAGGGGTTGAATGTCAACCCCTTTTTTTATGGCTAGAATTTCCATCCAATCCTCAGGGCCGTTCTGTTCATGGTATAGCGGTTCAGGTTTGTAATTGTTCTAGGAGACTGGTTCACAGGGTTCCAGATTTCGGATTGAAAAGATTCCTCCACAGCTTTCATCACCCAGGAAACAGAAATTTGCAATCTTTCTTTTTTTCTGATGCGGATCATATTTCCTCCCCCAATTTCACCATAAACACCACCGCTGTATTTTTTTGTGATGGTTCGCCCACCCCACCAGGAAGTTTCAGCAACGCTTCCCGATTTAACATTATAGCCCCAACTAGACATGACAAACAGATTAACCTTCCTGAAATCAAATGCCTTCCTTGCTTGAAAGTATACCGGATAGGATTCAAACCTGTAATAATCAACAGCTGCACCCAGGCCCAGCATGATTCCTTTTTTTTCAATACCCGCATTGAGCCTTACATCACGATCAAGCGTATAGGATCCCACCAGGATTCCTGCCTCGGGCACAAGCCATGGTTTCCAGAGCTTATTGGTTTGTGCATTTATTGTACCAGATCCCAGCATGGCCAGTAGCATGAAAAATTGAATCTGCCTGTTTGCCATGCTTATTTTTTAATGCTTACGCTTCCCTTTACAACCGGATTGGAAGGAACGGAGTAGTCAATGAGATACAAGGCATCCGCGGCAGAAACCATGGCAATCTTTCCCAATGCAATCACATCAAATGCATTCATCCCTTTTACATGCGCCAACTGCTTGATGTTGTTCACATCAGCTGCATTGAAAAACTTAACGCCGTCGGCGCCTTCACAAATGATCAGGATATCTCCCTCTTTTGAAAGACCGTGCGGGTTGGTCAGCGGGTAGGTTTTAAGGAGTTTGGGTTTGGAGAGATCTGAAATGTCTACCACATCCAACTGGTTGATGAATCCCGCACATTTGCTGCCATTTCGCAAGGTCACAAAGGCATGCTTTCCGTCACTGATGACAGGATCACATACACGCGCATGGGTGAAGGAGCCTGTCTTGAAAGGATTATCTTTTGAACTGATATCGAAAATATGCATGCCCGTCATGGATCCCAAAAACAGGTTTTTGCCAAAAGGGAAAATTGTTTCAATGTCCCAGCCACCTGCACTCAATTCTTTGATAAAGACTGGCTTTTCTGGGATGGCGGTATTGAACACTTTCATTTTGGAATGATCAACAGTATACATCCTGTCATCACTCAAGGCAAACCTTGCCATGCTGCCACCCGTTCCATTGGAAACACCCGAAGCTGAAGAGGGGGAGGATGCAGACATTGTTTGAACATCCGCTTTCATCATTCCCCAGCTGATGGTTTCGTCATTCCTCAAAACGGTATCCACTGCAACCCACTCTGTGATGATCATTTTGCTATCCGGAACAAATGAAGCATAGTAACGTTCCGGAAATACACCAGGCACAACGGTCTTGAGCTGCACTGCTTTGGGATCGGTAATGTCTATCGCCACAAGGTCAGTATACATGTCTGCATAAAGAATATTGCCCCTTACGGCCAGATCAACTGCACCAGGAACATGCACAAATGCAATATTGCTGGGAGCAGAAGGATTTCTTACATCGATGATGTGCACGCCCTTGTTCAACTCATTCAGGAATACATAGCCATCCTTAAAAAAAAGCTTTCCAGGAGCATTCAACGCAATGGGATTGCTGCTTTTGATGTTCGCCCTGACCTCATCCTTGGTTTTGTACACCGGACGATAAACGGTTGTCTTGGTCAGTACCTGATCTTTGACACAGCCCTGTAAAAGGAGCAACATGGAAAAACCAACGATGGAAAGAATACGCTTCATTGAAGTTGTTTTATATCTTGACAGCAAATTTCACCAAAATGATGCATAGTGCCATCATCAATTGATAAATGGCATCAATTATACCATTTTATAATTCCTGAATGTAAAGGGCCTGATACCGGTATATTTTTCCAGGATGTACAAAAACCACTTTTTGAGGGTGAACCTTTTTCGGGTAACATCAACCTGAATCTCCCAATTCTTTTCACTGATGCGTTTTTGCATGACAGCCGGATGGCTTCCCTGAAATCTTTCCAAAGAATCAAACTCATCATAGTTGAAGATGCCTTCTGTTTTTTCCAGCCGCTCCTTCATGGCCTTGCCCATCCAGTTGGTGCTGAGGTTCCGCAATTTACGGTCCATCAATTCCGGGCTTTTCACCCAGCCATAATGGTAAACCTGGGCATCAATCAGCTTGCAGGGCAATCGTTTTCCATTCATCCTGAAGCCCTGTGCATCCTTGAAAGAATAGATGTTCTTGTTGTTACGGATGATCCTGATTTCCTTATTGTACCACCTTCGGCTGTCGCCATAATAATCATAGGTGCCATAAAAATGGACGTATCCAAAAACCAATCCAAACACAGATGGATTGTTCAACTGTTTTTCACAGGCCGCCCTGATGTTACCATGAAATTTTTCATGCACCACCTCATCACATTGGATATAAAAAGCCCAGTCGCTGTCTTCTGAAATATGTTGAAAGGCCTTGTCCGTTTCAATGGCCATCACATGGCCACCGGGGAGCTTTGAAAGGTCCCACTCGCTGTGTACAATCCTGATTTTATCTGAACCAATTCCCCTGATAAGGCCTTCCGTATCATCATCACTCTTTCCAACGGCAACAATCATTTCATCCACAACAGGAAGGATCGAGCTGATGGCCTCCACTGCAGGATAATCATTGATGATGGCATTGCGGATGATGGTGAAACCCGAGATTTTCATTTCCCAAAAGTATAATAAGATGGGCTTAAAAACTTGCGCGGCATGGCTTATCTTTATTCGGTAACTAAAAACCGAAACGTGAAGAAACTGTTTACCAACCTTACTTTCTGGGTGCTCCTTGCCATCAGTTCTGGCGCATTGCTTGGCCATTTTTTCCCAGACAAGGGTGTTGCCATGCAGCCATTGGGGAAATACTTCATTGATGTGGTGAAACTCTTCATCAATCCCATCATTTTTCTGACCATTTCGCTTGGTATCAGCGGCATGAACGACCTCAAGAAAGTGGGCAGGGTTGGTGGAAAAGCCATCCTCTATTTTGAAATCGTAACAACCATCGCATTGCTCATCGGCATTGTAGTAGCGCACTTCATTCAACCGGGTGCAGGTGTAAATACCAACGCCATTCAGGGTGGAGACATCAGCAAGTTTACCAAAAGTGCTGAGGCCTTTTCATGGCTGAAATTCCTTAAAGACAACCTCACCATACAGGTGCTGATTTTCTCCATTGTTTTTGGGATCTTCCTGAGCAAATTCAACCAAAAAGAAAGGGTGATTGAGCCCATGAAATTTGCCTCAAAATATATTTTCAAGGGCCTGCACATTGTGATGCTTTTCGCTCCCATAGGGGCTTTCGGAGGAATGGCTTTTACCATTGGTAAGTACGGAATCGCTACGCTCATGCCACTGGGTAAATTGATGTTGACGGTTTACATCACCATGGGCGTTTTCATTTTTGTGGTACTGGGAGGAATCCTCAAATACTACAAGATCAGCATCCTGCAATTTCTCAATTATATCAAGGAAGAACTGCTCATTGTACTGGGAACCTCCTCCTCAGAGGCTGCACTTCCTTCACTGATGGAAAAGCTGGAAAAAATGGGATGCGCCAAACCTGTAGTAGGATTGGTGGTGCCTGCAGGATATTCTTTCAACCTGGATGGAACAACCATCTACCTTTCCATGGCAGTTATCTTTCTTGCCCAGGTTTTCAATGTAGACCTGAGCATGGAGCAAATGCTAACCATCATCGGTATCCTGATGGTAACCTCAAAGGGCGCTGCGGGGGTTACAGGAAGTGGTTTTATTGTAATGGCTTCAACGCTTGCCGCAGTTAACGTAATCCCTGTTGAAGGATTGGCTTTGCTATTGGGCGTTGACCGCTTCATGTCTGAAGCCAGGGCCATCACAAACTTTATTGGAAATGGCGTAGCCACCGTATTTCTGTCCAATCAGGAAAAGGCTTTTGACAGGAACATGATGGATGCTGCCTTTTCAAAAGAAGCGTATGAATATGATCTGAAAAACGAGATCTAGACCATATCCATACGCTGTTTATTTTTTAGAATCCTTCGTTCTGTACCATCTTCGGATTGTTCTGCACCTGTGTAACAGGAATCGGCAAAATCGTCCTGTAATAATAGCTGCTGGTTGTCGCTGTGTATTGGATCAACCTTGAAGCAGCATTTCCTGCAGAGTTGATTTTCACATAGTTTGTTTTTGTCCTGTTGAGGTCAAAAATCCTTTGTCCTTCCAGGGCAAATTCTTTTCTCCTTTCAACAATGATGCTATCGAGAAGCGCAGTTGCCCTGATGCTTCCTGTTGGTGGTGTTGCCAGCAGTGATGCTGCAAATGGCCTGGTGGATGATGCGGTATCCCTGGACTTCCTGATCAGGTTGATGTCTGTCAGTGAGGCGGTCAATAAGGCGGCATCATTGGTCTGTACTGCCAATCTCGCACGGGCTTCACCACGGGAAAGGTACATCTCCGCAATGCGCATTACCTTGATGTTCTCGAGGTAGGTAACAATATTGGTATACTTCAAACAGAGGGGTACATTTCTTTCACCACCAATAGAATTGCGGTCTCCGAGTGCAATAAATTGTCTTCTCACATCTGTTGGCGTATAGCTTTCGAAAAGTGCCCTGAAGGTGGTAAGTGTTGTTCCCGTACTTCTGCTGTTCATGGTAGTCCTTGTACCCAGCAATTCACCATAACCTGCCTGGCTGGAGAGGTATGCGTAAGAATCTGTTCCTGGGTTATCGTTTGTATTGTTGGTCACTTCAAAAATGGATTCATTGTTGCCGGGCGTTCTGAAATCCTGCACCATTGATCCATAGGTGTAAAGACTGTACTTGCCAGAGTTGATCACCTCAGTAGAGGCAGCCACTGCCGTTGGCCAGTCTTCCTTGAAAATGGCAACCCTTGCCCTCAATGCCAGGGT
>JBIIQT010000053.1:0-16484 GCA_044341875.1 Chitinophagaceae bacterium | reverse complement strand
AGGGCTGCTGATGGTTTCTATGATGATGAAATCACTTTTGCCAAAGATGCCAACAACCAAATCACCATGGATGTAGACAACAAGGGCAATACTTTTGTATTGGGCGCTGCTGTTGGATATTATGGACTCAGTGGAGCTGAGGGTCAATACCCGATTGTAACCAAGGGGGTTAAGAAGCTTTCCTTCATGAATGCAACTTCTGCAAGTACAGCTGCGGTTTCTACCAGGATAGAATTCTCAGTTCCAGGAAATGGTCTTGTTTGCATTGGAATGGGAAGTACAAATTATGAGATACTTTCGCTTACTGCCACAACAATGAATCTCCGCACCATCGGAAAAGATGGATTGGCATGGTACCAAAAACTAAAAGTAAAACCATAGATGATGAAGTATTTACTGGTGAATTTTGCGGCCATTATTTCTCTTAATGTTTTTGCCTCCTGCAAGAAGGCTGAGGCTCCCAAAAATCCTGCACCTTCCAATATTGTGATCAATGCCACTGTTAGTTCAGATGGCTCTGGAAATGTTGATTTCACCGTTACCGCTACCAATGCAGTTACGTATTCATTTGAGTTTGGAAATGGTGAAATACAGGATGTGCCGACTGGTGCAGTGACTTACAAATACGCTACGGTGGGAACCATTGATTATACCGTTACCGTTACTGCAAAGAACAGTGCAGGACTTTCCGCTTCAGCAAAGAAAAACATATCCGTTACAGTGAAGCCATCGATTCCAAGCCTTGTATGGTCTGATGAGTTTGATAAAAATGGTGCACCAGATCCTACAAAGTGGATTTATGATATCGGAACAGGTTCAGGCGGATGGGGGAACAATGAACTGCAGTATTATACCAACAGGTTGGAAAATGCTGTGGTAGAAAACGGAGTTTTGAAGATCAAGGCCATCAAAGAGAACTTCAGTGGAAGCGCATATACTTCTGCACGCCTGTTGACCCGCGGCAAGTATGAATTCAAATATGGTACCGTTGAAATCAGGGCCAAGGTTCCTGCTGCCGTTGGCACATGGCCTGCAGTGTGGATGATGGGTTTTGATTTACCCACAGTAGGTTGGCCTGCCTGTGGCGAAACTGATATCCTTGAACACAGGGGGTCAGAGCTAAATACAATTGTTGCAGCCCTGCATTATCCAGGCAGGTCTGGTGGCAATCCTGTCAAAGGGCAAACCGTTATCCAAAATGCCGCCACAGAATTTCATCTGTACAAATTTGACTGGACAAGTACTTCCATGCAATTTTTTGTGGACGGTAAATTGTTCCATACCGTTGCCAACAATGCCTCCATTCCCTACAACAAGAATTTCTTCTTCCTGGTGAATTTAGCCATGGGCGGTGGATTTGGTGGGCCTGTTGATCCAGCATTCACCAATGCGACATTTGAAGTAGATTACATCCGCGTTTACAAATAGTTTTTTTTATTCTACCATACCCGGTAGTGATATCACACCCTTGGATAACCAATTTCCAAGGGTGTTTTTATTGGTAAAATCAGTACCTTGATTGATCGTTTACTAATCCTTTCGCAATAAAATGATCAACTCGATGAACCATAGAAAAATCTCTTTTCTGGCAATGCTTTTGAGCGTTGTTTTGAACGCCAGCGCCCAATCCATCCCTGAATGGAAAATGATTCATCCGGGAATCTGGAAAGCAGTGATTGGTAAGCCCGATGCCATGACTTTGCTCTCCATTGCAGATGCCCGTCCCAATTTGGAGGCAATCGCAAAATTACCCAAAGGTGGTTTCCCTCTGCCCCAAGGGGAGATCAGCATGACTGTGGTTGATCACAAGACCTATCTGCGTTTTCCGTTGGAAAAAGGAGAGCAGCTCTATGGCTTCGGACTCAATTTTAAAAATGTCAATCAACGCGGAAAAATTTTTAATCTGCATGTTGACCATTACGATGGGGAAGACAATGGTCGCACACATGCACCAGTACCTTTTTATGTTTCTTCCAACGGTTATGGCGTATTGATAGATGCGGCCCGTTATATCACCGTTTATGCTGGCACTGGGGTAAGAACAGACGCCAAAAATCCTCCTGAATTGATGGACAGGAACACCAACAAGAAATGGAGTGCCCATCCCTATTCCGATGCAGTAGAAATATTGGTTCCTGCAGATGGGGCAAGCATTTATGTGTTTGAAGGCCCGACGCCCATGCAGGTTGTGCAGCGGTATAACCTCATGAATGGCGGTGGATACCTTCCGCCCAAATGGGGCCTTGGTTTTACGCAACGTGTGCCCACTTTGTATTCGCAAACAGATATTTTAAAAGAGGTGCAGGAGTTCAAGGAGCATGCCTTCCCCCTTGATTTTATTGGTGTTGAGCCTGGTTGGCAGAGCATGGCCTATCCCTGTACTTTTGAGTGGGACAAGACAAGGTTTCCTGCGCCACAGGCTTTTATTGATTCTCTCTCGAATCAGGGAATTCGTGCCAATCTTTGGCTAAATCCATATGTTTCTCCCGTGGGTACACTTTATCCGAAACTTAAACCATTGTCCGGCTCGCATACCGTATGGAATGGAATTGTACCAGACATAACAATCCCCAAGACCCAGCAAATCCTGAAAGAGCATTTTTTCAAGCAGCACCTGCAGTTGGGTGTAAGTGGATATAAAATGGATGAGACCGACGGATATGACAGTTGGCTTTGGCCCGATGTTGCCAGTTTCCCCTCTGGTTTTTCTGCTGAGCAAATGCGTCAAGTCTATGGGTTGAAAATGCAGCAAATGACCGCAGGCTGGTTCAAGGAAATGAACAAAAGAACGTTTGGACTTACACGTGCATCCAATGCAGGTGCAAGCGGAATGCCTTATGTCATTTATAATGATTATTACGACCACAAGGATTTTATTACTGCTCTTGTGAACAGCAGTTTCGCGGGTGTTTTATGGACGCCTGAAGTAAGGGCTTCGAAGACGGCGGAGGAGTGGGTGAGGAGAATTCAATCTGTCTGCTTTTCCCCCATGGCCATGTTGAATGCATGGGCTGATGGCACCAAGCCATGGTCTTTCCCGGAAGTAGAGAAAGCTGTTCAGGATGTTGCTCAATTGAGAATGCAATTGCTACCCTATATCTACAATTGTTTTGCCCAATATCATTTTGAAGGCAAGCCCCCATTCCGCGCCATGCAATTGGTTGATGGATTTAGGTTCTCCACCAAGGATCAATACATGATGGGTGATCATGTATTGGTGGCTCCCATGTTTGCAGGCGAAAAGACCAGGACAGTTTATTTTCCTGAAGGGAAATGGTATGATTTTTATACAGGAGAATATGTAGCTGAAAACCAGTCATTGGTTATCACTGCATCGCTGGAAAAAATCCCCTTGTTTGTTCGTGATGGAGGAATCATACCCATGGTACCTCCCCATTTTCATGCCCCTGCTCCAGGTGAAAAGCTGGCTTTGGAAATCAGGCATTATGGGAAGATGCCCGCCAGTGCTGAGCTGTATGATGATGATGGCGTTTCCTTTGATTATGAAAAAGGGATGAATTCCAAATCGAAGTTGGTTGTCAGTAAGAATGAAAAAGGTGAGCTGAAAGGGAACCTGATCAGGAGTTCAACGGAGAAGGTTTTCTCTTACAAGGATGAAGTGGTTTGGAAGTTCATGACAAAGCAATAAATTTTAGTTAGGCGTTATCTGAGTCGTTCACCCAATCCTCAGATTCAGCATCTGCTATGTCTGATTTTTTTGACTTTTTTGAGACCGCTTTGCCTGCGATGACAATCACAATTTCACCCCTTACACTTTTCGCTTCGAAATGGTCATGCACTTCTTTGATTGTTCCCCTGAAGTTTTCTTCAAATTTTTTACTAAGTTCTCTTGAAACTGAGCATTGGCGATCTTCTCCAAAATATTCTCCCAGTTGCTTCAGTGTTTTAACAAGCCTTACCGGGGATTCATAGAGGACAATGGTCCTTGTTTCATTGGCCAATGCCGAAAGCAGGGTATGGCGTCCTTTTTTTAATGGTAGAAATCCCTCAAAACAAAAACTATCTGTTGGAAGTCCGCTGTTGACCAGGGCTGGTACAAAAGCAGTAGCTCCAGGAAGGCATTCAACCCTGATCTTGTTTTGGATGCATTCCCGAACAATGTAAAAAGCAGGGTCTGAAATGCCAGGTGTTCCGGCATCGGTGAGCAGTGCCATGGTTTTACCTGCCAGCATCTCTTCCACAAGCCTTTGCGTAATCTTGTGTTCGTTGTGTTGATGATAGGGGAGCATCCCCTTGCTAATGCCATAATGTTTGAGCAAGACACCTGAAGTGCGGGTGTCTTCTGCAAGAATCGTGTCCACCTCATTCAGCACAGTGACTGCCCGATAGGTCATGTCTGCAAGATTACCTATCGGAGTGGGAACGATATACAGCATATGGGTCTTTTATTGTGGTGCGGCGTAACCGGTCTCCTAGAGAATGCTGATCTCAAAATGCTCCATCACCTGGTTGGCCAGTAGTTTAGTAGCTGCTTCCTCAGCAAGTTGTATCGCAGAAGCCTCGTCTGCTGCCTCTACTTGCAGTGTGATTCTTTTTCCAATTCTCACATCTTGTACATTATTCAATCCAAGATTGTGCAAGCCACCCAAAACAGCTTTTCCTTGGGGATCCAGCAGGTCATTCAGGGGCATTACATTGATCGCAATAGTATAGGTCATTTGATCTGATTTTTGAAAAGCAAAGATACTAGAATATAGGTGATGAAAATGGCAGGAATGGAAAGCCATCCCAACAAGGCGATGCAAATTACTGAAACGGCCAGCAGGATATACCTTGGTTTGTTGTCAGTGAAAGAAAAGGATTTGAATTTTAGGTTGAGCAGGGTCAGCTTAGAGACCATCAGCCAAGGGATGACCAAACAAATGGTATAAAGCACCCATTGGTTGAGCAAAATGGGTTGGATGCCCAACGGGTTGTACAAAAGCAACAGTGGAAATGAAGCTACCAATAATCCTGCCGCTGGTGTTGGAAGTCCCTCGAAATGATTTCTCTGAGTGGTGTCAAGATTGAACCTCGCCAGCCTCCATGCCGCTGCCATGGGGAAAAGGACGCAGGGCATCAGCCAGTAGACTGGGGTTTCCAATCCGTCTGGTTGCTGAGCAAAAGAGATCCGCAACATTTGAAACAGGATCAGGCCTGGTGCCACACCAAAAGAAACCACATCTGCCAAAGAATCCAGTTGTTTTCCCATTTCTGAAGTGGCCTTGAAAAGCCTTGCAACAAAGCCATCCAGGAAGTCTATCACAGCAGCCAACCCTAAAAAAATGGAGGCCCACCATATTTTCTCGGGCAGGTATATTTTCCACTCTCCCCCCTGAAGATTAAGGATGGTTTCTCCCGTTTGTAAGGTGAGAATGATGGCAATGAATCCTGCCACGAGGTTCAGCAAGGTGAATATATTGGGGATTTGTTTCATGCTGGTTGTTGGGTTGGTAAGGCTTGGGCTGAGGGGGGGATTTTTTTATTTTCCTTTCATCAAACTTTCTATTTCTTCCGCCTTGATGGGAATGTTTTTGAAGAGGTCCTTGTTACCGGTTTTGGTGATCCAGAGATTGTTCTCAATTCTCACCCCCATCTGCTCTTCTTCAATATAAATCCCAGGCTCAACGGTAAACACCATGCCAGCCTTGATGGGTTCTGTTTTGGTACCAAGATCATGCACATCAATACCCAAGTGATGCGAGATGCCATGGTAAAGATATTTTCTATAGGCGCGGTTGTCTGGTGTTTCGTTCTTGATGTCAGCCTTGCTGATCAGACCAATTTTAAGGAAGGTCTTGCTGGCTTCATCACCAACCTTGTCAGTATATTGAAGTATGGTGATGCCAGGTTTCAAAAGGCTTTTGGCATAATCATGTAAATGTAGGCAGGCATTGTAAACTTCTTTTTGTCTTTTTGTAAATTTCCCATTGACAGGCACCGTCCTCGTTAGGTCAGCGCAATATCCACCATACTCTGCACCAAAATCCATCAATACCAATTCACCATCCTTGCATTGCTGGTTGTTGGCAATATAATGCAGTGTGCGCGCCCTGTCGCCGCTTGCAAGGATTGACGTATATGCCGGACCTGCTGAACGGTTGGACAAGAACTCATGGTAAATTTCAGCTTCGATCTGGTTTTCCCAAACGCCAGGCTTGATGAATTTCAACAGCCTCCTGAATGTTTTTTCTGTGATGTCGATGGCTTGCTGTAACACTTCGACTTCAAGGGGTGATTTAATAGCCCTCAGGTCACGCATGATTTTTGCGGCCCTCTTGAAGTTGTGCAAAGGGTAGCGGTTGCGCATTTCCTGTGCAAAACGGTAGTCGCGTACAGCCAGCAGGTTGGCCTTTCTGTCATTTTCGTTCGTATTCAGGTAGATATGGTCTGCCAGGTGAATCATGGGTTGGAGTAGGCCATCCAAGGTGTCCAGCCAAACGATGGTTTCAATTCCTGAGAAGGCAGTGGCCTCAGCAGCACGGTGTCTTTTCCCATCCCATTTTTCTTTCAGTTCGTTGGGCCTCACCAGCACAAGCACTTCCCTGTATTTTTTGTCAGGATTTCCAGGAAACAGGATCAGCATGGTATCTTCCTGCTTGATGCCTGTAAGCCAATAGAGGTCTGTATTTTGCTTGAATGGATACAATGCATCCCCATTGCTGGGAATCTCATCATTGCTGTTGAAAATGGCGATGCTATTTTTCTCCATTTGGGCAACAAAACGTTTTCTGTTGTCGATGAAGATTTGTGGGTTGATGGTTTCTGAGTACATGGTATAAATTGTATAGATTCTAAATGTCCCTAAGGTTAATACATCACAAGTTACAACAACATTGCAAACCATTCCTCAACCTCTCTCAACCTTCATTCACAACGCCCCCTCATCCGCAAAGCTATAGTACCCCTCCGTGCTCACAATGATATGGTCAAGTACCTGTATATCAAAGTACCTTGCGGCATGCCGAATCTTCATGGTCAGTTCCTCATCCGCCCTCGAGGGCCTGAGGTTACCGGAAGGGTGGTTGTGGCAAAGGATGATGCTTACAGCATCTTCTTCCAGGGCTTTTTTGAGGATGATCCTGGGGTCGGCAACGGTGCCGGTCATTCCTCCAGAACTGATGATCTCAAAATGCCTGATCCTGTTGGCCCTGTTCAAAAAAAGTACGGCAAATACCTCGTGCGGAAGATCCATCAGTTTTGCCTGTAGATATTTTGCTACCGAAGCACTTCCTGTCACCACTGTTGATTTCAGGTTTTCGGCCCCCATTCGCCTCCTTCCCAGCTCCATGGCGGCCTGGATGGCAATGGCTTTTGCCATACCGATTCCTTTGGTTTTCATCAGTTCCCTGGTTGACATCCTCGCGAGGTCGGCAAGTCTGTGACCACTCCTGTCAACCAGTTCCTGGGCCAGTTCCATGGCGGATTTTTCTTTTGTGCCGTTCTGGATCAGAATGGTCAGCAGTTCAGCCTCTGTGAGTTGTGCAGCTCCTTTACTCCTCAATTTCTCTCTTGGTCGGTCTTCACTTGGCCAATGTTTGATTTGTTTCATTTTTTTATTTTTTATCATTTTCCACAATCCTCTAACATCTCTTCATGATCGTCTAAAGGCAGTAATCATTGTCTTATCTTTGCATATAAATTTTATTTATGCAGCGTGTTGGACCCTCTTGTAAGATTTTTTCCGGAACAAGTTCTGAATACCTGGCAGAAAAAATCGCTGCCGCCAATGGGGGCACTCTTGGCAAAATCAGCATCCAGAAGTTCAGTGACGGTGAAATCCAGCCAATTTTCCTCGAAAGTATAAGAGGTGATTATGTTTTCCTCGTGCAAAGCACGTTTGCACCGGGGGATAATCTCCTTGAATTGCTGTTAATGATCGATGCAGCGAAGCGTGCTTCTGCGTATAAGATCATTGCCGTCATGCCGTATTATGGATATGCAAGGCAGGACCGAAAGGACAAGCCAAGGGTGGCTATCGGGTCAAAAATGGTGGCCAATATCCTCACGGCAGCCGGCGCAGACCGGGTAATTACCATGGATTTGCATGCGCCGCAGATCCAGGGGTACTTTGATATTCCAGTAGATCACCTGGACAGCTCAGCAATTTTTATCCCTTATATACGCGATCTTCAGCTTGAAAACCTTACCTTTGCCGCCCCCGACGTGGGAAGTGCCAATAGGATTCGTGAGATGGCAAGCTATTTCAACGTCGAAATGGTGATCTGCGATAAGCACAGGAAGCGTGCAAATGAGATAGCAAGCATGGTGGTGATAGGGGAAGTGGCGAATAGGGATGTGGTTTTGATTGACGATATCTGTGACACCGCTGGAACACTTACCAAAGCAGCCAAATTGTTGAAAGACAAGGGTGCTAGGAGTGTGAGAGCCTTGTGCACACATCCAGTCTTGAGTGGCAATGCCTACACCAATATTGAGAACAGTGTGTTGGAAGAATTGGTGGTTTGTGATACAATACCTTTGCGTGGAACATCATCCAAGTTAAAAGTATTGAGTGTTTCATCCTTGTTTGCATCTGCCATCAAGAACGCCTATGAAAACCAGAGCATAACCAGCTTATTCATTCATTCACAACAGAAGAATAAATAAGGCTCACAAAACAGTCATTTTTTAAACACAATACAATGAAGACGATTACAATCGAAGGACAATTGAGGACCGAAACTGGCAAAACAGCCACCCGCCGGTTACGCTCTCAAGACCTGGTACCTGGTGTAATTTACGGGGGTGCACAAGAGGTTAACTTTGCAGTCAAATCACTTGCCCTGAAGCCATTCATCTACACTCCAGATTTCCAGCTCGTGGAAATGAAGGTTGATGGCAAATCTTACACTTGCATTTTGAAAGACTTGCAATTTAACAAGGTATCAGACAAACTCACGCATCTTGACCTGCTTGAGCTTGTAGAAGGCAAGAAGGTTAGCGCAACCATTCCCTTGAAATTTACCGGTACTGCTGCTGGTGTGAAAGCGGGTGGAAAGCTTGAAATCAGGCTGAAGTCTGTAAAACTCAAAACCTATCCTAAGTACCTTAGGGAGAACATTGAAGTTGACCTCACCAACCTGGAACTCAATGGAAATATCCGTGTTCAGGATATCCCTGCTGAAAACCTGGAGATCATGAACTCTCCCCGTATTCCAATTGCATCAGTGACCATGACACGTCAGCTGAAGCAAGAAGAAGCAGCGGCTCCTGCAAAAGGAAAAAAATAAGCCTAAAAGTTTTTCTTTACAGCCCCTTGATTCTATCTTGGGGCTTTTTTTATGGATAAATTTTTAATTGTGGGCCTTGGCAATATTGGCTTCGAGTATGAACATACCCGACACAATATTGGATTTGATATCCTTGATCATTTTGTGGCCAAGCACAAGGGTGTATTTTCCATGGATCGTTTGGCGTATACGTCAGCAATCAGCCTTAAAGGAAAAAAAATTATCTGTATCAAGCCCACTACCTACATGAATTTGAGTGGGAAAGCCGTCAAATACTGGTTGGAAAAGGAAAATATAGACATCAGCCGCATGTTGGTGTTGGTAGATGAGTTGTCTGTCCCGCTCAACAAGATCAAAATCAAGCCTTCTGGAAGCGATGGTGGCCATAATGGGCTCAAAAGCATCCAGGAATTGATGGGTACTACCCAATATGCCAGACTAAGGTTTGGTATAGGGAATGATTTCCCCAGGGGCCGACAGGTGGAGCATGTGCTGGGGAAATGGGACAAGAAAGAAGAGATCCTGGTTTCGCTGAAACTTGAAAGGTCTTCCCTGGCCATTGAAGAATTTGTGTTGACTGGACTTGAGAGGACAATGGCAGCGGTCAATCATCTTGAATTTTGAATTAGTCCAAAGCCATTATCTTTGGGAAAGCTTTATAAATATCCAGTTCCAATGACCAATCTTGAATATCCACCTTACCTAAATAGTGAAGACATGAAATTTTTATGTATCGGACGCAATTATGCAGAGCATGCCAAGGAACTTGGCAATGAAGTGCCTGATGAACCAGTTATTTTCATCAAGCCAAAAAGTGCGTTGCTTCAATCCAATAGTCCGTTTTATTATCCTGAATTCACCAATGAATTGCACTATGAATGTGAGGTGGTCTTGCGGATATGCAAGAATGGGAAATATATTCAAGAAAGGACGGCCAGCAAATATTATGACGCCATTTCAGTGGGCATCGATTTTACCGCCCGTGATATTCAGGCCGAATTGAAGAAAAAAGGCCTTCCCTGGGAAAAAGCCAAAGCATGGGACAATTCAGCAGTACTGGGGAAGTGGAGCCCAATCCCTGCAGATTTTGACAAAAACAATGTGCATTTTTCCATGAAAAAAAATGGGGAATTGGTTCAATCTGGTCATACCAAAGACATGATCCATAGTTTTGACAAGATCATCGCACATGTATCCAATTATTTTTCTCTGAACATTGGGGATGTTATTTTTACCGGAACACCAGCCGGTGTCGGGGAATGTGTTGTGGGAGATGAATTGGAAGGATTTTTGGGTGCTGATTCCATGTTCAAGTTGACCATTCAATAATTTGCATTTACACAGGGATTGCATTTCTTTTTTGATCAAGCAATTGATCAGATCATATTCTTGCGTAGATTAGGATATGAAAATTTCATTCCATGGCGCTGCCAGATGTGTTACTGGCTCAAAGCACCTGCTAACCCTTGATTCCGGTAAAAAGATTCTCTTGGATTGTGGCATGTTTCAGGGCATGGGCAAGGAAACAGATGCGTTGAACCGCCATTGGGGTTTTGATCCCAAAGAGGTGGACTACCTGGTGCTTTCACATGCCCATATTGATCATAGTGGACTGATTCCCAAATTGGTGAGCGATGGGTTCAACGGCAAGATTTTTGCAACGCCAGCAACACGAGAGCTTACGGCAGTTTTGCTGGAAGATTCAGCAGGAATACAGGAAGACGATATCAAGTATACCAACAAGAAACGAAAAGCTGCTGGATTACCCCTACTGAAACCCTTGTACACCACTGAAGAAGCGCATAAAGCAATGGATCAGTTCAGGGTAGTTGATTATGGGGTATGGTTTACCATTGAAGAGGGTATTGAGCTACAATATACAGATGCGGGCCATATCATTGGCAGTGCTGCTGTTCACTTGCGTGTTATAGCATCAGGGAAGCCGCAACAGATCACCTTTAGCGGGGATATTGGTCGTTATCGGGATGAAATCCTAAAGTCTCCCGCTACATTTTCTCAAGCTGATGTTATCATCATTGAATCTACCTATGGCAATTCTTTGCACGACCTGCACCAGCCTACACCAGATAAGTTATTGGAGTGGATTGAAAAAACCTGCATCAAAAAGAAAGGCAAACTCATCATCCCAGCTTTCAGTGTTGGCCGAACACAGGAGTTGCTTTACGCACTGAACCAACTGGAACTCGAAAGGAGGTTGCCAGAGGTTAACTATTATGTGGATAGTCCGCTCAGTGTTCACGCTACAGCCATTGTGAAAAAATATCCCCAAGACTTCAACAGCAGAATCCGGAAAGTTTTAGAAAATGATGACGACCCCTTCAATTTCGCTGGTTTGGAATTTATTAAAACTGTTGATGAGTCCAAGCTGCTCAACTTCAGTAGCGAGCCTTGTGTTATTATTTCTGCAAGTGGAATGGCAGATGCTGGGCGCGTGAAACACCATATCAGCAACAACATTGAAAACTCGCGCAACAGCATCTTGATGACAGGATACTGTGAACCCCATTCATTGGGCGCAAGGCTTCAGTCTGGAAGAAAGGAAGTCAATATTTATGGTGTGCTACATGAGATTCATGCAGAGATTGGAAGCATCAGAAGCATGAGTGCGCATGGTGATTATGAAGATTTGTCACAATTCCTGTCTTGCCAGGATATTTCAAAAGTGAGAAAGCTTTTCCTTGTTCATGGAGAATACGATGTGCAAATTGATTTTCGCGAAAGACTGCTCCGAAAAGGATTTACCGATATTGAGATTCCTGAGTTGCACCAGGAGTTGGGGTTGGGTTAAATTGAATGACCATTTCAGGATGTCAAAGTTGTTGAGCGGATTTACCAATCTCCGCCTGCACCACCACCACCGAAGCTGCCTCCGCCGAATCCGCCAAATCCACTGCTGCCGCTGCTGCTTCCGCCGCCATGGCCAAGGCCACCCATGGGGAAGAACAGTAATCCACCTGCTCCGCCGCCGCCACCGCGCCTGCGGAAAATACTGAGAAGGACAACTACGATCAGGATGATGAAGATTCCAGGAACACTCCTTTTATCACCGCCTTTTCTTCTTCCATAATTGTCTGGAGCGTCGTACTCTCCTTTGGTTGCGGAGATGATGGCATCAGTACCTTCGTCTAAGCCCCGGTAAAAATCACTGCCCTTGAAATTGGGCTTTATCTCGTTTTCTATGATTCTCTTTGCGAGGATATCGGGCAATGCACCCTCCAATCCATAACCGGTAGCAATCCAGATTTTTCTGTCATTTTTTGCCACCAGCAACAAGATGCCATTGTTGAATTCCTTGTTCCCAATTCCCCAAGCCCTGCCCAATGCTACTGCATAATCTGCAATATCCCTGTCTCCGGTTGTTTCAACCAATACAACAGCAATCTGCGTTGATGTGGAATCATCAAATGCAACCAGTTTTTGCTCAAGTGCTGCTTTCTGGTCTGGAGCAAGCGTATTGGTATAATCGACCACCAATTTAGCGGGCACAGGTTTTGCTGGCAGTTCCTTTTCAATCTGCGCATTTGCAGATATGAATGTTATGGTGAGGAGGAGGAGGAGAAATCTTTTTATCATTTGCCAAATACTATCCCATTGGACAGCTCGTTTTTATCATCACTGGTATAAGGGAAATTAAGTTTTAGGGCATTGCCAACATCTTCAATCATATGGCAAATGCCATCTACAAAATGGTGCTGTTTGAACTCAGCGATGATTGTTTTTATTTCGTTGTTCCAAAATTCCTGTCCAAGGCGTGCATGAATGCCTTCATCACCCAGAATGGCCAGTTGCCTGTCATTCATGGCAAAATAAAGCAGTACGGCATTCCTGTCCTGGGTCTTTTCCATCTCGAGTTGGATGAACAGTTCCTTGGCCCTGTCCAATGGGTTAACCATTTTACAATGACTTTCCACATATAGCCTGATTTCTCCGCTGGTTTGCATTTCAGCAGAACGGATGGCTTCCACCATCCGTTCCTCTTCTTCCTTGGAGAAAAAAGCTTTTTGTTTTGCTGAGAATATATTCAGAAGGTTCAACATCTTATTTGTTAAAATCAACTGTAGGGGCTTTTTCTGCGCCTGCCTCTGCAGCAAAGAATCCTTTTTCTTTGAATCCAAACATGCCGCTGAACAATACCATCGGGAATTTCTTCACACTGGTATTGTACTCCTGTACTGCACTGTTGAAATCATTTCTTGAAACCTTGATGCGGTTTTCGGTTCCTTCCAGTTGGGCCTGAAGATCCCTGAAGGCATCTGTAGCTTTCAGTTCAGGATATTTTTCCATGGTGACCAACAACCTTCCAATCGCGCCACTCAACTGACTTTGGGCCTTTTGGAATTCTGCAACTTTTTCAGGACTGAGGTTGGTTACGTCGATTTTGGTTTGGGTAGCTTGTGCCCTAGCATTCACAACAGCTTCCAGGGTACTTTTCTCAAAATCTGCTGCTCCTTTAACGGTATTCACCAAATTGGGAATCAGGTCAGATCTTCTTTGATAATCACTTTCTACGTTGGCCCACTTGCCTTTTACATTCTGGTCCATTTGAACAAGTCCGTTATAGCCACTACAGCCACAACCACCCAGTAAAAGAATAAGACCTCCGATGACGATAAGAACAATGTTACGCGTGCTCATTTTTATTTTAAATTAGGTTAATGCTTAAAGATAGCTGAATTGTATAAAAGGTTGCATGCCATTTTGCCAATTTCTATTAAAAGCTCATTTATTGATGGCGGCAATACCGGGCAATTCCTTTCCTTCAAAAAATTCCAGCATGGCTCCACCACCAGTGGATACATAGCTTACCTTGTCGTTGAAACCGAATTGGTTGACCGCTGCAACACTGTCTCCACCGCCCACAAGGGAGAATGCCCCTTTTTGTGTAGCGGCAGCCACTGCCTCAGCTATTGTTTTGGTGCCGGCCTGGAATTTCTCCATTTCAAAGACGCCCATCGGGCCATTCCATAAGATGGTCTTGCTTCGCAGGATTACCTCACTGAAATCTATCCTGGCTTGGGTGCCGATGTCAAGGCCCATCCAACCTGCAGGGATTTCACCACTGTTGCAGTTGGAGGTATTGGCATCTGCCGCAAACTTGTCTGCGATGGTGCTGTCGATTGGCAAATGAATGTTCACTCCCTTGGCTTTGGCTTTTTCAAGAAGGGCTGAAGCCAGGCTGAGGCGGTCGTCCTCACAAAGGGAGTTACCAATTTCTTTTCCTTGTGCTTTCCAGAAGGTGTAGGCCATTCCTCCACCGATGATGATGTCGGTGGCTTTTTCAAGCAAATTTTCGATGATCAGAATTTTATCTGAAACCTTGGCACCACCGATGATGGCCGTGAAGGGCTTTTCTGATTGCAGCAATACTTTTTCCGCACTGGAAACTTCGCCTTCCATGAGCAAACCAAACATTTTCTTGTCTGCATCAAAAAAGTCTGCAACAATGGCGGTAGAGGCGTGTGCCCTGTGTGCGGTACCGAAGGCATCATTGATGTACACATCTCCCAACTTGCTCAGCTGTTCAGCAAATCCCATGTCTCCCTTTTCCTCTTCCTTGTGAAAGCGGAGATTTTCCAGCAACAATACATCACCTTTTTGGAGCAAGGTCGCGGCATTTGTTGCAGCTTCTCCTATGCAATCGGCTGCAAAAAACACCTCTGGTTCGTCTCCCAAAAGTTTTTGTAAATGCGCCACCAGATGAATCAGTGAGTATTTTTTATCTGGGCCGTCTTTGGGTCTTCCAAAATGGCTCATTAAAATCACGGATCCGCCGTCCTGTAATACCTTTTGAATGGTTGGTACGGCCGCACGCATACGGGTATCATCCGTGATCTGGAAGTTTTCATTGAGGGGAACGTTGAAGTCAACGCGGACAAGGGCTTTCTTCCCTCCAAAATTAAACTGATTGAATTTGCTCATGAAGTAGCTGTTTTAAAAAAGAAACCCGGCAGGATGTGCCGGGTTGTGCTATTGCGTTGAATTACTTGGAAATCAATTGTGCAAAATAATGAACGGTGCGAACAAGCTGACTTACGTAGCTCATTTCGTTGTCATACCAACTCACGGTTCTCACCATTTGATGATCTCCAACGGTTTGTACCTTGGTCTGTGTGGCATCAAATAAAGAACCAAAACGGATACCAACAACATCACCAGATACGATTTCATCTTCAGTGTAGCCATAGCTTTCGTTGGCAGCAGCTTTCATGGCAGCATTGATTTCTTCTGTAGTGGTCTTTTTAGCCAACAATACAGTCAACTCAGTCAATGAACCAGTGAGGGTAGGAACACGCTGTGCAGTACCGTCCAACTTTCCTTTCAGTGAAGGGAGCACAAGACCAATGGCTTTTGCAGCACCGGTACTGTTGGGAACGATGTTCTGCGCTGCGGCACGTGCCCTGCGGAGATCATTCTTTGGATGAGGAGCATCCTGTGTATTTTGATCATTGGTATAGGCATGGACAGTGGTCATGAGACCAGTCAGGATACCGAATTGTTCTTCCAAAACCTTGGCCATAGGAGCCAGACAGTTCGTGGTACAAGATGCACAGCTGATGATGGTTTCAGAACCATCCAGGATTTCATGGTTGGTATTGAAGACGATGGTCTTCAAATCTCCTGTGGCCGGTGCTGAGATCACAACTTTTTTCGCGCCGGCAGTGATGTGGGCTGCAGCTTTGTCCTTGTCGGTGAAGAAGCCGGTACATTCCAATACAACATCCACTTCATGGGATGCCCATGGAATTTGGGCTGGGTCTCTTTGTGCATATATTTTTACCTCATGACCGTTTACAACGATTGAGTTGTCTGTTGACTGAACGTCCTGCTCAAAGCGTCCCTGAGCAGTATCGTATTTAAGGAGATGGGCCAAAACCTTTGGGCTGGTAAGATCGTTGATGGCAACGATATCAATGCCTTCCATATTGAAGATCTGACGGTAAACAAGGCGTCCTATCCTTCCAAATCCATTGATTGCTACTTTTACTGTGCTCATGTTGGTTGCTTTTAGACTTATTTGAGTTGCAAAGGTAAGAACTATTCATTTTTTTTTGTCATAATTGCATAAGAACTTATCTTTGCACTCCTAAAACGAAAACGGCCCGTTGGTCAATCGGTTAAGACGCCTCCCTTTCACGGAGGAATGAGGGGTTCGATTCCCCTACGGGCTACCAAACGCGAATTTCGGTCAACTTTCAACGGTTGGCCGATTTTTTTTTGCTCTGAAACCCG
>JBIIQT010000052.1:0-16532 GCA_044341875.1 Chitinophagaceae bacterium | reverse complement strand
ATGCCATCGTATCCATCTTTTTTGGCTGCAGCACAGAATTCAACAAGATTTCCCTTGAATCCCCAGTTGGTTGCCATGATGATCAAACTTGAGGCTGGCAACTTGACTGCAGGTGTTGCAAACGCATTCAATTCTGCACAAAGCAACGACCCTGCCATCAACGATCCGGTTTTAAGAAAATTTCTTCTGTTGCTCATGGTTAAATTTATGCTATGATCGGGTCTATGGGTTTTCCAAACACGTCTGTAAGTCTGAAAGGCCTGCCCTGGAATTGATAGGTCAATTGCTCATGGTCAAACCCAAGTTGTTTCAATATGGTGGCTTGTATATCGTAAACTGAAACCTTTCCTTCAATGGCATTGTAACCGATTGGATCAGTTTCTCCGTAGCTGAATCCACCTTTGATACCGCCACCTGCCATCCACATGCTAAAGGCATCGGAGTGATGGTCTCTGCCTTTGAAGCTGTTTTGTTTGCCATCCCTGTTTTCCTGCATCGGTGTTCTGCCAAACTCTCCACCCCAAACCACGAGCGTCTCTTCGAGCAAACCCCTTTGCTTCAAATCCAGCAGTAATGCTGAAACGGCTTTGTCAGTCTGCAAACATTTGCCAATGAAACCTTTGTCAAGCGCAGTGTCTTCACCAGTGCCATGGCTATCCCATCCCCAATCAAACAATTGCACGAATCGAACCCCTTTCTCAACCAGTTTTCTGGCCAGCAGGGCATTGTTGGCAAAGGATTCCTCTCCAGGTTTTGTGCCATACATTTCGTGTATGTATGCTGGCTCATCAGCGATGCTCATGACATCTGGTACAGCAATCTGCATTTTGAATGCCATTTCATATTGAGAAATCCTCGCTAAAATTTCAGGATCCTTGTATTCTTTATAGGATAGTTCGTTGACATTGTTGATGGCTTCGATAGAAGCTTTGCGCATATCACGATCAAAGCCGTTGGGATCTTCCAGGAATAGTACGGGATCACCCTCAGATCGACATTGCACACCCTGATAGACGGATGGCAGGAAGCCACTTCCCCAGATGCTTTTTCCTGCATCAGGATTTCTACCTCCAGAGGTGAGTACCACAAAGCCTGGCAAGTTGCTGTTTTCTGATCCGAGTCCATAGGTTACCCATGATCCCATGCTGGGTCTGCCCAATCTTGGGGTTCCACAATGCATGAGCAATTGTGCCGGGGCATGGTTGAATTGATCAGTATTGACGGCCTTCAGGATGGTAACGTCATCAATGACTTGTTGAAAATGGGGGAGGTTGTCGGACAACCACAAACCACTTTGTCCATATTGTTTGAAGTTGGCCTGAGGACCCAATAATTTGGGAACGCCACGGATGAAGGCAAATTTCTTTCCCTGAATAAAAGAGTCGGGACAATCCAGACCATCCATTTTTTGTAATTCTGGCTTGTAGTCAAACATCTCCAGTTGTGATGGTGCACCTGCCATATGGAGGAAAATCACTGATTTTGCTGTTCCCTGAAAATGAGGAGAGCGGGGAGAGAGGGGATTGCTTACCAGTGAGCCATCTGCATTGTTGCCAGAGAACATGTTGCAGCTGTCCAATACAGAACCTAATGCCATCATTCCCATGCCAGTTCTGCATTTCCCCAAAAAATGCCTTCGTGTTTGGTAGGATAGGGCAGTTCTTTGTGCTTCGAGTTGAATTTTTTCTTTTGCCATTGTGGTTGATCTAATTCTTGGTGATTACTTCATCCAGGTTCAATATCGCATTGGTGACGACAGCAAAAGCTGCCAATTCCTTGCCTTGTTTTCTATATACAGAATCTGATAACATTCCCAGTATCTTTTCTTTATCCTTTTCCAGTTTTTGGTAACTGGAGGCATATAGCAGTTGAAAGGCCTTGTTTTTTTGTTCGTTGATGGGATGTCCGGTTGCCAAAGCATATCCTTTCCCAATTTTCTGCTCAAGGGATAGTGTTTTATCCTGGAGCAGGTTTTGGGCAAGTTTGACGGAGAGATCCCAATAGGTTGAATCGTTGAGCAAGGTCAGGGCCTGCAAAGGAGTGTTTGTTCTGATGCGCCTGGTTGCACATACTTCTCTGGCTGATCCGTCAAAACTAATCATGGAAGGGTATGGACTGGTTCGTTTCCAATAGGTATAAATGGCCCGTCGGTATTGGTCTTCTCCGTCACTCTGCTTCCATTTCCGGCCATCATAGGGGGATCGCCAGATGCCCTCAGGCTGATAAGGCATGACACTAGGCCCATACATTTTATTGCTGAGGGCACCACAAATGGCCAGTGCCTGATCCCTTACTTGCTCGGCACTCAGCCTTACCCTGGGAGCATGAGAATAATATTTGTTAAGCGGATCTTTTTCTTTGGCCTTGTCAGTTGTTTTAGAAGATTGACGGTAGGTGGCAGACATCACCATCCTTTTCAATGTTTTTTTAATGCTCCAATTGTCTTCATGCATGAATTGATAGGCCAAATAATCCAGCAGCTCTGGATGTGTCGGGTTGGCTCCCTGAGATCCCAAGTCTTCCAAGGTTTCTACCAATCCTTGACCAAACAACTGTTCCCATAACCTGTTGACCATGGTTCTGGATGTAAGGGGATTGGTTTTTGATGTCATCCACTGGGCCAATCCTAGTCTATTTCTTAACTTGATGTCTTTATCATTGATAAACAATTCAGGCAATCCTGCTTCAACTTGTTTTGTCTTGAGCAACCAGTTACCCCTTTCAAAAACATAGGTTTTTCGCTTCATGTCGGCAGGATTGTCGAGCATAATGGGTGTGAATTCCGCATCCGGTCGATTCAAGGTCTGGATAAACAGATCATGGTATGTTTTAAAATCTTTTTGATCCTTTCCAGGAAAAGAAGGGGTAAACGCGAGCCAGTCAAAGCGCATACCATTGTCGTCCTTTGACTTCAGCTTGCTGTTCTCATAGTTAAGGTAAAGGTCATGGACACCATTTGAACCAGGCGGAAGATCAATTTCAAGTAAATTCCAGCCACCTTTAACCTTGTCTACTTTGATTTTCAGATAAGGTTTGGCATTGACGGAATCCAACCTGATTGTCAATAATCCATTGTCATTACCAGAAGTATACCGCATGAGAAGGCTTGACTTATTGGTAAGGCTGATGGCTTTAATCCTGGCCCAAGATGATTTGCGCAGCATGAGAAATTTGGTGTCGGCCAGGGCTGAATTGACCATAGAATCAGCCACCAAACTGTTGATACACTGCTGCCCTGTTTTGAGCAACCTTGAATAGTATGATTTTAGGTCATTGTTTCCGTAAAGATTTATCCAGGTCATCACTGAATCATATTGACCGATACTTTTGTTGCGAAACTCTCTCAACAAGGGATAATCATCATAGGTGTCCTCATCCCGGGAATTGTTAAAATAAGCCATGAATTTGTAATATTCTTCATGCTTAATGGGATCATAAGGATGGCTATGGCACTGGACACATGCAAAGCTGGTTCCCATCAGGGTCTCCCATGTCGTATTGACCCTGTCAATGATGGCAGCAGTCCGAAATTCTTCGTTATCTGTGCCACCTTCATCATTGGTCATGGTATTGCGGTGAAAAGCGGTTGCGATGAATTGTTCATCGGTAGCATTGGGCATTAGGTCTCCCGCAAGTTGTTCTGTTAGGAACTGGTCATAGGATTTATCCTGGTTGAATGATTTGATCAACCAGTCGCGATACCTCCAAATAGACCTGATATAATCCCTCTCATAGCCTTTTGTATCAGCATACCGGGAGAGGTCCATCCACAAGGCTGTCCAACGCTCGCCATAATATTGTGAAGCAAGAAGATCATCAATCAATTGCTCGTAAGCCTTCTCAGATGGGTCGGAAAGGTATTTTTTGGCAATGCTATCTGGAGCAGGTATGCCTATGATATCAAGTGAGGCTCTTCTCAGAAGTGATTGTTTATCAGCGATATCAGAACGTGATAAACCCTGTTCTTTTAGTTTTTCATCAACAAAATTATCAATATCATTCTTGTTGTCATTGTCAAAAAAAGAAAAGAATCCACCGCTTGGAATCTTTTGTTCCTGAACTGGTTTATACGCCCAATGGGTTTCGAATTTGGCTCCTTCATCAATCCATCGGGTGAGCAGTTCGATTTCCTGTTTTGAAAGAGGTTCTTCTTTGTAGGGCATTCTTTCTTCAAGATCCTTGTGGTGCAAACGCTTGATCATGTCGCTGTTTTTTGCATCACCTGGTATGATCGCCGGTTTTCCAGAAGCAGTGGGAGAGAGTGCCTCATCCCTAAAAAGCAAGCTAAAACCTCCTTTTTTCTTCACCCCACCATGGCAGGAAATACATTTCTGGTTGATG
Source organism: Chitinophagaceae bacterium (assembly GCA_044341875.1). Taxonomy (GTDB): domain Bacteria; phylum Bacteroidota; class Bacteroidia; order Chitinophagales; family Chitinophagaceae; genus Pollutibacter. The sequence continues at coordinate 12,191 of JBIIQT010000052.1, read as the reverse complement.
ATGGGTTTGATTTCGGCATTATAATCAACTGGATCATCCGTAAAGAAAGTAAAATAAGCGCTGATTCCAAGGGTCAGGCCAAGGATGGTTATGAATAGCGGAGATTTTAATGTTGAAGGCATGTCAATTCTTTGAATGAAAATATGAGATAAGATTATTCTTGAGGTTTTTTACTTCAGTACCATCCAGTGAAACCTGAACCAGGCTTTCTTTCATGCTGGGATTAATGTACTGCATTTGGCTTACAATTGTTTTACGTGCAGAACTATGGAAACTGGTAGACCCAGTATCCTTGGCAAGCTGAACAATATTGTCTGCCCTTACGCCTGAGCCCGGCATGATCTTGATTCTCCCATCTGCTTTTATAACAAGCGTTTTCAGCATCGATCTTCCTTCAGTTGCAGTAGGACATAAACCACTCGAAAGTATTCTTTTACAACCGATTGCAATAATTTGCTCAAGTGATGATATAGGATCTTTTACCCTGTCGAAGGCACGATGAAAAGTTACGTCTAAACCATTGGCTAACTCTACCAACTCTTGGTTTCTCTCCATGTCAACGATCCCATCTTCATTTAAAATACCAATTACAATTCCTTCACAACCAATATCTTGTGCAGCCTTAATGTCATCCTTCATGACTTCAAATTCTGCATCTGAATATAAAAAGTCTCCACCACGTGGCCGAATGATGGGAAATATCTGAATCTGAGTTGATTTCCTGGCAGCTTTCATCATGCCATATGATGGGGTAGTGCCCCCTTCGTGAGGATTTGCACACAGTTCTATCCTGTCTGCGCCATTATCAGCTGCCAATTGGCAGGATAATATATCAAATGCTATGACTTCTAATTCAAATTTCATCTCAGTTAAAATAGCTTTCACCAGGAATAACGATCTCTTCGTTGGCAGATTTTACCGCATAAGAGAATCCTTTTTGGAGGGCATACGCACCATAATTCCCTTCTTTGTCTATAGCAAGAAAGCCAATTTGTATTTTTTTTGCCTTTTCGGGATCTCTCTTGGCAATTCTTTCTACGACTTTTTTACAGGCCTCCCTGGGTGAATTTCCCTGACGCATATATTCTACAACTAAATGAGAACCAACGCATCTGATGACTTCTTCTCCAACGCCGGTAGAGGTAGCTGCACCAATTTCTCCGTCTACAAAAAGCCCGGCACCGATCACAGGAGAGTCTCCAACGCGGCCGTGCATTTTGAAGGCCATTCCACTTGTGGTGCATCCGCCGCTCAGGTTACCATGTGCATCCAAGGCCAACATACCAATGGTATCGTGGTTGTCAATACTGCCGGGGAACATGCCTGTATCAGGTTGTTGCTGGTACTGTTTGTTCTCAATGTTCATCAACGGCTCATAGTTTGCTTTTTTTAGCCAGTTTTTCCATGCTTCTTCGCTGTCTGGCGTAAGCAGGTTTTCTTTTTTAAAGCCGTTCGCTAGGGCAAATTGAAGGGCTCCGTCTCCAACCAAGATGACATGGGGAGTCTTTTCCATAACCATTCGGGCTACCGAAATGGGATGTTTGATATACTCTAGACACATTACCGAACCACAATTTCCTTTTTCATCCATGATGCAGGCATCCAGGGTAACACGGCCATCTCGATCAGGATATCCGCCATAACCAACGGTTTTGTTGCTTTCATCGGCCTCTGTGACACGGGCACCTTTTTCAATGGCATCCAATGCTCGACCATTGGCCGCTAAAACTTTCCAACCTTCAGCATTGGCAGCACGACCAAAATCCCAGGTAGAAATGATAATTGGTTTTGTAGGTTTTTTTGTTTGTGAATGGTCAGGTGTTACTGATGAAATCACCGGTAAACTCAGCAATGAATTTTTCAGGAACGCTCTACGAATCATTCTTTATTTTTATCCCTCAATTTACTCCAAAGTTTATATACTTTGGATGATTGTTTATTTAAAATATCAAGAAGTTAAACTTCAAAATTCTTTATATTAATCACTTATAATTTATATTATGTTAAATAGTATTTTGTTCAGAATTAATATGATGGGATTAAAGATTAGTCAGTCCTCCTCATCATGCTCAATATCCCGATACATCCTAATGGTTTGTTTGCTGGCATCTTCAATTGTCAACGGGCAAACCAATTGGAAAGATGTATCCAATGAGTTTGGAAAGCTTCCGACGAGCATCAGAGTTTTGAAGTCTGATGAGTTATTGGACGGATCACCATCCATTATGTATATCGCAACCATCATGGCCAAGGATCATGCGAAACAATTTTTTGTCGATACTTCCTCCCGCAGACGCCTGACACCCAGCCAGTATTTTAGCCGCAATGATCAACCAGCAGTTGTGGTCAATTGCTCTTTTTTTGAATTTGTTCAGAACAGGAATGTTAACCTGATTGTCCAGAATAGCAAAATGGTTGGATATGATACTCCTGCAGTTTCCAGAAAAGGTAAAGACACCATGACCTATGTGCATACCCTGGGCAGTGCATTTGGTATTTTCAAAAACGGAAAAATGGATATTGCATTCAATTATAATGACTCTGGTATGGCTGTACCCTTTGTGATGCAGTCAGTATATACGCCCATGATTGATTCTACAAGAAGATTAAACATCAATCATCCTAGCCTATCAGGATTGAAACCATGGAAAGTGAAAAATGCTTTTGGTGGTGGTCCTGTTCTTGTACAAGAAGGTCAGGTAAACATATCGAACAATGAAGAAAAGAAGTTTGCTGGAAAAGCGATTGCAGACAAACATCCCAGAACGGCTATCGGCTATACTAGGGACGGAACCATGATTATTTTGGCCATTCAGGGAAGGATGAAAGGATTAGCAGAGGGTGCTACCCTGCCACAAATGGCTAAAATAATGGTAGAGCTTGGCTGTGTTGAAGCCATGAACCTGGATGGCGGTGGAAGTTCCTGTATGCTCATTAATGGAAAAGAAACCATCAAGCCATCTGATCCAACCGGACAAAGACCAGTACCAGCAGTATTGGTGATTAAATAATTGCAGCAATTGATTGGATTCCTGTTTGGGTCTGTTATTTGAAACTGCCCTGGTGGGCGATGATAAAATCAACCAAGGTTTCCAGGCTGACTTCCGCCCTTTCACATGCATCGCGTATATCATCCCTGCTCACATTGGCAGCAAAGGTTTTTTCCTTGATGCGTTTCATAGCCCCTTTCCGTTCCATTCCTTCATACCCATTCGGACGCATCAATGAATAGGCATGCATCAATCCGGATAGTTCATCAAAGGCGTATAGCATCTTATCCATTCTCGTAACTGGTTCAACTCCAAAATGAATGTGTCCATGTGAAGCAATGGCCCTGATGATTTCAGGATCAATATTCAAAGATTCCAGGTGCTCAATGATTTTTTTGCAATGTTGGTCTGGCCATTGATCCCAATCTGCATCATGCAACAAACCCGCCATTTTCCATCTCCAGGCATCGATGTCATCAAGTCCCTCCGCAATTTTTGCCCATGCGCCCATCAAACCCCCTACCTGCAACATGTGCAGTTTAAGCCGATCGTTCAAGACCCATTCATCCAGTAAGACTTTGGCCTCTTGCTCTGTCAGTACGTTGCCTGCATTTTTAATGTCTCCAAATGATTGCCTTCCTAATTGAAGTGACATAAATTATGATTTAAAAAAAGAGAGAAGTTTTTGGCTTCTCTCTTTTGTTGTTTGTGTAGATCTTATTGATGTGCTTTGTCAGCCTCATCATATTTCTTCTGATAGAACTCCGCTTTGGTTTTGTCTTTTTTCTTATCGTAACAATAATTCAACAATGAACAAGCAGATTTGAAATTGGAGCGCTCTCCTACTTTTAGCTTACCCTGCGGATCATAATGATTGAATACTTTTTCCAATTGAGGAATGGTCTTATCAACCATTTCGTTTATCAATGCAGCATAATCAGCTTTTTTCTTAACAGCTTCAGGAGTCGTTCCTTTTACTTTGTATGAATCTTCCTCAACGAAAAGCATTTGGTTGTAAAAATGTTTGCCCAAAGACAACATGGTTTCGTAAGAGTCTGCTTTCAATGTCAAAGCTTTGTTGTACAAACCTTCAATTTTACTGCACCTTTCTGTATAATCTGCTGGGCGTTTAGAAGCTTCAGAAACGTGGGTTTCGCCAAACAACTCACTGGCATAATCAAAAGTGAGGTCAAAAGACTCCGGATTGATGGCCAATAATTGTTCAAACTTCTTCAAAAGAAAAGCCATGTCATTTTTGTCTCTGGCATTGTCTATGGCCAACAAAGGGAGATAATCATCATTTGGGAAGATTTTCAAACCAGCATCGATATATTTATTCATGTTGGCATCATCTTTCTTGTCAAAATAGAATTTGGCAAGATAACGGTAAGGTGTTGCCATATCTGAGTTACCACCAACATTTGCATCTGCCAGTTTGGCAAAATAGGAAATGGCTTGGTCTTCTTTCTTGGCGTTAAGCGCAGATAAGCCCATGTAATAGGTAAGGGTTGTATCCAGCTTGTAGAGCCCCCATCCTTGGGAAAAAATATAATCTCCAATTACTCCTGTATTTTTGAAGGTGCCTAATGCCTCTTCAAATTTTGAAGCATTATAGAACGCAGCGCCTTCTTCAAATCCGCTGGAGTAAAGATCAAAAACTGGCTTATAATTGTCAACTGTCAGGTAAAGGGTCGATTGGTTTTTATCAATCTCCAGTGCTTTCTTGAATGCATCCAAAGCAAGCATTCTTGCCTCAGGCATGGTTGTACGTTCAGCAGCATTCATTGAAATAGCGCTGAACACTTTTCCTTTGAGGTAATAGAGTTCTGGATTCTTTTGATACTTAGGGTTGTTCAAGAAGGTTTCAATAGCAGTTTTTGCCTCCGTTAACTTATTGGCAGCGATTGATTCCTTGATTTTGTTGAGATTTTGGCCACTAACAGTCATCAAACCGGTTGCTGCCAAAAGGGTAAAAATGATCCTTTTCATTGTTTGGTATTTAATGATTTAATTTTCGTTGTTTTCTTCAGGTTCCTGAGGTGCATCTGGAGTTTCAGTTGGTGGGTTTTCTGTCGAACTTGAATCTGTTGGTGGAATATTTTCATCAGTTTCAACTTCAACTTGCTCAACCACAACATCCAAATTGGTGATGGCTGCTATTTCATCTTCATCATCCAACCTGATCAATTTAACTCCCTGTGTCGCCCTTCCCTGTTCACTGATCTGGGCGATGCTGGTTCTGATGGTAATACCCGATACACAGGTAATCATCAGATCCTCTTTCTCCGTCACATCCAAAATGCCCACTAATTTACCGGTTTTTTCTGTAACGCTGATGGTTTTAACACCTTTTCCACCACGGTTGGTAACACGGTATTCATCCACAGCTGTTCTTTTTCCATATCCTTTTTCAGAAACCACCAATACCGTACGGGTCTTGTCTTCGACATTCACACAAATCATGCCCACCACTTCATCAGTAGCATCATCCACTTCTATTCCACTCACTCCAATGGCTCCCCTGCCTGTTGACCTGACTTTTGCTTCAGGGAACCTGATGGCCCTGCCCGATTTTACCGCCAACATGATCTCTGAATTTCCATCAGTCATTTTTGCATTCAAGAGTTGATCGCCTTCAACAATTGTAATGGCGTTTACACCATTTGCCCTGGGTCGACTGAAATCAGCCAGGTCGGTTTTCTTGATGATTCCTTGTTTTGTGCAGAGTACGATATAATGACTGTTGACGAACTCTTCATCCTGTAAGTTCTTTACATCGATGATGGCACGGATCTTATCATCCTGTGGAAGCTGCATCAGGTTTTGAATGGCTCTTCCCTTTCCTTGTTTTTCACCATCTGGTATTTCGTACACCTTCAACCAATAGCACCTTCCCTTTTCTGTGAAGAAAAGCAAGGTATGGTGTGTTGATGCTACAAAAAGGTGTTCGATATAATCCTCCTGCCTGGTTTTACCACCAATGGATCCGCGGCCTCCACGCTTTTGGGCTCGGTATTCATCGGCAGGCGTTCTTTTGATATAACCCAAATGAGAAACAGTGATGACAACATCTTCTTCTTTGATCAGGTCTTCTATTCTTACTTCATTGTCCAGATAAGTGATTTCTGTTCTTCTTGCATCACCAAACTTATCCTTTACTTCAATCAGTTCAGTCTTGATCAGATCGTAGCGTTTCAATTCATCCGAGAGCAAATCTTTAAGATAAGTGATCAATTTCATGATCTCCTCATACTCTTCTTTGATCTTGTTGATCTCCATGCCAGTAAGGCGCTGTAACCTGAGTTCAAGCACTGCTTTGGCCTGAATTTCAGACATCTCAAATGATGCAATCAATCCTTCTTTTGCTTGTTCGGGATTTGACGCATTACGAATCAGTTTGATGACTTCGTCCAGATGGTCAAGAGCAATGAGATAACCCTCTAAAATATGTGCCTTCTTCTCGGCTTCTTTCAATTGATATTTTGCTCTTCTAACAATAACCTCGTGCCTAAACTCAATGAAGCAGGAAATAAGGTCCTTTAGGTTGAGGATGCGTGGCCTTCCTTTGACAATGGCCACATTGTTGATGCCATAGGATGTCTGAAGGTCAGTAAACTTGTACAATTGATTCACAATCACATTGGCAACGGCATCTTTTCTGACATCTATGACAATACGGGTTCCTTCTTTTTCGTTGGATTCGTTGTTGACATGTGTGATGCCATCAATAATTTTTTCTACAACCAATTGTCCGATTCTGGCTGTGAGCACATCTCGGCTCACCTGATAAGGTACTTGGGTAATGACGATTTGTTCACGCCCATTGGGCTTTGTATCGATGCTCACTTTACCCCTCAGTACAACCCTTCCCCTACCGGTGTGCATGGCGGCTTTCACGCCTTCCATACCGAAGATGATTCCGCCGCCAGGAAAATCAGGTGCTTTGACGTGCTGAACCAGCTCGTCAATGGTAATTTCACGGTTATCAATGTATGCAATGCACCCATCAATTACTTCTGAAAGATTGTGTGGCAACATGTTGGTAGCCATACCAACCGCAATACCGCTGCTTCCATTGATCAACAAGTGGGGAATTCTGGTAGGCAATACGGTAGGTTCTTCAATAGAGTCATCAAAGTTCAATTGGAAGTCAACTGTATCCTTGTCGATATCATCCATCATAAAACCCGCAAGTCTTTGCATCCTGGCCTCAGTATAACGCATGGCAGCAGGACCTTCACCATCAGGTGAACCAAAATTTCCCTGTTTGTCTATTGTAGGATAACGGGTATTCCATTCTTGAGCCATCCTTACCAAGGCATCGTAAACAGCAGTATCACCATGCGGATGATATTTACCCAGTACTTCACCCACAATTCTCGCACACTTCCTGGTGGGTTTGTTATAATCCATCCCCAATTCGTTCATGGCAAAAAGGATCCTTCTGTGTACTGGTTTCAAACCATCCCTTACATCCGGCAAAGCCCTGCCTACGATTACACTCATAGAGTAATCGATGTAGGCAGACTTCATCTGCTCCTCAATGTTGATGGAAATTATTCTGTTGTCGTCGTTGGTTTGTTCGGGGAGATTTTGTTCTTCCATGTATATAAAAGTGAGCCTGGGTTAGGTAAATTGATTGTTAACAAATTTACCTTTTTTTAGCCTTAATTACAGCAATAATGCTTGGTGATTTATCCACTTTTTAAAGCCAAAATGTGGGTTAAATTATGCTGTAAATCAAGGAAATAGGCTAAAAACAAATTGCTATCTAGAAGACTAGACTACTGAATCTAGATTTAATTGAAATTAAATGATTTGAGAATGCTATTTCTCCTCTGACATGGCCATAATGATTTCCCATTCTTCTTCCAAAACAGGTTGTACTGAAAGTCTTCCAAGCCTAATCAAAGCCATGTTGGCAAGTGATGGAGTGGCCTTGATTGCTGCCAATGATACAGGTTTTTTGAGCTTTTTATGTGGCTTGAAATCTACCACAAGCCAGGCGATTTCATCGGTGGTTGGGTCCTGGTAAGATTCTTTGACCACTTTGGCGATACCAACAATTTCCAAACCCTCGTTGCTGTGGTAAAAGAAAGCCAGATCACCTTTTTGCATGCTGCGCAAATTATTCCTTGCAGCATAGTTCCTGACACCATCCCAAAATGTTGAACCATCTGCTACGAACTGTTCCCAAGCGTATTTAAAAGGTTCAGACTTGATCAACCAATATGCCATAAAAAGATTTTAAATTGAATGCTAATAACCGCTTGCCAGAACATCTGCAAGATGAAGACTTTTGATGGGCAATGCCATCTTTTCCATGATCCCACCAATGTGCATCAAACAGCTAAGATCTGTAGAAATCAGGTAATCTGCATTTGTGTTGACAATATGCTGAACTTTTTGTTCACCCATCGCAACAGAAATTCCTTCAAATTTAACTGCGAAAGTACCTCCAAAACCACAACAGGTTTCGCTTTCCTGTAAATCAACCAACTTCAGTCCTTTGACTTTTTCTAATAATAATCTTGGTTCAGTTTTGATTTTGCATTCCCGTAGGGCAGCACATGAATCATGGTATGTTGCATAGCCATCAAATTGAGCACCAAGGTCATCAATTTTCAAAATATTTACCAGGAAATCACTCAACTCATAGACCTTTTCCTGAAAACCTTTGGTGGCTTTCTGGTTGGAGGCATTGTCGTATATCTTGGGGTAATAATTCTTGATGAATCCAGTACAAGAAGCACTGGGAACAACAATAAATTCTGCACCAGAGAAATCATGGATAAATTTATTGCATACTTCTCTTGATTCACCCCAGTAGCCAGCATTGAAAGCAGGTTGACCACAACAGGTTTGATCTGGGTTGTATGTTACAGAACATCCTGCTTTTTCTAATACTTTGATTGTATTGAACCCTGCTGTAGGATACAATTGGTCAATAAAACAGGGGATGAAAACATGAACATTCACCCAATAATTATTTTACTACACCAAGTCTTGCAAGGTATTTATCCACGATAAAACCCTTGTCTGTTCTTGGGTATTTGTCTTTTAGAATTTGATAGAGTTCTATTGCCTGATCTGTTTTACCAGTCATTTCAGACAACATGGCTCCTCTGAACAAGTATTCCGAGGAGATTGCTTGGTCTTCTTCAAAAATGGTGCCTGCATTTTTATAATGAGTGATGGCATCGTCATTCTTTTTCAATTCTGCATAAGCATCCCCCAACAATCCTTCAGCCTTGGCCTCAACCTGTTTTGCACCTTTTGCACTAAAATCGCTCAGCTGGTCAACTGCTTTTTGATACTCTCCCATTTGTAGGTAAGAAGCTCCTGCATAATAATGGGCAAGATTTGCAGCATTGGTGCCACTGTATTTGCTGATTACTTTCAAAAATCCTGGTGTAGATCCTGAACCATTCAGGGCAAGGTTGAATGAGTCTTTTCTGAAATTACTCTCAGCAGCAAAGAGTTCCTCATTGGCTTTTTGTTCCTTTGGCAATTGAATCAAATTCTTATAACCAAGATAACCACCAACAATAACAATTACAGCAACAGAAACGGTGATGATTTTTTTGCTATTTTTTTCCCAGAAACCAATGGCTTTGTCTACCACTTCCTGATCGCCTGTATCTACTGTTCTTTTATCTGACATTTTTATGGAATTTAAAATTAATCTACAATAAATGGATAATCTTCTTGTTGATAAACGTCTTTCAGTAATTCATTATCATCTGGCCAAGGGCTTTCTTCTGAAAAACGAACACATTCTTCAATTACTTGCCTGATTCTTTCGTTTATTTCTTCGATTTCGGCTTCTGCTACTGAAAACTCATTGACCAATTTGTCCTTGCAATGATCAATGGGATCCCTCTCCTTGTATTCTTCCACCTCATCCTTGGAACGGTATTTTTGTGGATCACTCATGGAGTGTCCTTTGTAGCGGTATGTTTTCATTTCCAACAAGGTTGGTCCTTCTCCTGCCCTTGCACGCTTTACAGCTCTTGCTACAGCTTCATGTACAGCCTCTGGGCTCATGCCATCAACCTTATCCGCTGGCATGTCGTAAGCATCAGCCAATTTGTAAATGTCTGTAACATTGGAAGTTCTCTCTACTGAAGTTCCCATTGCGTAATTGTTGTTCTCGCAAATGAAAATTACAGGAAGTTTCCAAAGCATGGCAAGGTTAAAGGTTTCATGCAACATGCCCTGGCGCGAAGCACCATCACCAAAAAAAGTAAGGCTTACGTTGTCCGTGCCCTTGTATTGTTCGGCGAATGCAAGACCAGCACCTGTACCAATTTGAGCACCAACAATGCCATGTCCTCCAAAAAAATATTCTTTTACGCCGAAAAAGTGCATGCTTCCGCCTTTTCCTTTGGAGCAACCTGTTGCTTTACCATATAGTTCCGCCATACAGGCATTGGCACTCATTCCTTTGGCCAATGCCAAGCCGTGATCACGGTATGCTGTAATAAATGGATCTTCTTGCCTGGTTGCTGTCATACAGCCAGCAGCCAATGCTTCCTGTCCTATATAAAGGTGACAAAAACCCCTTATTTTTTGCATTCCGTAAAGCTGACCCGTTTTCTCTTCGAACCTGCGAAGCAGGAGCATCATTTCATACCAATACAGGTAGGTTTCTTTTGTGAATTTTGTTGCAGCCATAACAATAAATGGTTCTTTTTCTTAAAGTTGGGCAAATATACTGCGAAAAACACAAAACTGTCCCTTTTCTCCATCCAAACTGATTAATTTTCAACACATCGTGTATTTTTACAATCACCTTATATTTTGTTCAAAATCAATCATATCAATCTGACCCAATTCAGGAATGCACATTCTGCTGCATTTTCTTTTGAAAACCGCATCACTGCCATTTGTGGCCTGAACGGTACGGGAAAAACCAACCTGCTAGATGCCGTATATTATCTCTGCTTTACCAAAAGCTATTTCAATAAAACAGATGCCAGCGCCGTTGAAAAAGGGTCAAGTGGGTTCAGTCTTCATGGTGCATTTACAGTTTTAGCAAACAGTATAGCAGTTTCCCTGATCCTGAGGGAAAATGGCAAGAAAGAACTATCCGTTGACCAGGAGCCCATCTCCCCTTTTTCCAGCCATATTGGCAAGTTTCCGGTTGTTTTCATTGCACCAGATGATGTAATCCTTATTACCGGAGGCAGTGAAGAGCGGCGAAAATTCATTGATACCCTGCTTTGTCAATTGGACCATGATTATCTGCTTCAGTTGATCCGGTACAATAAGTTTCTTCAAGACAGAAACAAGTACCTGAAGAATGTTGCCGGTAGTTTTGCTGATCCCATCCTTCTTGATTCGTTTGATGAACAACTGGTTCAGTCAGGCATTTTTTTGCTCAAAAAAAGGAAGGTTTTTCTGGATGGCTTTATTCAATCAGTTGTTGATTCTTTCGGATTCATTTCTGCTGACAAAGAAAAGCCTGAACTGGTCTACATGCCCTCCACATCAGTAGAAGATTATGCAAGCTCCATGCAGAAAGCAAGGCAAAAAGACATCCTTCTTCAGCGGACATCGGTAGGGATTCACAGGGATGACATTGACATTGTCATGAATGAAATGCCTTTCAAACAAGCCGCATCTCAGGGGCAAAAAAAGAGTCTGTTGTTTGCGATGAAACTGGCATCATTCAATGCGATGAAGCTTCATTTTGGTTTTGAACCCATCCTGCTGCTGGATGATATCTTTGAAAAACTGGATCAGGAAAGGTTGAGGCGATTGCTGGACTGGGTCTGTATCCGCAACAACGGTCAAGTCATCTTAACTGATACACATCAAGAAAGGGTGCATGATGCATTAACCGACATTTCGTTACCTTTCCAATTGATAAACCTGTAAATCATGTCTGACGCCATTTCCCTTGGAGAAGCACTTAAAAAATTCCTTGAAAAAAGCAGGATAAAAAATGATATTCAATCACTGCAGATTGAAGACCATTGGGAAAAAATTATGGGAGAAACCATTGCAAAATTTACTGATCGTGTGGAAATCAGGAATGGTACGCTGTTTATCTATACTGCCGTTGCCCCTTTAAAAAATGAGTTGATGTTCCAAAAAGAACTGATTGTCCAAAGGGTCAATGAAAGCATCGGAGAAAACCTTGTAAGGGAAGTTGTTGTGTCTTGAACGTTAAAAAGCAATCCTCACTGCCAATCC
>JBIIQT010000011.1:0-52789 GCA_044341875.1 Chitinophagaceae bacterium | reverse complement strand
CATGGCCTGGTATTGTACAGGATGAACCATCACACCTACACCCTCGCTTGTATTGGCATCCAACAGCTCAATAGTGCCCTGATAACTTCCCCCCATCACATAGCGTGGGTTGTTGGGATCAAAGCCCAGAAAAGCCGATTCACCACCGGCAGAATAATTCCACTGGCGTTCGGTAATGCTGCCACCACTGGTATTGCGGCTAGCGATACGAACAGAAGTATTGTCCTGCTGACCTGCATAAATATTATATGGAAAAAGATTGTCAACATTGATCCTGTAAAACTGTGCTGTGGGCTGGTTGTACTGCGAAGACCAGATTTTTCCACCATTGAATGTGACAGCAGCACCACCGTCATTGGCAATCACCATGTTCTGGTTGTTCTCAGGATTGATCCAGAGCTGGTGATAATCACCATGGGTTCCACCAAGGTTTTTCCAGGTTTTACCACCGTCTTCAGATTTCAATCCGGCAGCACCCAAGACATAGACTGTATTCTCGTTTACTGGATCTGCAAATACTTCAATATAATACCAGGCACGGGAAATCAAGCGATGATCCTTACTGATTCTTGTCCAGTTGGCTCCTGCATCGTTGGACACAAACAGTCCACCCTGCTCCTTCTGTGTATCACTCTCAACCAATGCATAAACTTTGTTGGGATTGGACAATGAAACGGAGACGCTCATTTTACCCAATTCCTTTGGTAACCCATTTTGGATTTTCTCCCAGGTTTCTCCACCATCTGTGCTCTTGTACAATCCAGATCCTTTACCCCCACTTTGTACGGCCCATGGCAGACGGCGATGATCCCACATGGCAGCATATAAAATACGGGGATTGCTCATGTCCATGTTCAAATCAGCACATCCTGTATTCTCATCTACATAGAGCATTTGTTTCCATGTCTTTCCACCATCTTCGGTTTTGTAGATACCCCTTTCTTTGGAAGGGCCATGCAAAGCACCCTGCGCTGCAACATAGGCCACATCAGGATTTGATGGATGGATACGAATATTAGCAATATGGCGGGTCAATTCAAGGCCCAGGTGTTTCCAGGTTTTACCAGCATCAGTTGAACGGTAAACACCATCACCATAAGAAGTCATCACACCTCGGGGGGCATGCTCACCCATTCCCACATAAACAACATTGGCGTCAGATGCGGCAACGGCGACAGCACCAACAGATCCGGTTTTGAAATAACCATCAGAAATATTTTTCCAGCTCTGGCCAGCATCTTCGGTTTTCCAGACACCGCCACCGGTGGTACCCATATAATAGGTTTGGGTATTCCCTTTTATGCCTGTCGCTGTAACAGATCGACCACCACGTGTATGGCCAAGGTTGCGCCACATCAAGGGCTTGAAGTAGGATTCAAGGTCAACCGATGGAACAGCAGGAAGCTCGGGGGATTTGGCCAGTTTTTTTTGAGCGGAAAGATCCGAGACAAACAGAACCAAAAAGGAAAAAATAAAAACCAGATTTTTCTTGGTGCGCAGTATGTAAACCATAGAGGAATGTTTATGCCTCTAAGGTAAGCAATTCGTGTTGACGATTGGGGCCATTCAAACAATTGGATGGCAGTTTAAACCCGCTAATTTCTTTTGAATTCTAGTCCGCGCAACTTCAAATCTTTGCCATTGAGCGGAAAAACATTGTTTTCACTCGCCCACTTGTTCCATGCTGTCTCCAGTTCTTTTACTTTCTCAGGATACTTGAGGGCAAGGTTGACCCTTTCTGTTTTGTCTGCTTTAAGGTCATACAATTCCCAAGGGCCGACGTATGGGCTCTCCTCAGTACTCATGGAGACCAGTTTCCAGTCATCCATACGAATGGCTCTGTTGGCTTGGTGTTCCCAGTACAAGTTACGGTTGGCAAGGGTTTCACCTTTGAAAACAGCAACCAAACTTACCCCGTTCAAAGGCTTTGTAGGCTGTTTGTTGAAAACCTTAGGATATGCTGCACCCGCCGCATCCAGGAAGGTTGGCATCAAATCAATGATATGGGCTGGCGCATTATCAACTACAGTGCCTTGTTTTGCTATATGCCCTGGCCAACTAACAATGAATGGGGTATGGATCCCTCCCTCATGCAACCTTGTCTTGAATAGCCTGAAGGGTGTATTGCTCAGGTTGGCCCAGTTTCCCCGATAGCTCTCGTAGCTTGAATCCGTTCCAAGTGCAGACAGCGAAGTGTCCATGGTACTCAGGTATTCTGCACAGCCTCCATTATCGGCCATAAAAACAACCATTGTGTTTTCAGCAAATCCATTCTTTTTCAAGGCCTGCATGATTCTCCCAATACCCTGGTCCATACAATCAACCTGGGCTGCATAGATGGCCATTCGCTTGATCCAAACAGCCCTTTCAGCAACTGGAATATCTTTCCAGGCAGGAATGCTATCGTGCCGATCACTCAACGGATAAGATTTGTCAATGACACCCAGCTGCAGTTGCTTTTTGTACCGCTTCGCCCTCAACTCATCCCAGCCTCTTTCATACAATTGCATGTACTTCGCAATGTCTTGTTCTTTTGCGTGAAGCGGCCAGTGCGGAGCCGTAAAAGCCACGTATAAAAAAAACGGATCATTGGCCCTTTTTGCCGCATGATCATTGATAAACACCGTAGCAGAATCTGCAATGGCATCCGTCAGGTAAAAATCTTTCTTGGGCTTAACAGGCGTATTGTCAGATGTCAGGGACTTGGGCGTATAAAAACTTCCTGATCCAATCAATGTGCCAAAATACCGATCAAACCCGCGTTGTCTTGGCCAGTTGTCTTGTGGCCCTTTGGGCTTGGTTTCTGTGGCAACATGCCATTTCCCTGACAGATAACTTGCATAACCGGCACCTTTAAGGGCCTCGGCAATGGTCATGGTATTTCGGCTCAAATCACCTTTATAACCAGGAGTACCCTGATCGAATCCATTCATGTAACCCATTCCTGTATTGTGGGAATACATCCCAGTCAACAAAGAAGCCCTTGAAGGACAGCAACGACCGGTATTGTAAAACTGTTTCAACCTAACGCCAGATCCTGCGAGGCTATCCAAATGAGGTGTTTTGATCTCAGATCCATAGGCACCAATATCAGAAAAGCCAAGATCATCGGCCATGATGAAGACGATGTTTGGTTTTGATGTTTGTGCAAAGGCAACAGATTGCAATGCAGAAAAAAACATAAAAAAAATCGCCTTCTTCACCTGTATCATTTTTTAGAGTAATTGTCCTGTTATTAAAATTAAGGAATATAATTCCCTGCTACCAACTGCTCTGCAAGTCCAAATGAAAGGGTCATGCCGGCGCCGCCCAAACCATTTACAATGGTTACACCCTCTATCGGAGATGTTACAATTTCTGTTCTGCCATCTTTTAGTTTGGCATAAACGCCATTCCAATTCACCGTAATTTTTTCCTCTTGGAACCTTGCGAAACCAGACAGGTATTTCAAGATCAACTCATTGATAAATGACTTTTCAAAAGGATCATGGGTAGGCCCGTATTCGTGAGAATCCCCAATGATCAATTCTCCTGATGCATTCTGAGAAACCATCACATGAATCCCCCACTTGACATAATCAGGCATTGTTTCCTCTATATGCTGCTTTAATCGCTGCAAGGGTTCTCCTGCAGCAGAAAAACTGGCATAATGGGTAAGTGATAATCCTCCACAAAGGGAAGGGCCCATCCTCCATCCATTGGGCTGAACCCCCATACGCATCATTTGCAATTTACATTTGGTTATGGGCATAGCTGCAAATGTTTCCGGAAAAAGATTTTCAAAATCTGGCCCGTTGCAAACATAGATTTCGTCGGCTTCAAAAACTTTTTTTCCACTGTACACCTTGCCGGTTTCCACCTGCTGAACATGGGTATCCCAAATGAATTCTACGCCATATTGTTGGTGTAGGAAAGCAGGCAAAGCCTTGATGGCTGTTGGTGAATCAACAATCATTTCATCTGGGCTATAAAGACCACCTTTGAGCCCATTGTGAACAATTGCCGTTGAATGCGTGCAAGCTTCAGATGAAGACATCAAGGTATAATTCCTTGTATTTTTTACTGAATCGCGAAACGACTCCAATACTTCCATTTCCAAATCGGAATATGCAAGATGAAGAGACCCTACTGGATCATGCCATATCCCAGATGCTGCAGCAATTTCTTTCCAGATGGATTGGGACAACATTGCCCTTTCATACATTTTACCATCGGCTTGGCCAATGGGCCAGATCATCCCAAAATTTCTGATGGAGGCTCCAACAGCAAAGGAATTCTTTTCCAATACCCTTACTTTCTTTCCCCTGATAGCAAGGGCCCTGGCAGTAGCAAGTCCAACAATTCCGGCACCGATTACAATTGTGTCAAATCTCATAAATCAATGATTCTAGTCTTTCTCTATATTGGTAATTGTCAAAAAAGCTGACCTGCGTGGCCCTGGAAAAGGTATATCCCCTTTTATCCCATGCCAGAGTACTTTATTGAACTCAATATCATTGTTGCTGTCTTCTTTTGCAAAATTGAATTGCTCAGACTTTTTTTGCCATTCATTTTTGGCCATATTCTTTTCCCTCAGATCCACTCCAGGTATGATTGCTTTAAATGGAAAAGGGTTGGCTGTTGAATCGAAACACCTCCACATGGGTGTTGCAGCAGCATCGTACTGTGTCATGGGGCCCATTCCAAGGATCAATTCCATTGTCCTAAGCATGGAAGTTGTTGTATAGGGCGTATGATCTACAAATCCTCTTTTAACAAACCCCCCTGCAACATATGCAGTACTTCTGTGTGCATCAACATGGTCGGCTCCATTCTGCGCATCGTCTTCAAGAATAAAAACAGCCGATTCATTCCAGATGGGACTTTTGGAAAGGGCCTCAATGAAGAGACCAACTGCGAGGTCATTGTCGGCAACATGCGCAAATGGAGAAGGTCTGCCAAATCGAACTCCTTCAGTATGATCATTCCCAAATCGTATGGTATTGAACTGGGGCACCTTGTTGATGGCCAACAAGGAATCAAAATCATGCTTCCAAAACCTGAACCTTGTTGTGTCAGCGATTGTCAGTCCATAACTAGGGAAAGAAACACAACTGTTGTTCTCAAGAATTGCAAGGGATGGTTTATTCCCTGACACAAACTCACCATATGTCCTGTAGCTTATCCCATAACGATAACAATTGTTCCAGATGAATCCCCCCTTGTTGTTGGCAATCTCCCTCTCCCCTTCTCCACCATAGGTGCCGCCACGCGAACCATAACTTGAAGGCCAAGTTTTTTCAAGATAATCTGTAGCGTATGCTCCCATGCTCCAATTGTGGCCATCAGCACTCACCTCAGCATCAACAAAGAAATTATCCAGCAGCACAAAAGACTCAGCAATGGCATGCTGATTAGGAGTGATTTTTTTACCAAACAACAACAATGATGTATCCCCATTTCCCCCCTTTACATCTGCCAACACCTGATCGTAGGTGCGGTTTTCCTTAATGATATAAAAAACATGCTTGATGGGTGATGTTTTATTCATTGTAACAGGAATGGGAAATCCTGGAGCCGCGGCATCAGCCAATGCTGTTTTTTGTGTAGAATAAGGGCTATTCCTATAAACAGCTTTTGTATAGACGTCAAGCTCAAACTGGTTTGGCGGCTTGATTACACTCATGGTACCCTTGAATAAACCGCCAATGTATTCTACCTGTGAAGCATCCTTTGTTGAAAATCCATGGTGGATCACTTCTTCTTTTTTTCTGATGGGTGAAGGACCAAATGCATTGGGCAGAGAACTCATTCCCTTTCCATTGGCCACCCAAATTTTATTGTTGACAAAGCGAACAGAAGTAGGATACCATCCCACAGGAATAAATCCCTTGGGCATGCTTTTGCCAGGAGTTGTTACATCAAAAACTGCAATACAATTGTTATTTGCATTGGCTATGTACAAGCGCTTTGTCTTTGGATCCAATGCAAGACTGTTGGTCGTAGATCCACTGGGTGAATTAGGATATAACGCTACATCCAATGTTTCAATGACCTGCTTGCTTGGGAGATCAATCACCGATACACTGTTGTCATTGGAATTGCACACATAGAGCAATTTGCCATCTGAAGAAAGCAATATTTCATTGGGATTGTCTCCTACTGTGATGGGTCTTTTCCAACTTCCGTTTACAAGATCATAAACCAGTAACTTGTCACAACCCCAGCAGCTGATGTAGAGTTCTTTTCCATTGGTGGAGAGTTTACAATCATACGCTTCAGCATCCAAACCCAGTTGTCCAATGATTTTATTGGACTTCAGATCGATGGTATAGAAAGCCTTGTTCTCTCTGCTCACCACATACAGACGTTGTCTCGCATCATCAACCGCAATTCCGGAAGGACCAACCCTTACCGGCCATGGTTTGTCCAAGACAATACTGTCAACACGCTTCAACTTTCGCTGTTGGATTTCATACTTCAGGATTCTGTTGTCATGACCGCCAGAAACATAAAAAGTTTTATCATCCGACGAAAAGGCAAGTCCATACCATGATTTTTCGACATCAACCGAATCAATCACTTGTTCAGTCTTGATATCAATCAGTTGAATACTCTGTGTACTCTGGCCATTGTTGGTTACTGCCATGAATGTCGCAGATTTGTTGACCGCCAGATTCAAGGGAAGGTCTCCCAAGACAAATGATTTTCCTGCGGGACTTAATTTCCAGCCATTGGGTAAAATTACTTGCTGGGACATCTGTTGACAAAAACTTGAGAGACAACAAAGTGAAAAAAAGAGAATTCGCAGAAGATGATGGTACATAATATTTATTTTATGGAATTTGTCTCAAGTTTCTTAAAAAAATACATAGCAAAGATGGCAAAACAAATCATTAAAAGTCCAATCACAAGAGCTGTTGATTTGAAAAAATCAATCCAACTTACTTGCGGCGCACCGAAGTTCTTTACCAAGAGAATGATGGTACTTCCCAGATATCCTGCTGCATCGGCCATTGACATCAAAAAACCAATATTGCTTTTGTACTTGAAATGTGCAATCCAACGCTCAAAATACAAAGTATGAAAAGCGATGTAGGGCAGGTACATTGAAAACCCTGCTATAATCATCCACAACACTGGATCCAGGCGTTGGATGCTGAACAGCCATGTGGTAAGAAGCAACAAAAATCCACTGAAAATGGTAATGATGTGGTTTGAATAAAATGCCAGCCTATTATTCCTGATCAGGATCATGAGTGCAATGATGACCAATACTGATATGGCTATGGGCACTTCAGAAAACACAAGCAATTCGGGGGTCTTTGAATAGCCCATTGCCGACCAGAATTCAACAGCAAAATTATCCCGCATGTCCCTAAAAATGGTCAACCCAACATATACAAGAATGGAGAAGACAATTCCCGGGGCAAACCGAAGAACAAACATTTTTCGTTCGCAGCTGTTCATGGGCACTCGCTCTGTCCTGAGCAATTTATCATGATCATCAGGAGGACCAATTTTACTCAACATCCTGACCCCAATCACCAGGATTGGAAGAAAGACAAGTCCTGTCACAAAAGGCATCCAAAATTCAGAAACCGCCCAGTTGTCCAACACAAACCGGCCAACACTTTTTACCAACCCTGAAGAAACGATAAAGCTGGAAGCCATGACGGCACCCAGCAATTCTGTTGATTTTCTTCCTTCTAAAAAACCAAAAACAACACCCCAAATCATTCCCAAGGGAAGACCATTCAAAAACATAAAGGGAAGGTTATAAGGGAAGGGTGTGATGGCAAAAAGAAAAAGGGAAAACCAGGCTATTGATAAGAGTAGTATTAAAATTTTTACACGGTTCCTTGCAGTCAGTTCAGAAACCAATTTGATCCCGATGTATTTTGAAATGGTATACCCTATTAGTTGGGTAATGATCAACAAAATTTTATAATCCACTCCCCAAAGCCTCAATCCATCGTATGTTGCTGCCGTAAAGGGTTTCCGGAAAGCATACATGCTGAGATAAGTAATGAAGGCTGCGGATGATGCATGCAATATAAACTTGAAGTCAATGCGTTTGGATGATGCAGTCATCTGGCTTGGAGTACTCATTAGCGCTGATCTAAGTATTTCTTTTGAAGGAGGGATGGCAGATCAGCAACACTTGGAATAATGTCTGTATGTGGATATTTCAGTAGAGTTCCTACTTGATTGGCACCACTCAACACTCCAATATTGGCGACACAACCTGCATTGAAGCCAGAAAGCAGATCAGCGGGAGTATCTCCAATCTTAGCCGTTTCGTGAACACTTTGAATACCAAGTAAATTCATTGCACGGTGTATCAAGTAAGGTGCTGGTCGGCCCACCCCACCCGTATCTTCAACATCCAGGGATAAATCAATCAGGCCTTTTTCACGCCATTGGAGACCTTCCATGATAGCAGTATTCACGTCATGATGAAACCCGGTATCGGTGGCTACTTTGATATCGTGCTGATGACACCACTCAAAAGTCTCTTCAGCACCTGGCATGGGTTTTACCTCATTTCGATAATACTCTACCATGAGCACTGAATAATAATCGAAGATGGTCAATGCCTTTTCATGGTACTCAGGAAAATGATACCGCTCCAAGTCATCGATTAAAACTTCATGTCCATTGTCACGGGCAAGCATGAACTCATATAATTTGATCTTGTTGGTACCAATTGTTTTTTCAAAATCTTCAATGGTAGCACCAAGCCCAAAATGTTTACCTCCCTCATAAAGGCATTTTGCTACCGCGTTGTCATCACTGACAGTTGTGCCGGAAAGATCAAATACTACCAGGCTAATTTTACCCATGTTGTTGAATTTTTACACTTAGGTCTATCCCCACCCGAAATGGATTGTTATCAATTGCATATTGGTAGGCTGCTGTTGTTTTATCAAGCGTGAATCCACCATGAACCAAGGCATCAAAATCATAGGTTTGGTGCTCGGCTTCGAGAAAGTCAACAGCTGCAACAAGATCATGTTGGTTGTAGTTGTGGAGGCCCTTGATCGTCAATACACGCCTGATCATTTTCTCGGCATTGATAGGAATGCTTGCTTGTGGAAAAGTTGCCCCAATCCAGACTGCAGTTCCACCCACATCCAGCATTTCAAGGGTTGACTCCATGGCTGAAGGCATGCCACTAAATTCCAAAACAGTATCTACTTTGGTCGGCGAAGAAGGTGCTTCTCCATTTTGCGGGAAGAAAGGCATGAGGTCTGCACCCAATGCCCAATCAGCTCCAAATGACAAAGCACGCAATGCACGTTCCTGATCCGCATCAACAGCAATCACTTTTTTAGCACCAGCGGTTTTTGCCATTGCACAAGCAATGATACCCAACATCCCAGTTCCACTCACCAGCACTGTTTGATCTTTCAATTGACCCGCAACCCTGATTGCACCAGCCACTGTTGCCACTGAACAATTGACCAAAGAGGCCACCTTATCTGGCATTGCATCATTCTGTAAAACAATAATGGGTGTATTTTTGCGGAGTATGATATATTCTGACAGGCCGCCATGCAAGGTGCTTTCAGCCGTAATTTGCTCATGCCCATACTTGAACAGGTCTTCAGCCTTTTGAGGAATTCCTTTTGCAGCATAAACAGAATCTGGATTGCTTGCATAAATACCCCAGGTAATCCTGTCACCAATTTCCAAAGTCTTACCTCTCAGGTCAGTTGGGACTGCATCCGGCGCCATTGCTACAATATGACCAACAATCTCGTGGCCTAAAATGGTTGGATTTTTTTCTTTCCGTTTACCCTGAAATGTATAGAGATCGCTCCTGCAAATAGTAGTATAGGAATTCCTGACCAACAATTCACCTGATTTTAACGCAGGAATAGCAGTATGCTCAAGGGTGAATCCGTTGATGCTTTCATCAAATTGAGCAAAGAATGACTGGTCAGACATATCAAATATATTGCTCAAGTTCCGCCAATGAATCAACAACATGATCAGGAGAATAGGCCATCAATTCAGCCCTGCTGTATGCTCCTGTAGTAACGGCAGCTACTAAGCCACAAGAAGACATTCTCCCCTCCTGTATATCAACCATGGTATCTCCGACCTTGATTACGGCTGCAGCATCCTCTACCCCAGCCAAGGCCATCAAGCGGTTGATCATAAAAGGAAAGGGCCTTCCTTTTTCAACCTCATCACTGGCAATGACAAAATCAATCAAACCCCTTTCAAGCCAACCCAATCTATCTACAATGGCATCAACAATAACCCTTGGAAAACCGGAATCAAGTGCCACCGCAATGCCCTTGGATTTTAGATACTGAAAAAATTCTTCAGCATGCGGCAAAGCTTCCACCTGAGAAGAAGTGGAATAGAAGTAAATCATTTGATTGGTGAAAATATTATTGATAAACTCGACTTTTTCGGGTGTGACCTCAATTTTTTTTCTTTGCAAAACGGTAGCAATGGCTTCCGTTTTTTTAAATCCCATCAATGGATTGATTTCTTCAATCCTCAAGTCGATGCCATATTGCATAAATGCTTCAACGAATGCGATTGCCACAAAATCCTTGTCAACAACGGTTGTGCCTGCGATATCCAATACTGCCAATTTGTAAGCTGTGCTCATATTCAATTAATTGTTCTGCATGAGATGTAAAACTGCCATTTGCCTGTATTTATTCAAGTCAGGAAGCTCCTTGTTGGTGATTTTTGCCAAGTCGTCCCAGGTACGCATTTTAATAAAAAGATCAAACATGGGGTCTGTTTCGAATGCTGCTGCTTCCTCTTCATTCATTCTACCCCCTTGATGCTGTAGCGTTATCTTGCTGGCATCGGATAGTTTTTCAAAATATTCAGGAAACCTGAAAGTAAGGAATCGCTTAGCCTCAACATGACTTCTGACCAATTTGGCTACTCGTAGTGAAAAGCCTTTTTCAACCAAATATTCCTGTCCGATAGACTCATGGTCCAAAACGCCAACGCCTTCCATCAGCTCAACAGGCATGATAAATTCACAGAGATGCCCAATATCATGAAAAAAAGCGGCCAACACTACCTCATCATCATAACCCTCTTCCTCTGCCAGCTCTGCAGCCTGACACATGTGCTCCAACTGAGAGACAGGCTCACCAATATAATCAGCATTGCCGTGACGCTCATACAAGGAGAAAATCTCATCGACGATTATTTCTGCTTCTTCTTTTTTCATTTGAGTGGTTTAATGAGTGGATCAACATTCCAGAAACTGCGCTCCCCATGCCATTAACGCCTGAACCATGGGTCCTGAAATCGGCGTTGAAGATATTATTCCAATACAACCTGAATGTTAAGCTTTTATGCTGATATCCTGAATAAAGGTTGAGCAAGTTAAAGCCCGGCGTTCCGCCTGCAGGAATTCTGTTGTCGGCTTTATCGCCTGCTTCAAGCCTTCGCTGAGGGGAAGCATGATCGAAAGTCAATCCACCCATCCATTGCTTTTTTGCAAAAGATGTACCCAAGCGGGCATTGAATGGAGGAATTCTTCTCAACGGCTGATTCCTTGTGACGCTTTCTCCAAACAAGCTGGTAGCGTTGCCATAGAAATTGAAACCCCTGAATGGCTTAAAGTCAAATTGTGCTTCCCATCCCTTGATGAACCCCCTGTCCACATTGATTTTTTTGTACACCGTAATGCCATTTATTCTGGCCCCGGTAGCTACACGGGTGATGAGTCCATACAGATTTGTTCTGAACAGGGCAGTTGAAAAAGATAATTTTCTGGTGATGACTTTTACTCCAATTTCAGTATTGACTGAGCGCTCTGGTTTTAGGTCATAAGCGGGGATCTCATACCTAAAATCTACAATACCCAAGGTACCTAGATCATCAATGTTTGGGGCACGAAAACCATCACTGATATTGGCATACAGGAATAATGGTTTGAAGAGCTGGTAATTCAACCCTCCCTGAAAAACTGCTGCACTGGGAGAAATCTTTACGTTACCCAAGGTTGTATCAGTGATCTTCGCAGTATAGAAATTAAACCGCACGCCAGCCTCTGCCTTTAAACGGCCCAAATTCAAATGATGCAGGTTGTAGATTGAAAAATTGGAATAGGTTGACTGATCAGGATATAAGCCTCTGAGTTGCTTTACGGAACCAGAAAGGACGTCTTTTTCATTACGTTTGCTGTTTACCAAATCATTATAGGTTTCAATTCCAGTATTGACATCCCAAACCTTATTGAATTGAACAAGCAAATCAGCCCCTGCAGAAACTGTCCTGGCATCATCTTTCTCAAACCGGAGTAAGCGTGAACCATTTCTCTGGGCATACCTTGATTCACTGATCAATTGCTCAGCAAAGAATACATCAAGCTGCTTGAAAAAAACTGATTTGAATTTTTTTTGTAGTTGTAGATAACCAAAACCCCTTTTCATTGGGTCAGAAGTATTGACTGCAAAATTCTCCAGCCTGTATCGATGGAAAAGCGGAACATTGGTTTGATTCAACCACTGGTATGTTGCCGTTAATCGCCATTCAGCACCAAGGTCAATTTTCATTTTCATGTCATAAGAAAACTCCCCATATCCTGTTGGACGTTGAAACCCAGTGGTGTCGCCACCTTTAAGGTCTCCGAATTTTTTCGAGGTTGCCCCAAGAACAAAAGCAAACTTTTTGCCTTCATACTTTAGTTCAGGCCTCTGTGTAAATTCCATACCAGCTTCAGATAACCTTATCAGGACCTTACTCTGCCAGCTTGGCTTAGCACCCAATTGAAGAGAAGTTGTTTGGATATTGATTACTCCGGTCATGGCATCACTTCCATGTTGCACAGAGCCAGTTCCTTTGATCACTTCAATTTTCTCAACAAGATAAGGATCAACCAGGGTCAGGTACTGGTTAGGCCCATACCTAAAGATGGAATTATTGAGCCTGATACCATCAACCAAAATCAAGGATTGGTTTCCGGTAAGTCCGCGCAAAAAAGGAGATCCGCCTCCATGATTGGTTTTCTGAATAAAGAGGCCTGGCACTCCACTCAGGGATTCTGGAACAGTCCTTGACAACTGGCTTTGAATGGAATTTTGATCCAGTACGTTTACGGCATAGGGAAGAACGGCAGTTGCTGTTGACTTCCGTGTGGCAGTAATAACGACATCATCCATTCGTTTCACTGAGTCAGTCGCTGTTTGAGCACTCACAGAAAAAAATGATAGCAATAAACCAAACGCTGAATAAGCCTTTACTGTCCACATTGTGGTCCAATTTACTTATTAATTTTCTTTCTTATAATGGTTTTCACGTTGCTCATCCTCATCATCCATCGCTGGCCCTTGCATGATTTTTTTCCAATCCAAATCACGCTTGTATTTTTTCATGGCCTTGGAAGGGTCGAATACCCTTTTGTCTGGCATCACCAAGGAATATGGAGCAAAATTAGGCTTGTCGGTAAAAAAATCTGAGAGGTGTGACGAAGTAACATCATACTGGTTCACATATGGTACAGCCAGTGTACTATAGATCATTTTAAGGATGGATCCGAAATTGGCATGGGTATGAGAAACATGATTTGGTTTCACATAAGGCCCCGCCAGCATAAGAATACTTCTATGCGCATCAACATGGTCTACTCCACCTTGTGGATCATCTTCTGTAATGACTACGAGCATGTTCTTCCAATAAGGTGTCCTGGAAAGAAAATGCAAAATCCTTCCTACTGCAAGGTCATTGTCTGCTACATAGCTGTGTGTATAGGGATAGCCATCCTGCGGTCTTGGTGATGCAGTATGGTCATTGGGGATTTGCACGGTAACCAAGGATGGCATTTTTTCTTTTCCTTTCAACCACATTTTGGTGAATTCATCCTCAAACTGGTTCATCCTGAACTGATCAGGAATATTGGTATTGTATCCAGCATAATTGCGGCTGGTTCTTTTGAAGGCAGCATTTTGCATCGGTACCATCACACCATGTCCTGCTCCGGTGGCAGTATCCATCCATTCTTCGCGCACGTGGGCAGTTTCATTTGCCTCACCAAAATTATAGAATGATACTTTTTTTCTTTCCAATGCTTCCCATAAACCTCCAGTTTCAGCATAATCCTCTGGATCCATGCTACCGGTAGAACCCGGAAATCGACGGCCGGGAGCAGCAGAAAAATAATTGGCAGTTTTATTCGTTTTTGAATTCACTTCAACCCATTCATTGGGAATGACGCCCATCATCCAGTGGTGACCATGGATGGATGCATCGCTGTCACAATAGAAATTATCTGAATAAGCAAACTGTGTAGAAACCTTGTGATGATTGGGTGTAATATTTGCATTGGTCAGCACAAGGCTATCTGTTGGGCTTTCTTTTAACGATCTGCGCTTAACCCGGACATCAACACCAAGTCCAAACCTTGAAAGGCTTGAATCCCCATTCCCCGTTTTCATTTGCCCCAACACCTCATCGTATGTACGGTTCTCTTTGGTGATATAAACGATATGCTTGATGGGAGATTCCTTTTCACCAGGATAATTGGGCAATGGATTTGAGCTCTTTTTTACTTCTACTTCTGCGTATGTATAGGAAATCACTTCTTTCCAATAGGTTTTTAGTTGATCCAAGCCTGGTGTTGGAAGCCGTTGGAATGTAGCCATCTGTATGTCCCCAACATAGGTGCCCTGGGGTGGGCTGACAAAATTTTTACCGCCATTTGGACCTGCGCCTAAACCCCTGCTGCTGATGATGTAGATTTCATTTTCATCAGGTGATAATTTAACCCTTGAAGGCCCCCAACCAGCAGGAATCAAGCCCAATGTTTGGTCTGTTTTGGTATCAATCACCGCAACAGCATTGAACCCAAGCAATGCAACATACAACCTTGATCCATCTTTTGAAATGGTGATACCAAATGGAAGTAAACCCCTGAAAGCATCCAATTTGGGATCAACCTTTATCTGTATATGCCTCAGTATTTTCCCATTGCGGTAATCAATTACTGCAATATTATCGTTGGTTGCATTGGTCACATAAGCAAACTGTTCATTAATGGCAATGCTGTTGGGGCTTGCTCCACCAATCACTTCTGCATCCTCAATCATTTCTCCAACCAGGTGCCCGGTTTTCAATTTAGCGGTAACGGTGTTGGTAGTTAAATCAATGGTGAAAACACTCATGGACTCGGGAGCATTGGGATCACCAAGTCCTGGAATCTCTTTCCCATCAATAACCGTCCCATTCCTGGATTCAGGAGTATTGTGGCCATAAGGGTGATGATTGATCACCATTTGATTATAATTCTCCTTGGTCATGCCTTTGATCAATGGATATGCATACATGCCAACATTGGCGACTACAGCAGTTCTTTTGTCGGGGCTCAATGCCAATCCGAATGGCAATCTTCCTACAGGTATACTCGCTTTAATTCGTTTGGTAGTACAATCTATGCGAACCAGGCGATAGTTGGCCTGATCAAGCACCAACAACTCATTTTCAGTAGCACTGTAGAGCAAATCAGAAGTAAAGCTGTCTTTAAAATCAATACCACCAACTTTTCCATCCAGCAAATAGGTATTGATAACTTTAAGACCAATGATGTCATAAGCAATAACCGTTCCATTATCTCCCCCACTCAGGTATACTATTCTGCTGTCCTTGTGAAAAGAAGCACCCAGCAATGAGCCTTTGCTGAAAGGCGATGGAATCGTTTTACCATAATCAGGTACCCTAACGATGGAATCAAGATCCAAGTGAAAGATGGTCATCACCCCATTGTGCAGGGCAACAGCTTTTTTACCATCTGGAGAAATCGTCAAGCCAAAAGGATCATGAGTAATCATGGAAACTTTTCCTGCAGGTTTCACATAGCGTCCACTGGGGAGTACTGATATACCCGAATGATTGATGGTAGCGAATTGATTAACGCCTGGAACCTGTAGATATTTATTCTGTTGGGCCTGTAGAGTAAACTGAAAAAGGAATGCACCAAGAATAAAAAAAAATCTGATACGCATGTGGCTTGATTTATGGTTCAATATAAAGAAAAGAAATTAAGTAAATAAAGTGGGCCCCTATAGAAATAGGGGCCCGACTACTGCTTATGAGAAAAAATACATGAATTTATTTTTTAAACTATCTTAACAACCACATTTTAGTGTTGAGATTATCCGTATTTCCTTGGCGTGCAACTGCCTCTTTTCTGTTATCGCCATTTAAAGATTGCTCTATAACAGGATAAATAAATCTAACAGGTACAAGATTGTTGTTCAAATTGTTAGCACCCGGAATGATAGCAGGGCTTCCAGTTCTTCTCCACTCAAACCAACCTTCAAAACCAGTGAAGTAATTCGCAATCCAAAGCTGAAGATAAATTTTATCCAACTTTACAGCCTGAGTACCAGTGTAAGCAACTGCACTTTGTGTGAAATAAGTGGGGGTAGCAGTTACATTGATGCCGTAAGATCCTGGTACAACTGACCTCCAATAATCAAAATTGGATTTAATGCCATTGTCATAATATGTGGCGGCATCACCTGTAGTAATCAAACCTTTTTCTCTTGCTTCAGCAAGCAAAAGTTGCAATTGAGAATAGGTCATGATGATTGAACGTGGGGCAGTGGGGTCTGGAGCAGCTTGACCTGCATCGTTACATACCAAACAAGCAAATGTATAACCAACCCTGGAAACCCCTTGTGGGCCACCATTGAAGTTCAACGCCTGAACATCACCCAAGCCATTGGGGATACCCTCAACCCTTGGTAAACCAGCTACAATTGAACGCTGTGAAGGACGTCCAAAAACGGAGAGCCTACTGTCATTTAATGTTGTCAACCTATCACTCAATGTTTTGCTCACCCTGATCTCATCAAAAGATCCTACCCTTGAATCATACAAAGGCCACTGATTGGGGGCCGCTGCAAGGTAGCGCAACTCAGCATTGTCAGCATTGTTTAAAAAAATTGGATTATTGACAGGATCGCCTACAATGGCTTGAAGATCAGCTGCCACATTTCTTTTTTTAGATATACGCAACAAATAACGAATCCTCAAAGAGTTGGCCAATCTTCTCCATTTGACAATTGCAGCAGTTCCACCATTGTACAAAAGATCACCACCAATCGCATTGGTACTTTTTGCCAGTATTTCGTTGGCCTTTTTTAAATCTGCCAAAACACCATTGTAAATATTTTCCTGCGTATCGTACTTTGGCGTAAACAAAGAACTCGTTTTGGCCTGTCCTGCCTCGGTGTAGGGAACATCACCATATGTTGCTGTCAGTGTTTCGAACATGTATGCTTTCAACACTAATGCAACACCAAGGTAACTGTTGTTGGGATCAGCTGACAAAGACTGAGTAATGTTCTGAAGGTTTCTGTAGTTCCCATAGACATTGTTCCAGACACCATTTTGTTCGTTCCAGAGATACCTGTCTTCATTTACGAACTGAATCTTGGCGTTGTACTGGGCAACCAAATTTCCTATCCCCCAAGCATTACTTACATTCTGGCTGGTCAGACTGCGGATCACACCACTCAACAAAAGATCAGGGGTAACTGCAGTAGGCACATTTTTGTCGGTATTTGTATCTGCAAAATCTTTGGTACATGAAACCATGCTAAATATTCCTGCAGTGACTATAAATATGTAGATTAACTTTTTCATCTTTGATAATTTTTCTATGGATTAAAATTTAACATTCAAGTTTACGCCATAGCTTCTTGAGGATGGTATTGCCATATTCTCGATTCCGGGCAATGCTGTTCCACCTGAATAGCTCATGTTCTCTGGATCAATGTGAGGAACTTTATCCCAAAGAAGAAGATTTCTTCCAACAAGGCTGATGTTCACGCTTCTCAAAGGCAGCTTACCCCAAAACTTGTCCGGAATGGTATAACCCATTTGCAATTCACGCAGTTTTACAAAAGAAGCGTCATACATTACACCCTCAGCAATACCTCTACCGCCAGTCCAAGCAGTATGCCATTCTCTTGCAGCAACTTTTCTGGTATTCTCCTGTGGTACACCACCCACAAAAACCACTCCCTTACCAATAACCCCGTTACCAGCTTTCGTTAAATCATATCCATCTGCTCTGCCTTCAAGTGTTTCAATTGTGATACCACCTTCGCGACCAACAGTTTGTGTTTCACTGTAAAGCTCACCTCTGCTTCTGATGTCAAACAGGAAGCTCAAATTAACACCCTTGTAATTGAATCCATTCATGATGCCGAGAAGAAAATCAGGGTTGTAGTTGCCCAATTTGATCCTATTGGTCGTACGAATTGGGCGACCATTGTTTGCGTCAAAAACCATTTGTCCAACAAACTTGCCAGATCCATCATAGTAAGGCGCTGCAGGGTCGGTATTTTGCGCACGTGCAAAACCAATGCCATAAAGGTCACCCATACGCTCACCCACTCTTGCTTCCACAGTTACCCTTCTGCTTGCCATCACAAAATTGGTGAGACCATCACGCAATTCCAACACTTTGCTTCTGTTTGCACTGAAGTTCAAATCAGTATTCCACTTGAAGTTCTTGGTCTTAATGCCTTGAATATTCAGCATCACTTCGTAACCCCAGTTCTTGATTTTACCGGCATTGATGCTGCGGCTATTAAAACCACTCGTTACTGACAAAGGAATATTCAAGATTTGATTTCTTGTTGTACTGTTGTAATAGGTAACATCAATACCAATCCTGTTTTTCAAAAATTTGAGCTCTGCACCAACTTCATATGAATTGCTGATTTCAGGTTTCAAATTCAAATTGGCAAGCCTGTCAGTTTCTCCATAGATTTGGAAATTGCCGAAAGGTAATGAGGGATTAAATGACTGTGTAAAGGTAAACGGATCTGTGTCATTACCTACCTGTGCAAAGCTACCCCTTACCTTAGCATAGCTGATGGCTGAAGGCAGTTTAATCATATCACTTACAATCGCACTCAGGGCTACTGAAGAATAAAAATATGAGTTGTCTTCGTTGCCAAATTCACGCAAAACACCGGGTAAAGTCAAGGCACTGCTCCAATCATTTCTTCCTGTGAAGTCAAGGAATAATTTATTTCTGTAAGCAAGTCCTGCAGCGGCGTACATACTGTTGATTTTCTTAGAAACAGTACGCTGTGTATTTTGAAGAGGAATCCTTGAGTTGGTCAAGTTATAGATTCCAGGAATATTCAGCTGTCCAGCATTGTTCTCATCAAACTTGCTCATTTGGCGCATTTGGTTGCCCCCGAAATTACCTGTAATGGAGAAGTCCTTGTTCAGTTCCTTGTTCAGGTTGAACAAGAAATCTGTATTGGATTCTTCATTGATCAGATTAACTTCACGGTATTGACCAAATGGAAAACGCTGTGTGCTAAAAGCCCTGCGATATTCCCTGCGTTCAAGTGACCAATCGGTTGCAGCACGCACCATCAAACTCAACCAAGAATTAAAGTCATACTTCAAAGATGCATTGCCGATGACCCTATCATAAATTTGACCATTGGTATTTTGGGCAAGGGTTAGATATGGGTTATCGTGATAATTGTAATTGAATCCATATTGACGAACATTATCGGCACCTTTCATCCAGAGTCTTTTCATTGCTGAAACGTCTACACTTGGGGGTAACCAGCAATTGAACAAATACATAATACTTTCTGTTCCGTAGCTGATGGTTGGCCTGTTATCGCTGTTGCCTTTTATGTAATTGACAAATGCCTTTGCTGACAACTTATCTGTAAAATTGTAACCACCAGACAAGGTTAAAGTATTCCTCTTCAAATCAGTATTGGGAACCATTCCTTTTTCATCCAAGCGGGTGTACCCCAACCTGAAATCTCCTTTATCATTGCTGCCTGTAAATGAAACTGTATTGGTCAAAACACTTCCTGTCTGCAAAAAGTTTTTCAAATTGTCGGCATATCCAACCCAAGGTGTGGCAGTTATGACGGAGCCAGCAGGAGCATTGAGATCTCCACCAAAAAAGGGTATCTGCTGTCCGTTAAGGGTTCTTGGAGAGTTGAACTGTGGATAGCTTTGTCCACTGAATTTAGGACCCCAAGCCTCGTCAGTTCCATCAGTGAGACCTGCACCTGCACCATTCACAAACGCGAATGCACCTCCATTACCATTTCCCTGACCATATACAGCTTGATATTCCGGTAGTTTTAAAGGTGTGCTCGCAACATAGTTGCTTGAAACCTCAACACCAATTCCTTTAGAGCGAGAACCAGATTTTGTTTTGATCACAATTACACCGTTTGCGGCGCGAGATCCATACAAAGCAGAAGCAGATGCGCCCTTCAATACAGTGATGCTTTCCACATCATCAGGATTAACAAAACCAGCACCATTACCAAAATCTACTTCAAGGTTGTTTCTACCATTAGAACCTACCACTGCATTGCTGATGGGAACACCATCAACCACATACAGGGGTTGGTTTTTGTTGAGGTCTACAGATCTTTCACCACGGATGGTAACCCTGGATGAGCCACCAACACCTGAAGAAGATCCAACAACAGTTACACCAGCAACCTTTCCAGCCAATTGATTGACCACATTGGTTTCACGTGCAACGGTCAAGGCTTCTCCCTTGATTTCCTGCAATGCATATCCAAGCTTTTTTCTATCTTTTCTTATACCAAGGGCTGTGACTACTACTTCATTCAACTGCGAGGGCTCAACATCAACAGTCAGCAATTGAAAGTCAGTATTGGCAATATCAAAGGCCTTCTCCTTTACACCAACACCAGTCACCAGCAAAACATCACCTCGTTGAGCAGCAATGGAAAAATTTCCATCAACAGATGTTGATGTTCCGATATTTTTTCCCTTAACGAGTATGGAAGCCCCTGATACAGGCTGATTAGAACTACTCGATACTACTTTTCCAACAATTTTCTGCTGTGCTGATACATCAGCCGGATTTTGCGCGAGTATAAACAGCAAAAGCGCTATGATACTCCCATAAATTTTACTCATGATAATTTTGCTTTGGTTTGTGTGCAAAAGTATCTGAGCTATGTAAAGGAATTACTGCTAGGCTATAAAGGAAACGTTATACTAGTATTACGGGAATGTTATGGGCAGTCCAACAAATGAAAAAAGTTAAAAGGGATATTTATTTTTGCTCAACGGCCTTAACAAACCCAATCAAACCCTTGAAATAGGCCTGTTGGTCATCATACATTGACATATGGCTGCCATTTTCACAGTACAAATAGGTGCCATTTTTAAATTGTGAAGCCATCCATTTCATGTGCTCAGGGTCCATGGTGTCATGCTTAGCGCCAACCACCAAGGTGGGAAGGTTGATGTTTTTCAACTCCTTGCTAACATCCCAGTTGCTCAATCGACCGGAAATGCCAAACTCACTGGGGCCCTGCATGGTCACATAAAGGGACTGGTTCATTTTTCCTAAGGAACGGCTTACCGGCTCTGGCCATTGGGCGGAAGGACGTCTTAAAATATGTTTCTCGTAAAAATTGGGGATCAGCAATCCCATGTATTGGGGATTAGCAAAATCATTCCTGGCTTCCATGGCCATAAGGGTATCCAACACTGGCTTATCAAATTGTTTTGACAAGACTTCATCGGCATATTTTCCATAGTCCGGACAGCTGGACATCATGTTGGAGATCACCAGCGCTTTCATTTGATCCTGGTATTTCAATGCATACTGCATGGCCAGGATTCCGCCCCAGCTGTGCCCGAGCAGATAAAAATTATCCTTATTCAAACCCAATGCCTTGCGCACCTGCTCCACTTCTTCTACAAACCTTGGCAAATCCCAATAGGCGGTATCATTGGGGTTATCAGACAACCCGCAACCCAGTTGATCGTAGTAGATGAACTCAATCCCTTCCTGCGGAAGGAAATTTTCGAAACACTCAAAATATTCATGGGTAGCACCAGGGCCACCATTCAACAACAGTATTCGAGTTTTGGGATTGTTGCCGAAACGCTTGGTCCAAACCTTGAATTTCTTTCCAAAGCTTTCAACCTCAACAAATTTCACATTGCCGGATTGGATGCCGGAATCCTGTTGGGCAAAATAATCCTTCGTGTCTACAACTGGCTGGTTTCCCTGTTTGCAAGAAAAGAAAAATGCCGACAGTATCAAGACAATCACTAATTTTTTCATTGGAATCCTGTTTAAATGATTCATCCCCGAAACGATGGGTAACGGGGATGAAAATAATTAAAAAACTGACATCAAAGCTGGGCTATTCTTTGCGGGGCAACTTTGCGTCCCTTTGTGCAGTATTGTATACAAACGCAGCCACGATGGTAGCAATCTGTTTCAAATCTGGTGCAGACAGGTGATCGTAAACATCCATATTGCTATGGTGTGTCCTGGTATCGTACTCAATTTCATCCTGGATGAATTGGAAACCAGGAAGACCCACTGCATCGAAAGACTGATGGTCTGTTCCGCCAGTATTGCTGATGGTCACCGTTGAAGCACCAAGGTCTTTGAAGGGGTCAAGCCAAGCACTGAAAATATTCCTGCAGGCCTCATTGCCCTGGAGGTAGATACCCCTGATTTTCCCCGTGCCATTGTCAATATTATAATAAGCAGAGAACTTATCATGTGCAGGCGTTTTGGCAATGGTACCATTGCCACCAAAGGTCTTGGCCACATAGCCGCGTGAGCCCAGCAGTCCTTGCTCTTCAGCGCTCCAAAGCCCGATGCGGATGGTTCTGCGGGGCTGAACATTCAGGGTCTTCATGATCCGCATCACTTCCATCATCACGGCAGAGCCAGAAGCATTGTCTGTAGCGCCCGTTCCTGCCTGCCAGGAGTCAAGGTGTGCGCCAATCATGACCACCTCATCCTTCAAGGCAGGATCGGTGCCAGGGATTTCAGCAATAACATTGTACCCCTGAAGATCATCAGTATAGAATTTTGTTTTTACTTCAGTGTCCACTTTAACAGACGTTCCGGATTTGGCAATCCTTAACAGGGTATTGTAATCTTCAACACCCATGGCCATGTCCAAAAAGTTTTCTGGATCACCACCCTTGTAGGCTCCACCACCTTGGGCAAATACGGTACCATCATGGTTTCTCAATGATGTACTTACCATGGCTACAGCACCTTCTTCTACTGCCATGGTTTTCAACATGGTCAAGAAACGCATGGGGCCAAAACCGCCCCTTTGCATTTGCTCACGCATTCTGCGCATGGCGGCTGTGTCGCGGGGCTGACGTTGTTGCTGGTCAGGAACTCCTTTTGCCTCAGCCATTTTGGCGAGTTGATCATCGGTATACCGCTGCGCATCAGCCTTGAAGCTTTGCACATAATCGTAAGACATGTCTGGCAAAATGATCTTGCCCTTCAGTTTTCCCTTGTAAGCCATCACAGCAACAGAATCCTTGAGATCCACCAGCAACACTTCAGCAGATTTCAATCCCTTTGTACCCCTGGTCCAGGTTTTGGGATAGACCATCATGGGCTTGTAATAAGGAGCGGTCATGGCGAAATACATTTTCTCCAGTTCCCAACCCTTACCAAACTCACCCCATGGATCCAGGGTTGCATTTTGAACACCCCACTCGGTCAGTTTGTTTTTCGCATAGTTGGCAGCCTTTGTGTAGCCCGGTGAATTGGCCAGGCGGTTGCCATTGAGATCGGTAAGGTTCAGTGCGATATCCATGACCTGTGATTTTACCAATCCCTGTTCACGGATCTTGGCCATCATGTTGAGGTCAACTTTCTCCTGGGCAAAGGACCCAAGGCAAGTCATCATCAAAAGAATAAAAGACGACAATATTTTCATTGTAATTATTTTGATGAATTTAAGCAAAATCGATGAAACAACTTAGACATGGCTATTTAAATGGTGATGACCATCGCTTGTCTGTATACACATTCTTGCCTGACAAGGTCTTGATAAAAGCCACTACTGAAGTGATTTCTGATTGCTGCAGGTTTAATCGTTGAACATTGCGTCCGTTAGGCTTTAGCCTTTGATCCAGGTTGGGATTGTCGTTGATGAATCCGCCATAATGTGAAATGGCAGTGGCAAGATCACGAACGCCTCCTGAATGCATCATGTGACCGTTTAAAATACCCTCTGCGTTCATAAGATCCCTCAGAGAGGGAGCACGGGTAACGGTGATATCCTGTCCATTTCCTGAAGCCAGAGCAGTAACACCATTGTTTCTTGACCTGGGATCAATGTCAAACTCAGGTGCCCTATGGCAACCGTTACAGCCTAATCCTCCGCCAATCCGGCTGCTGTTCGCATCAAAAACAGGAGGCATCATGAACAATCTTTTCCCTTCATTTTCAATGGCGGTAAAATTGCTGAAATCCTGATTTGCGTTGTTGGCCAATGTACGTCCAGCGTCATATTTGCTATCAAAAGATTGAATACTCCTCACAAACTGGGCAAGACATTCTTGCATCCTCGCCTCTGTAATGGTTACATCACCATAAGCAAATTTGAAAAGTTCATTGTAGTATCCAATTTTTTGCAATTTTGCCAACAGGGTATTGATGTTGTCCCTGCCGAACTGCCCGCTATATCCCATTTCCACATGATTGGCTATGGGCTGTGTTGTCTGTGTCTCAAGGTTAATGGCACGTTCATCCCAAAAAAACCTGGACTCTTCTGCATACCTGGCATTGACCAACCTCATAGAATGACGATCAGTAACGCCACCCAAGACACCATTGCTTACCAATGCAGTGTCAGAAAAGGCGAAGGCTTGTTTATGACAACTTCCACAAGAAACAGTATTGTTTATGCTCAAATTCTTGTCGTAAAAAAGTACCCTCCCAACGGTGGCTTTTGCATTGGTGATGGTATTGGAGCCGGTGTTGTCCCTGATGATATACGCCGGCTTCCCCTGATTGGCATAATTGGGTAAATTCAAAGGATCAATTTCAGTACCAAAAAATGCCTTGATGGCAGCATATGCATCAACAGTTGATGTGGGATTGTTCCCCGTTGGAGAAGCGGGTACAACAACAGCCTCCTTCTTACAAGCAGCAAAAAAGAGAAAGGATGTTAGAATTGTAAGGCATAAAAATGATTTGTTCATACAGCAGGGTTTCTCTTATGACCCATCTCTTACGTTCGGGTTTAATGAAAACAGTGGTCTTAATCCACTTTAACAGTTCAATCACAGTTCAGAAAAATCTGAGGGGAATGCCGACGTTAATTTTTTACAAAACAACATCACTCTCTCAGCAAACTTATACCCATCAGCCCAATGACTACATCATTTGCGATGGTTTTCAATGTGATGCTCTTTAATGCCTTGGAAGGATCAATCAACATATCGAGGACTGTGGCAGCACCACCATCAATTTTCTTACCATTGTATTTCAGCTTTGATTCCTCGCCTGAAACAAGTTTTCCTGACTTTAAATGAACCCGCATGGGCCTTGGCTGTTGCAGTGCAAACGCAAATCCATCGGTGTAATAATCCTGGTCAATCGGCCACCAGTTTTCTGGATTGCGCAGTGCTAAGGCATCTGCAGTTCCATCAACATATTCAACAAGAATCTCTCCGTTGGTCAATTGACTCTGCATGGGATTGGTGGATCCTGCCATTAAAAAATAAACATGTGAAGCCTTGCCGGACAGGGGTATCGTTAGGCTCTTGGGATAATTGTCCCACTGGGAAGTAAAGAGGATATTGTTTTTATTTTTTTCACCAGGAGTGATGAATCGAATGCCTTTAGGCAATAAAATTTCGTTTTTATCTCCCGCCAATTTTCGTAGGCCGCTGTCATTGACTTCAAAGTTCTCATGAGGATGAGGCCAGTCTCCAATACCCTGCCACGGCAACTGCAATGTAGTGACAGCAGGCCTAGGAGAGAGGTACTTGTTTTTGAAAATTTGCGTAACCTTGTCATTGAAGAAAGCCCCAAGATCAACCGTCTCTAGCTTCACCTGTTTCTCCCCTTTCCAGTTGATCAGCTGGCTGTTGATTTTTTTGCCATCTGCATACGCAATCGTCAGCTTGTTGGTTCCGGGAACCAAGGCATCCAGCGGAATGGTGAAGGGTTCAGATATTTTTCCGGAAACAGTTTGAACAGTTGTGGAATATCTATTGACATAAACCTTTGCAGAGGCGTTGACATTGGTATTGTTTTGAAGCCGAAAACGATTGTTGTTATCTTCATTGGTGTTTTCAGCTATCCATTCTAGAGGTTGAACAACCGAAAAACAAATGGGCATCCACCAAATCAACTCCCCCTGTTTCAATTGTACAAAAACAGTATAATTTTCAGCAGCAGCATCAACAGTTGCACGAAATCCATTGGGTGTTGTAAGTATCCCCTTCAATGCAGTTTGTGGATCGAGTACTTTCAGCAATGAAGCGGTTGAAAAATTTTTATTCAATACTTGCCCTTGGGTATACCTGGCCTCTGATGAAGGCAGAACATGTTGAAGACCTTTCCATACAATGCTGATTGTATAGTTATCGGCAAAAGGAACAGTAATTTCAATGACAGGAGCACCGACTGCATCAGCAATATTTTTCCATTGGGTTTTCTTTCCGTTCACCAGCACGGACTCTACCTGCCCTCTTGCGATGGCCTGAAAGGTCAGGTTCATTTGACCTGAAAACCTGGTATTCAACTGGTACACATCGGTTCTGCCAGTTCTTTTAAAATCAAAAGAAATATCCGGTGTTGAAAAAGAAGCATACTCCCAGGCAGCAGGCAAACCTGGCCTGACCAATAACTTCTTTCCCAAAGCATCGGGTACAATACCAAAAAGCCCCTCCACCAATGTTCTTGAAAATATTCCAACAGGATCTGCAAAATCCCGATAGGATTCTCCCCTGGCGGCGTCAGCAGCAGAAATCAACACAAAATTTCCCGGACTTCCTCCCATGTACATGGACTGAAGCACCTCACTTTTGAATAATTTGAAAGCCTCATCAGGCCTGTTGGCCTGCCAGTTGGCCAAGGCAGTATGGATGGATTCAGCCAACACAACATTGTTCAATGACCAAACATATGGCATCCAGTTGGTGGTGGATATGGTGTAATACCCGCCATCATCCATGCCTTTAGGCCTCAATGGAATATGCGGCAACTGATGATCAACATAGCGCATCATCTGGTAGGCCTGAAATTTATCAGGCACCTCTGAATCAACTGTATGGTAGATGGTCCATAGTGCAGCGGCATCATGCAAGAGTTTGTTGCCCAGCAAATCCCTGAACTCTGCGAAGGTTCCTTTTTTTCGCAACCACAGCACCCTGTTCATTGCTTCCTTTATTTTCTTTGCTTGCAATAGATAAGGAGCAGGGTCTTCATTCATCAAGGCTGCAAGGGTTGCCGCTTATTTAAAATGAAAATAATTGTAGGCAGAAGTATGGGCAACATCACCACCACTATATTGCAATGCATCACTGGCCCAGATGGCTGCATAGGCATCGTACAAATAATTTTTATCCGCATCAAAGTTTCTGGTTTCCCAATCAAGATGCCTTTTGATGACAGGCCAGGTTTTTCTGATGAATGCGGTATCACCCGTCCAATCAAAATGCCTGAGTAAACCATCAATATAAATCAGGTTCATGTCATAATGATGTGGCTTCATGGACTCAGCATTGGGTAATCTGCTGATGTACCCACTGCTGAACATGCCAACATTGTTTTTCTCCCAACTGCGTGCAAAATGCATGGCAGAATCGGGCACAATTGGGCCAATAGCCGGGCTGGTGAACTGCGACAAAGTATAGGCATTGAAATGCGTTTTCGCCCGATCGTGCCAACCCAATGGATCTGCCGTATACGGGCCCCTCCAACCATTGAGCCGCATGCGCCAGCCTACTGCACCATGCATGTAAGATGGAGCTTCCCAAATAGCATTGGATGCAATGCTGAGGGCTCCTCCAATGGTATTGATATATGGATCAGGTGTTTTCACAGTAATCCTGTTGGCCACAGCTTGCCTTGCCTTCTCTGCTTGCTGAAAAACAGTAGCCAAATCACTGTAGGTGAATGATTTTTGGCTTCGGGGATTATATATGGAGAAATACTGTTTGGTTCCTTTACTGATGGTCATTTTGCCAACAACAACTGGCGTCATTGCTGCAGCAGATTGAAAAAGCAAGGATGGTGAGGCCAGTTGATTTGCATCACCCAATTTGATTGTTGCCTCAGCAGAAAAGATCCCTGTCAATTCAAGTTCTTTTGCCGGCTTTGCAGGCTGATTCAGGTCCTCAACAAAATACCTTCCATCAGGCCCGACCTGTAACCCTGTGCCGTAAGTCAATTGAAAGCGACCTTTTTCTGCAAGCTGAAACCGGTTGTCCTTGCAATTCTCCGGCTTGAGGTAGAATGAAGATTCTGGATCGGGACCCATGTCTCCATCACGTGAAAATTTTTTCCCAGTGGCACCACCAAATGCCCAGAACAACTCAATGGGCATTGCAGTGTTTTCAAGGCTTGTCTGAATAACAAAACCTTCGCCGTCTGCCAAAGCAAGGATTTCTAGAAATAATTTTCCGTTCCCCAACAAAGAATCCTCAACAGTATACAGCATTGCTCCGGGGCGGTACCGCGCGGTAATTGTATTGGCCTGGGTAAGCCATTTGCTTTGTTGCTGGTTGCCAATGCCAAACTTGAAGTTGCCCCCCATGCCCGGCATGTACAAGGCAAATTCAGGCCTGTCACCCGCTTCCACCCGAAAGGCAGTATTGGTTCCGTAAATAGCCCTGGTGAAAAGACGCTTGCCATTCACTATGACAAAGTCACTGCCATCGGGCTTATACCTTAACTCCTGCTCTTTGTTGTGCCATTGATTGGCAGACAGTTTAACCGGATACAATTCCTGAGAAAAAACTTCAATGCCCATGTTGATGAAAACCAACAAGAGGGAAATTGCGGTAGAACGAAACATATTTACTCGATTTAAGCCCTTGAAAAACCTGGTCTTCCCAAAAGCCTTTTTAATTCTTGCAGCTCTTTTGTATAGACCTCACGCGGAGTAACTTGTTTTTTGATGCAGATCGAAGCAGCCTTGCCCACCACTTCTCCCATCATGCCACAGGTTTTCATTACCCTTACTGGGCCAAGGCCTGATTTTGTTACACTGATGCACCTGCCCGCCATGAAGAGATTTTTGATGTTGCGGCTGTATAATGCACGGTATGGAGCCCAGTACTCTCCACCATATTGATATTCTGCCCCACGTGTATAATCTGAGATGAACTCCATGTCCTCAAATCCTTCCTTGAACTCTTTTTTAGGAGTATGCAAGTCAACATGCCATGAACATGGGAATGCCCCATCTTCAAATTTTCTTTGTTTTTTGAAATCCTCTGCATCCAGTACAACATCCCCCATCAAACGGCGAGATTCGCGTTTGCCGGCAATAAAGGCTGACCAACCCAGCCTGTGCTTGGGGTATAAATTATCGACATTTTTTATCGCATCCCATGCGCCATACATGGCCCTGAAATTATGATCACGGATGAGTTCTATTTCATTCACCTGATCCTTGTTGAAACCACTTTCCCAATACCACTGGTTGGCAAACGAATCAAGCCCTTCCTTGCCAAATGTCTTCTGACCTTTCCTTCCGGGGAAAGGCTTGTCAGATAAATCAAGGGCCCAGGGGCAACGGGGAAAAGGCTGATCAAAATCTCCCTGCTCACATTTCATGGCCAATGCACT
This sequence comes from Chitinophagaceae bacterium, assembly GCA_044341875.1. GTDB lineage: Bacteria > Bacteroidota > Bacteroidia > Chitinophagales > Chitinophagaceae > Pollutibacter. The sequence goes on along the minus strand of JBIIQT010000011.1, from coordinate 23,190 downwards.
CTTGTCTTTGCATTCGCAGGCCAAAACCTCTTCGCTGTTTGAAACATCCAAAACATTGAAAAGATTGCTGCTGCCCATCAACTGCTCCACCTTGTATTCATGGTCTGCACCTGCTTTGAAACCAATAGCGCCATCGCCTGTACAGTCTGAAAATAATTTTCCTTTTATCCTTGTTTGCCTTGAAGTAAGTGTGCTTTGGATGACGATCGCCTTGATGACATCCGCTTCTGTTTCCACTTTCATCACACGATGGTTGAGCAAAAGGGTGATGTTGGGCTCTGATCGGACGATCGATAATTTGAGCGCATCATTGTAGTAATTAGCGGAAACACCATTGAATACTTTTCCAGGTCCTTTGATGATTGGAGGAAGAATTTCATTGACAATGTCTCCGACATGAGGAAACAAGGTCTTGTTGGTATGCCCTTCTGGCCAAACACGGACTTCTGAACTTCCATTTCCACCCAATACTGGCCTGTCTTGCACGAGCGCAACCTTGATGCCATTGCGGGCGGCAGAGATGGCGGCACAGGTTCCTGCCAATCCCCCACCTGAAACAATCAGGTCAAATTCACCACCTTCATCAGGCTTCTCTGGCAAGCCCAACAATTTGCGGCGGAATATTGTCAGTTTTTCAACATCATTGGTTGGTTCAAAATCAGGGTCTTTGCAAAAAAGTATGGCCTCACAACGTCCTTCAAATCCTGTCAAATCGTGCAAGGCAAGGGTTGATTTCTTGCTCACTTTTACCATTCCACCATCATGCCAATGCCAGGTCGCACTCTTGGTGCCGAATGTTTCATCCAATGCTTTTCCATTGACTTTCAGCTGAAACTTTCCTGGTGCGCCGGGGGCATTCCAAGGGGCCACCCAATCTTTTGTGCGAACCCATACCCTGTAATTTCCTGCAGACGGGAACTCAACGGTTGTTGTTGCATCTTGAACAGGTATCCCCAAACCATGGGCCAATAAATACGGAGAACCCATCTGCTCCATCGATTGTTGATCAAGCTCCCAACCTCCATGTTTTGCAAATTGTTCTGCTTCTACAAAGAGGAATTCCTCAGATGCAGGCTGTTTGCGATCATTTGCATACAAAGGCAGTTTTGATGCCAATAAACAAAGGCTGGTATTCCCGATTAAACCGACGAATTGTCTCCTCTTCATTATGGTTGGGTTTTAAGGGTTAAAAACTTGAACATATAAACGATTATACGCCAAATATCTTAAAAAGTAGATTTTATGCTGGTCAAAAATATTCAATTTAAGTATCTATAACGTTTGCAAAAATCTAGTTCTGTCAAATTGAGGTTTTTGATCCATCATACCGGATTAAATCAGAAGCCATAAAAAATTAAACCCCTGTGATAATGAACCCAAAGGCATAAAATATGTTCAAGTTGGAGGCATTGCCAGATACCATGATAAAAATTGCTTTCGATCCCATTTATGCGCACCCATTACCGGAAAACCACCGTTTTCCGATGATAAAATACGAGTTGATTCCAGAGCAACTCATGCATGAAGGAACCTGCTTTGTTGAGCATTTTTTTACTCCCACAGCCTGTAAAGAGGAAACAATTTTACACACCCACAGCAAGGAATACCTGGACAAATTGTTGCACCAACAATTGAGCGAATCAGAGCAAAGAAGGATTGGGTTTCCACAATCACCTGAGTTGATACAAAGGGAATTGATCATTACACAAGGAACAATTGATGCAAGTTTATTTGCAATGACATCAGGCGTAGCCTTAAATGTTGCAGGCGGCACACACCACGCATTCGCAGAACGGGGCGAAGGATTTTGTTTGCTCAATGATATTGCAATTGCATCAAATTATTTGTTGCGACAAAAATTAAGCAACAAAATTCTTGTCATCGACCTTGATGTTCACCAGGGCAATGGAACTGCAAAACTGATGGAACAAGAAATGAGCGTATTTACATTTAGTATGCATGGCGCAACAAACTATCCTTTTCACAAAGAAAAATCAGACCTTGATATTAGATTGAAGGATGGCACAACCGGTCAAACTTATCTTTCTATTCTTTCAGAAACATTGCCCAAACTCATTCGTGAAGTAAAACCTGATTTTGCATTTTACTTGTCAGGCGTTGATATTTTAAATACGGACAAGTTCGGAAAACTACAAGTGAGCCTGGAAGAATGCAAACGAAGGGATGAAATGGTTTTGAGCCTACTCAAAAAAAACCATATCCCTGTTACCGTTGTTTTGGGTGGGGGATATTCACCGGATGTAAAAATAATTGTTGAGGCACATTGCAATACATTTAGATTGGCTATTGAGTTGTTTGAGTAATTTGCCGTGATAGAAGAAAAATCACAAACAAGATTAAATAAAGATTGTGAAATGTATCATGCTGATAAAACTTAAAAATATTTCATAATCCCATCGGCAACCAACTGATGACCTTTTTCATTGGGATGGTTTACCTGAGACATATAGTCGGAAAGCACCCCTCCGGCCGAGATGCGTTGCTGAAAGGCTGCATAACTGTCCACCAAACCAGTTTTGTATTGATTGGCCAATCCTGTGATCTGGTCACATAACTTTTGCAAATCAGTTGTTTTGTCATTGAGATCCACCTTTTGATCGGGTGTAGCGGTCAGTAAAATGACCTTGATGTTCTTTTTCAACGCTGCCTTGATCATATACTCCCATGCCTCTCGGGAAGCCTCCAAGCCAATGCGCCTGTCATTCAAGGCATAATCAATGAAAATCACATCTGGCTTGTGGTTGAGGACATCACGCTTGAATCGTTTGGCCCCTTGTGCTGCATTTTCACCCCCAATACAGGTGAGAATAGAATTGACTACTGCGTATGGATAAATTTGCTTGAGCCCTTTCAACAAAAGATGGGGATAGGCTTGCAACGTTTTAACATCTGGTGTTTTAAAATATCCGGATGGGACAGAGTGCCCATGAAAGACCAAATTGATGGTTCGGTTTTTGGGCCACTGTTTTATCAATTCCTGTTTGATGGGTTCAAGGTAATTGTCTTTTTCATCAATTGCGTGCAGATTCCTGCTGCCATCCGTTGCAAAAACGGAATCTACAAAAGGTGCCATGATACCAGTAATGACTGCAGACTTGATGAATAATCTGCGCGATGAATTTTCCATTGTTTGGACTTTAAAAGTAAATCATTTTTTTGTAGCCTGAATTTTAACAGATGCATCCTCCATCCAATTTCCCTTTAGATCCTTCTTGACAGGAACAAAAGCAAATATCCATTTCTGGTCCAGATACGTTCTTGGCACCCTTACGGAAATCTTGTTCCATCCTTTCTGCAATGCGACAACAGCAGGCGGGCGACTCCAATAAAACTCGTCGTCGGTATACGGCATTTCATTGGCTGGTTTATCCCAAGTTGCCTGTAAGTATCTGTGGCCCCCAGGCATATTCCAAACTGGGCCGGGCAGCGCTTTGTCATTGATGAGTATTGTTCCTCCATTGGCGTCCCATTGGCCATTGTTTGGAATGCCTGCACTTCGCCTATTGCTGCGTGCGGGAGCTTCAAAACCAATGACGGCATGTATATTCCTTGCTTTTGTACTGAATGTATACGCAGTCAAGTATACCGTTTCATTGGCTGGTTTTGACAATGTTTTTGCTCCACCCAGAAGCTCTTCAAAGCGAAGGATGCCACCAGTTACAAGTTTTGTTTGGTGGGCCTCAGCATTACCGTGCGATGTATTCACTCCAATGAATTCCTTATCCATGGAATCATTGACACTGCGGTAAAAAGGACCAGACATGTTCCACTCAACATGACCAAAGGGTACATAAGGGAAATGATCATTTGAAAAAAACAGTTGCTTGTGTTTGCTCAATCGCTGTTCGAATTCGAGAAAATGATTGCTTGCTTCAGTGCCTATTGCCGGCAATACATTCATGTAATGGGGTGTAAAATCAGGGCGGCCACACCACAATGATTCGCTGAAGGCAATGGAACCAGGCCATACCGGATTGTACAAAGGAATTTTTGACTTGTCCCCTACCCTGACATCGGGCCAACAGCAGAGGATACCACCCAAGGCTAATGAATCCCCCAAAGGCTTGCTGCAGATCTGCTGAAAGAAATACCTTTGGATCAGTGAATAAGCATCATAATTGTTGAGGTAACCAGCATAAGAATCAACATAAGGATTTGTGCTGGTCCTCCGGTGTACGAAAGTGGCATCTTCCAGCCATATCTGTTCAATGGTTCCAGGTTCAGCAGTCAGGCCGGGGTTCCATACCATCACCGTTCTGCCATTTGCTTTTACTCTGGCAGTCATTCGCTTGATGAATGCTGCCGGATTGGCGATGCGCACTTCATCGGAGCCAAGGTGGATGATGGGGCAATCGGAAACCGGTACTTCGGCACAGAATTCATCAATCAGTTTTTCCAGCACTTGCATGCCCTGCTCGCTTTCCATCTTAAATCCGAATGTTGGCTCAAAATACTTGCTGTGGCCAGGCATATCGAATTCAGGTATGACAGAAATATTCCGTTCGCGCGCGTAGCGGATCAACTCCCGTATATCATCAAAACTGTAGCTGCTGTCAGGATCACGGCCCGGCATTCTGTTTTTTGCATCGTTGAGTTGCGGATAGATTTTGCTTTGTGCACGCCATGCGGGGTTATCAGTCAGGTGCCAGTGAAATGTATTGAACTTGTACCAGGACAATTTATCTAGTTGAGCCTTCAACATTGCAATGCTTTGGAAATTCCGTCCATTGTCGTGCATAAAACCCCGCAAGGCAAATGCTGGCCAATCCGTTATGCTGCATCCGGGCAGTTGCTGCATTGCATTTTTTTGCGCCATGATTTGACGAAGGGTTTGAACTGCATAATAAAACCCTGCAGCATCATTGGACTGGATGAGAATGCCTTTTGCAGATATGTCTAATTGATATCCTTCTGCCTTAAGAGTAGAACTGTTGGCAGGCCTTAACTGAATTGCATTGATGGGGGCCTTATCATTGGTTGACAGGGTTTTCACATTACAGTGTATGGAAGATGCTACCAGCAAGGCTTTCAAAGAACCTACCGCATTGTCAGTAAACGATTGTTGGTTTCCTTCAACAACAATTGTCAGTTGAGAAGGAAGCTTCCATCCCTCCTTCAACCATTGTACTTTTTGTGGAAAGGGAATCAATGCAACAGTAGATCCCTTTAAGGTTTGCAATTGCTGTGGGGCCTGCCAACTGCCACTTGCTGGTTGTTGCGCATGAGCATTCAACACCAAAAGAAACAGTAGAATAAAACTATAGGGTTTCATTTGAAAGCAATTTTTTTTGCAGCCGAAGCTCTCCCGCAAATCACTTCAGCATCTTCTTGAAAGAAAACTTTTGAAAAACCATGTGGGCACCACTTCCTTCGTACAAAATACCAATGGTATCCTCATCAACTGAAGTTATGCAAGAATATCCAAAGCTGTTCCATTCGTCCAGGAGGATCCAGTTCTCTTTGGGCCAGGTCAAGCCATCATCAAAACTCATTTTAATGGTCATGTGGTTGCGACCAGTTTTGGTATTGGGGTTTGAAAACAGCAAGACTGAAGCTGGTTTTCCATTTTTTGTATAATTGTGCTTGTGCGTACTGGCCATACAAACAGGTTCGTTCAATACACTACGGCTTGCAGGATGACTGGTCCATGTTTTACCCAAATCACTGGTAACCGCCATTGCCCTGCCATTGTTATCCCCTTTGCGATTGGCATTTTCATTGGCCCGCATGTTTAGCATGATGTCTCCATTGCTCAATTGCACGGCCATGCTTTCGGTAGTACTGCCCGTATCTGCTGCCACTGAAGTATGCCAATTCACACCACCATCTTTGCTGTAAGTGATATTTGAAAAAGGTCTTCCGTTCTTGTCTCTGCCCTGTGTTGGGAATACCAAGGTGCCGTCGTTAAGGGTGATGCCATGTCCAGGACCAGGAGCCCAAAGCCACCATTCTTCTTTTTTGCACATCTTCGTAAGGTTGATGGGATCGCTCCATGTTTTGCCCTCATCAGTACTCTTGACAATTAAAAACTGGCTGCTCTGTTTGACATCAAAACCCGGTTGTGATCCTTTTTCGCGCCATTGGTGATTCCAGGCTTTGCTGCTGTCTGTCAGGCCTTCAATCCATTTTCCATTTTTGTCCAAGACACCATGCATCCATAGCCCAGCAATGTAAATTGCTCCGGTTTTGTCATCGCTTAAAATACAAGCATCAGAAACCCCATTGAATTTCTGTGGCAAACCACCCCATTCTTTCATGTCGATGGCAACCTGCATGGGCAACCATGTATTGCCGCCATCAAGGCTTCTGCTCAAGCCAATATCCATGTGTCCCTGCAGGTCACGGCTGCTCTCCCGGCGCATGTCATACACAGCCAGCAAGGTTCCATTTTTAGAAGTGGTGATGCCAGGGATGCGGTATGTATGGACATTGTCATCATTGGGTTTTCTCAACGCAACAGCAAACTTTTGCTGGATATTTTTTCCTTCTGGAGCAGGTACAAGACGCTTATCGCCAATGTTGACTTGGGTACAACTGGCATCTGCTTCATTTAAAGCATTGGCATTGGGAGACAGGGTACAACTCAACCAAAAATAATGCGTACCAGGATCGAGCTGTTGCGAACCACTGATGGTAATTTTATTGTTGATGGATGAAACACTTCCAAACAGTTGTCCCTTGGAAAAATCCAATGATGCATTTGCAGTGGAATCATTTTTACAATAGTACAAAGCAAGTTGTTCTATATCCTGCAAAGCGGTAGTCCCTTTCAAGCTGAATTGAAAACCGTTTACCGCCATTCCCTCATTGCCTGACACTAACAATTTCAACCTGATGAATGGATTGGTTGATTTTCCTTTCAACAAGGGCACCTGGTACTGCTCTTGCAACACTGTTACTTCAGCAGTGGATTGTGCATTCAAGTTGGCAATGAACACCAATAAGGAAATGACCATGGCAAAAAATCTATTCAGCTTCATTTGGGAAAATTTTAAACCGTTATAATTCTTTTCTCTCCATGGGAATAGAAGGAACCCTCTCAAAAAAACCAACCGCCTCCAGCTCCGCATGTAACTTATCGTAATTTGTTGTGTTCAGTGTTACCAATGGAAGCCTACAAGGGCCCATGTCAAAACCCAACATTTTCATGATGGCTTTTTGGGCAGGCACAGATGGATAACGAGCAAAAATCCTTATTACCTCTACCATGAAAGAGTGGTTTTCTCTTGCCTGATCGTTATTGCATTGCTGGTAAAGCGCTGTCGTTTTCAGGTACTCAGTTGCAGCAAAAGTATAGGTGCTTCCAATGGCGCCTTTTGAGCCAATGGACAGGGCAGGCAACAACAACTCATCAAAACCAAAGAGCACATCGAATTTTCCGTTTTTGAGTTCAAGACAACTTTGGTATTCATGGATGGTGGCAGAGGTATACTTGATGCCTGCAAGGTTTGGTATCAGATCACCTGCATAATTCAAAAAATCAATCATGTCCATTCCCACGCCGGTAAGGATGGGAATATGGTAGTAGTAAAATGGAAGTTGTGGCGCTGCAGCTGCAATTTCTGCCATACAATGCGCCAAAGTTTCGACTGAAGTGGGTTTGAAATAGAAGGCTGCAACAGATGAAAATGCATCAGCGCCAATTGCCTGTGCATGAACGGCAAGCCTTTTTGATTCAGCGATGCTGCTGTGCCCTACATGGACTATGATCAGCAATCTCTTGTTGGCGGCTTTCACAAATGCCTCAGCCACCATCATTCTCTCCTCAGTGGTCATGTTAGGGCCTTCGCCGTTGCTGCCACAAACAAATATCCCCTTCAACCCATCTTGCAAAAGTTTCTCTACCAATGCTGGCACCAAACCAAGGTTCAGTGAACCATCTGCGTTGAATGGTGTAAAAGCGGCAGCGATAAGACCTTGAATCTTCATTTTCATTTCATTCACTGTTTTAATTCATCTATTTATATTTGATAAAAGGGTCTGAGGAAAATAACCCCAGACCCCATATCGTGTGAGCTTGAAAATCCAAATTAGGATTTTATTTTGGCTTTGATGTTACGTAGCCAGGAGTCTGATTCACCAATGGGTCGTTTGTCCATATGGCAGGTTCAATGGGCCACAGCAAACGGTATGCGTGTGTAGCCTTGTTCAACACACCATACGGATGACTCGGGCTGATGAATGCAAGCGGCTCTGCTCCAAACTTCATCCTTCTTGCATCATACCAGCGCTTTCCTTCAAATACAAACTCTTTGGTGCGTTCTGCAAAAATAAATATTTCATTGGCGTCCTTGGTGCGGTTTATAAATGGAGCCCTATCATTGGCTGCTCCACCATATGCCCTATCGCGGATTTGCTTGATGAAAACAGTTGGATCTCCACCTTCAGCGTTTACAATTTCAGCAAGCATCAACAACCTGTCCGCTTCCCTGTATACCGGCCAGTCATCAGAAAAATAACGCTTGTTTTGGTCCATGGTGCCCAGGAATTTCCTGAGTACGGTATTCCGCGCAATCACTTTGTATGGAGGTGCACCTGTTTTAGTCACCTTGTAAAAATCATAGAATGTAGCCAGCTTACGCCTGTCTGCAATCTCATAGCTCTGGAACAACTCAAAGCTGTACCGGTAGCGTTGAATGATTTGTTGGGCATTGGTTTGTCCGATATTGAGTGGATCAGGATTGGTAGAAATAAAAGCACCCGATGCCAGAGAGTCTGCATAAAAACCGCCAGCCAATCCGGGTAAATCGTAGGTAAAGGTTGATACACTTGGCATTTCCGCTTCAGCAAAAGAATAACTCAATGTAAAAATGATCTCACTGTTCTTTTTGTTGGCGTATGAAAACACATCTGCAAAAACAGGACGCAGCGTAAAGCCAGTAACAGCATTCAATGCCGCTTTTGCCGTAGCCAAATCAGCTGTAGTGTTGTATACTTTGGCAGACCAAAGGTAGATCTCACCTTTCAACATCAAAGCTGCCATCGGATTCCACTGTGCTTTGTTGGCAACAGCTGCATTTCCAAATGCAACAACAGCTTTGTCAACATCAGCTTTTACTGCAGTCATCACCTCGGCCTCAGTGGCCCTTGCTTTGCGCAAAGCCACAGGATCAGTGATGCCATTGGGTACCTCAGGAACAAGCCTGAGCGGAACACCTCCGTATGTACGCAGCAAATGAAAATAATAATATGCCCTCATCGCATAAGCCTGCCCGAGAAAATAACTTTTTCTCGCTGGTGTCAAAATGGTTGATGCTTCGGTCTCTTGTATGAAAAGGTTGAGCTGGAGGATTGGACCATAGAAACCAGCCCAATTGCTGACTCCAGCAGAATTCTCTTCCAGGTTTTGCAGAATCAACGGCACTTCATTCAAAGAGACAGGAAATATCTCCGCTGTGGTAAAACCACCACCGCGCATTTCGCCCAAACGTAAAAACTGAAACATATTTCCCCTGAACTGGGTATGCATTCCTTGCATAAAGCCTCCAATCTGGGCTTCATTTTTCCAAAAATTTCCACTGCCGAATGAATCCTGCGGTGTGAGCTGCAATGTTTTTTTACATGATGTCATTCCTATTGTCAACATTGCCAAAAACAGAACGACTTGAAATGTATTCTTTGTCATTGTGTATGATTAAAAAATTAGAATGTAAGATTTGCTGAAAAAACCATTTGGGTAGGAATGGTATATGCGCCATCCTGCTCGCCTGTTCTTTCCGGCAGTTTGAGCATTTCATTGCTGATATAGCCAAGGTTCTGACCCGTCACCATCAAGGTAAGTCCTGCAATTTTAGCCCGCTTCAAAAGGTTCTGAGGAACGGCGTAGCTGAGCGTTACTTCCCTGAAACAAAGGTAATTTGAACTCACCCAGAACATGTTGCTGTTCCTGTCGTAATTCTTTTTCAATTGTTGGTCTTGGTTCATGTATGTTGGAAACCTTGCATTGGGGTTTTCAGGTGTCCATGAATCTCTTACAAAATTTGTTCCATTGAATTCACCCTGCATGCTACCCATGGCCCAGAGTTGGCGGAAATCCATTTGCACAAAGCCGAGCGCGTAATCCATACGGGCAAACAATTGCAAACCTTTCCATCCAAGGGAAAGGTTAAATCCACCCGTCCAGCGTGGGATTGTTCTTCCCATGAAAACCCTGTCCCTGAAATCAATAGTGTCGTTCTTGTCAATGTCTTTCCAGCGAACATCACCCAGGCTGGTTGTCCACCACTGGTTGGGATTCAACCCCCTTTGAGTAAGCAATTGCCGACTTGTCAACGGACGACCAGCAGCAGCATTGAGCTGAACCTGACCGGCTGCCAAATCAATCTTATTGTAGGCTGCAAGATCTTTTGCATCCCTGATCAACCCTTCCACCACATATCCAAAGAGTTCTCCAGGTTCCTGTCCTTCCTGCAAACCACCAACCCAAATGATCTTACCTGAGACAGGATCATAAATTTGGGTACCACCCTGCCTGTTGTTTTCATTGCCATTGAATGGAAGCTTGAGTATTTTGTTCTTATTCCAGGCTATGTTCGCCCCAAGTCGAATATCCCAATCTTTGTTTTGAATGACCTTTATATTCATGTCTGCTTCAAAACCCTTGTTTTGCATTGATCCATTGTTGGTGCGAATACTGCTGACACCCGTTGAGTTGGGCAGCAGAACGTTTGCAATCTTATCATTGGTGATGCGATTGTATACTCCGATCGAACCAGTTATCCTGTTTTTCAACAATCCATATTCAATGGCTGCTTCCACCGTGTTGGTTTTCTCCCACCTCAATTTAGGATTGGGAATACCGCCCAAACTGAATCCAATGACGTTTTCGTAGCGGCCAGTCGTATTATAACCACCCTGAAGTTCATACAAGCCTATACCACCAATGTTACCATTCTTACCCCAGCTTCCTCTCAGCTTCAACAATGAAAGCCAGTTTGAAGTGCCTTCCATGAATTTTTCTTTGTGTGCCAACCAACCAAATGATGCGCCAGGGAAAACACCATACTGGTTGTCTCCAATCAGCCTGGAATAGCCATCCCTCCTGGCAGTAAACGATGCCAGGTATTTTCCATCCCAATCATAATTTACACGACCAAAAGCAGAAAGAATCCTTTCAGCGGTATGGTATGAACCTATAGAGCGCTGGTTTGCATCTGCAGAAGTATATCCCAAAGCCTCAAAATCATCAGTTGGTGCCAGGCGACCACTTGCAGACATGCCATTGTTGTACACATCGAAATACTCGCCACCAACCATTGCATCAAGGTTGCTCTTCCCAAACAATTCTGTTTTGTAATTCAAGATGGCATTAAAGGTTTGACGGAATATCCTATCGAAAGATGCAGAACTGATGCGGTCACGGTTCCATCCAGCATTGGGATTGGTATAACTCAATACGCCGGTTCTGTAGTCCTTGTTAAAGCCTTCGGCCATTTGTTCGTCGTACATGAAAATACCACCAACTTTCAGGTATAAATCTTTAGAGAAATCTGCTTTAAGCGACTGAGATAAAGTAAATTTATCAGATTGATTCCTGCGGATAAACATGGGTTCATTGATCGTAGGATTACCATCGCCCGCGTTACGGCCCAGCAACACTTTGCCACTTTCATTCACACCCCTCATTGTCGGTGCAGCCATCAGGATACGACCCCAATAACTTGCATCTGAAGTTTGGGCTTGATCCCTGAAATTGGCTTTTGCAAAGGCAACGCTGCTTTCTGATTTCAACCAGCTTTTAATTTTATAATCTCCATTGATCACAAAGTTTAACCGGCGATAAAATGAAGATTTAGCGATGCCATCTTCATTGTACATACCCAGGTTGGCATAATAGGTACCCCTGTCATTTCCGCCAGACATGCCGATATTATAATCCTGCAATACGGCCTGGTTGCGGAATGCATTGTCTGCATAGCTGAACTCCTTGTAAAGAATATCTTTGATGGTTCCTGAGGGGTCATACGCTCCTGTAGCATTTGTTGGAATGGCGTCCTTCATCACTTTCCATCCATTCCCTTTGTTCAGCAATTCTCTATTTGCATCAGTTAAAACCATCGGGCTGAACAATGCATTCAGGTCATAATTACCATCCACAATTACCCCTGCAGCATTCTTATACACGTTTCCTGTTCCCCGAGGCCCAGAAGTATTGATCAAACTTTGGTTGCCATTGACTTTAAAGGTTTCAACCAATGCTTTCCTGCCCCAAAACAAATATTCTTCAGCAGTAAGCAACTCATAAGGTGAATTGAGTGTATTAACCCCTGATCTCATTTTGAATGCAATGGATGAAGATCCTGCCTTTCCGCGCTTGGTAGTGATTAGGATAACACCGTTGCTGGCCCGCGCTCCATAGATGGCAGTGGCAGAGGCATCCTTCAGTACTTCAAGGCTTTCAATTTCTTCTGGATTGATATCACTTAATGAAGGCCTGAATTGTCCGTCCACAATCACCAGTGGTGAACCTGAACCATCAAAATTGGTTCCACCCCTGAGTACAATGGCGGGCAGTGCCCCAGGCTTTCCTGAAGTGGTTGAGACCCTTACACCGGCTATCGTTCCGGCCAATGCTTGAGCAGGATTGGCACGGACACCAGTTTCTAATATTCGCTTGTCCAGTTTTGAAATTGAAGCTGTCAGGCTGCTTTTCTTCTGTGTGCCATACCCTACCACCACAACTTCACCAAGATCTGTATCATCGGCCTGCAGCTTAACATTGATCATGTCAGCTGTACCGACTGTAATTTCCAGCTTTGCAAACCCAGTTGATGTGAAAATAAGCACATCGCCTTTGTCGGCAGCGATGGTATAACGACCATCAGTGCTGGTTTGTGTACCAACAGTAGAGCCTTTTTTGGTAATACTGACACCAGCCATAGGCGCACCATCTTCTTGAGAGGTGACCGTACCGGAAATTTTTTTTGATTGTCCCCAGGTGACAGTGTTACTGAATACAAGCAATACCAGTACCAGTAATATTTTGATACCTGATTTCATAAGCAGTCGTTTTTTGATGAAAAATGAAATATTTATGTTCGAATATACTTATGTAGTACATAATTAACAAAAACAAAAACGCAAAACATAGCTTTCACAGGCAAAACAAGCCTATCCCTAGTAATATTTTACCTTAAATGCCAGTAATCTTATTTAGTAGTGCGCTTGAAATGAGGTTCCAAGTGATCGCGCATACCCTTTCGGAATTCTTCTATTGTACCATTTTTTAAAAGATTGACAAGGTCGAGATGGGTAACCTTGGCTACTGCAGGCTTCTTTTCCACGGTTACCAGGTGTCCAAAAATCGGAAGCAACATGGTTTGGAAACGTTGCATTGTATGATTGCCCGTCATCCGGTAGATTTTACCATGAAACTCCACTTCACTCTTGATTCGAAACGCAACATCGTTTTTATCCCGCACTTTTTCCGCCAAAGCAATCTGCTCCAGCTCGGCAACGTCTTTTTTGGTTTTGCGGATAAATAAGATATCTGCCAAGCCCATTTCGAGGGTCAGGCGGAGCTCAAAAAAGTCTTTTAATGTACTTGCATCAATGATCAGTGGGTCCATTACCTTTTCCAGAGATCCCAGGATATCCGGACTACTCAGCACCATCCCACGTCTTTTCTTGGTATCAACCATACCCAGCATCCGCAGCCTGCTCAGTGCTTCCCGCAAGATGTTTCTGCTGACACCCAATGCTTGAGCAAGTTCCATTTCTTTTGGCAGGGCGTCACCAGGTTTGAAAGCATTTTTCTTCAAAAATGCCAACAACTTCATTTCCACAATATCCGCCATGGTTTGGTGGCTGACCGGTTCAATATCAATTGCAGAAAGCATTTTCTTCATCACGGGGCTTTGGTCAAATGTAGAACATTAATACATTTCTATAAAAATTGAATTGACCACGTTAATACGGAAACAGGAAAATTACCATAAGCGTTGACATACATCAACCATCAAAAAAAATTCATTATCCCATCCACTACCAACTGATGACCCTTTTCGTTCGGATGGTTTACCTGAGACATGTAATCAGCCAATTTATAGCCATCCGAATGGATTTTTTGAAACAGTGCATAACTGTCCACCAAGCCAACCTTGAATTCAGTTGACATATCCATTATCTGGTTGCACAGCAATTGTAAATCAGATTTGGGGTCAGTCAGATCAACTTTCTGGTCCGGCGTTGCGGTCAACAAAATAACCTTGATGTTTTTTTTCAGGGCAGCTTTAATCATGTACTCCCAGGACTTTCGTGATGCCGCCAACCCAATGCGCCTGTCATTCAAGGCATAATCAATGAAAAGCACATCAGGCTTGTGGTTGAGCACATCTCCCTTGAATCTTTTGGCGCCTTGTTCTGCATTTTCACCGCCAATGCAGGTCAGAATGGTATTGATGACAGCATAGGGATAAAGCTGTTTTAGTTCCTTCAACAACAAATGAGGATATGATTGTAAAGGTCTCACATCCGGTGTTTTGAAATAACCCGATGGAACCGAGTGTCCATGAAAGACCAGGTTGATGGTTCGGTTCTTGGGCCACTGTTTTACCAGCTCCTGCTTGATGGATTCCAGGTAATTGTTTTTTTCTCCTGAAGGACTGGTAGGGTTAACATTGAACTTATCAGTTTTATCCAATGAAAATACCTGTCCTGCAAAAGGTGCAAGGATTCCGGTAAGGGATGCATTTTTGATGAACTTTCTTCGGTTGGATGTATTCATTGGTGAAAATTAGGGATTTGTGATGACACAAGATGTGCAGAATAATCTTGACACGATTCAATAGATAATGTCAATTACTGACTTATCGCATCATAAGTTGAGCGCTTATCCCCTATTTTGATGTCATCATAAAAACAAGTCAAATCCTCTCCTGCAGCGCTTCCTGTACCCAAATAAAGCCCCCACTTGATCCTGAAACGATTGAAAGCAATTGCATTTGCGCCACGGGTGTTAATGTATTTAACGCCATCTTTCCAAACCTCAAGAAGGCCATCACTACCCGTAGAATAGATACAATGAAAAACAAATTTCTCCCACTTGCCATAATTGGGTTTTATAAAACTATTGTCCACATCCAGGGCAGCTGAAGTATATGCAGTACCACCAAAAACCCTCCAGTTCCAGTTATCACCGCCTGGCGTAGTACCATTGCGCATTCTCAACTGACAGAAACCGCTGCTTGAGACGGGAGGATTTAGCGAGGAATTGGATACAGGCCCCAACTGCGCGATGCAAGGCTTGATGCCACCGGTATTTTGTTCCTGAGGTTTATAAATTTTCATGCTCATCCACACCTCGTTGCCCAAGCTGTTCACGTCAGGGATTGAATTGGATTTGTCACTAAACCCATTGGCAGCATCAGCATAGAAATACATAATTTTCTTTAAGTCGGAAGTATATACACTCAACTCAGTTCGGTCATTTCCTTTTAGCAGTGTGGTTTTGCATACTTTATTGGCTGGGTTCAAAGGGTCTGTAGATATGGTAACACCGTTTTTTTGAACAGATGCATCTTCGATGAATAAATCATGCAATGCATCAGTTCCATCAAAGTTCTATTGGTAAAGATAAACCGGTTGGGATGGCGGAGGGACTACAGGAGATGTTTTTTTGGTACACCCAGCTAATATGAAAAAGAAAGGAACAATAAAGAAAATCACTCGTTTGGTCATGAACAATCAATTGTGAGTTGAAGTTATTCAATTATCATTTTTCAAATTGCATATTTTGACCTGTTTTTAAAAAAGACACAATCAAAAGTTGATGAACGGGGTATTTATACTTTAGATGTTTTAGCGATTGTTTAGAGTGGTATTGTCTTTAAATAAATACGGAAACTTGCATCACAAGCCAAGACGTTTCACAAGTTTCAAACCAACCTTCAAAGCGTTTTTTGGGAAGCGCGCCTTCACTATCCCCGTAATCGCCAACTCCACCATTGCGACGATTAATGACAATTCCAGGCTGAAGTTCCCGAACCAATTGATTTGGAATTTCCCCCTTACCCCCATCAAACCACATCAAATCAATCTTTCCATAATTTGTAAGGAGTTCCCTTACTTGATGATTGATATACTCCACACGCTTTTGTTCAAACTCGGCTGTGCGCTTGGGTAATACTGTAGGTTGATGGTCCATGTCCAACTGCACTTTACTGTTATAGGAAAAGTTCTTGTATTGACGTTCAAAGTACCAATCAGGTGGTGAATAATATAATCCAACCCTAATCTTGTATTTACGACAAGCGGTGACAAATTCCTTTACAAAATCTCGCCCTGCAAACTGAAACCGGGTTCCTATTTCTCCATAATTCGAAGGCCATAATGTAAAACCATCATGATGTTTAGCAACAAAAACCGCATAAGTTATACCCGCCGCTTTTGCACCCCTTAGTATTTTATCAAAATCCATTTTACTCGGATCCCATTTTCCTGCCAAGGAATAATAAGCATTAGGTGTCAGGGTATGATCTCTCCAAGGCTTATTCGCAAGCATACTCCAGGATAAATCTCCCACACCACTAACAGCAGCCATGCCCCAATGGATAAAAATCCCCAAACCAGCTTTGGGAAACCACTGCACCCCAGGATGATCATTAGCGTATCCTTTCTTTTGTTCTGTTTGCTTTAATGCTTGTGCTTGCAATATAGCAACTGTATCTTCCGTTTTTTTATTGTCTTGGGCAAATGGGGCTATCTTGGCAAATAGTAAAATAACCAGAATAAATATTTTATGCATTTTCATTTGATCTAAGTTAAAGCAATAAATGCATTTTTTTAAAGTAGCAAGTTGTCAGATATTTTATCAGAAATTTTTCTAATTCGTTGTATATAAATTTTGGTTACATAATACTAGTAGATCCGGTAATTATGCCCCTCAATAAGATCAAACTCAAATGCAAATCGTTTCTTTTCCCAAGAAACTTTAGTGTTGGTAGTTACATCAATAATTTTCAAATCTTTCCAATTCGGATTTTCTATGGAAATCACAGATTGAGTCTTTCCATCTTTTCCATAAAATATAGTTTTGGCTTTGTTGGCCAAAGGGTATATCCTGCCTTTCAACTCAGTTTCAACCTCTTCAATCACTACACCTGTTCCCCCTACAAACAGCGGGGTTTTCTCAACTGGAATCTCAAAATCCCTTAGCAACAGTGGCCCATTGTATTCCTTGCCATTGTCGTAGTCTATCCATTTACCTTCTGGCAAATACAAGTTTCTGCTCTTGGCAGTTTCATAATCGTCCCCATACAAGGGATAAGCCATAAGCGCATCTCCAATCATCCATTGAAACCCTCTTTGTTTGTAATTTTCTCTGTCATGGACATTTGAATCATTAGGATATGCAATGGGAAGCGGAGTCATTGTATGAGGATAACCGTCCTGATAAAACTTAATGGCATTGCTATAAATATAAGGATGTAACCGAGCATGCAGCTGAGCGGACTCCAGCAATATTTTAGATACCTGCTCATCCTTATAATTCCATGGTCCTTTACCCATAGACATAGAGGAATGTAAGGAAGCAATACGGGCATTGCGCATCAAATAAACCTTGATTCTGTTAGATACTTCACCATCAAAATTTCGACCACCAAACATTCCGCCTATAATATCCATATAGGTCAGTGGAAATCCACTGTATGCAAGTGTTAAGGAATTGACCGGTCCCCGGTCCTGGTTCATATCATAGTTAAAATCATCGATTCTGTGTAGCTCACCAGCCGAAGTCAAATAAGCATTTCTGATCATGATCAGATAGCCCTTTTTCTTTAATGCGATGTTGGCCGGATCTATTTTATCGTCGGGGAATGAATATTTTTCATATCCATACAAATCTTCCTTAAAACCATCAACCTGCCATTTGTCGCATAAACTTACGTACCACTTTACAGCTTCTTCATTGTGCGTATCAAGCAGATATACAGGACTTTTGGGAAATCCGATTGTGTATATTTTCGCCGCTCCATTTTCCTTGAGAAAATATCCTTTCAATAAACCCTCTTCCGAATATGGCCCGTTATGGATAAATGCAATCCTCAGGCCTATGATAAACTGAAGTCCTTTGTTATTAAAGTATTGTTTTAACCCTTGCGGATTGGGATATTTGACTTTGTCCCACATCCCAAAACTGGTAGTCCCTTTAAACCTGTCATCGGTTTGAGGCCAAAAACCAGATCCTATGACCATCCATTTTAAAGGATACTTCAAATCCAAATAGTGATCTATATCACGCTTAACGGTTTCTTCCGATGTGTTCCAGGCTAGTGCCCCCCAGGCCTCCCAGCCTACACCATAAAACGCATAAGCTGGCTTCATTACCGGAAAACCGTTTTCATTTCTTGCTTTAAGAAAATTTGAATAGATCGTTTTGGTGTCTCCAAAAAAATAATACAACGAAGCTATTTTTGTTGTCTGACGACTTCCCTGCATGATCTCATCCGCTGTATTGACTACTATTTTAGCACCTGGGTCAATATTGATTAATCCAAATTGATTGACTGGATAAATGGCGAAATTGCTTACCATACGGGAAGCATTGCCGCTTGAAGAACTATAATCATAATTAGCAAAACCACTAATTTCCGTGCTATATTTTCCTTTATTCTCAGGAAGCCTGTTCCACCAGTTGGCTACTACATCACCCAATCCATATCCTGGACTAACACCTGCAGTGCGCAAAGCCATGGCTATGGGGTCACCATTTGGATTCTCGATCTGAAAAAGAGCAGTTTCTTTCCCAAGTTTTAACCGGAGGATTATTGTATGCTTATTTTCAAGCGTCACCTCAAAAGAATACACGCTATCCTTTGCTCCAATGTATTTTGTCGTCTTGGCCTGAGAAAGTTTTTCTGGATCTCCGGCCAATAAACCGGAAACAGGGTGAGCAGGGACTATGTTCTTCCCATCCGTCTTTTGAAAACCATATCGAAACCCTTTCTTGATTACCACAAATTCTATCCCCTGTCTATTTCTTATGACTATTTTATCCTCCCCTTCTGTAACAGTTGATATTTGTCCGTAAGTACATTGCTGTATCAAAATGAAGGAACCAATAAAGGTTAAGCCTTTTAATAACTTGCTTACTAGAGTGATGTGTTTCATTATTTATATTATCACCAAAATTAAATTTACCCAATTTTTTCCTTTTAGCAAGCCCTCAGGATAAACCCTGCAATCCCTGGCTACATCTCTATGCGGTTGGATAATAATTTTGGGTTAAATTCATTAACTGATATGTGAAACTTCAATTATTAACCTGTTTCTATTGAAATGAAAATATGGACATGAAATCTTTTAAACAATTGCTGGCACTAACACTGATGGCATTGGTTTTCACCGCTTTCCAACCGGAAAAGAAGCCAGCCAGCATCCAACCCAATATCGTAGTCATTTTCATGGATGATATGGGCTATGCTGATTTAAGCTGCTATGGATCTACAACTATCTCCACGCCAAACATTGATCAATTGGCAGCCAATGGCATGAAATTCACTGATTTTCATGTTGCAGCCTCTATTTGCACGCCATCGCGTACAGCCTTATTGACTGGCTGTTACCCACAGCGCCTTGGCTTGCCAAAAGTGATTTTCCCGGAAAGCAAAGACAATCCTGGCAACACTGGCATAAACCCAGAAGAACAAACAATTGCTGAATTACTCAAGGGAAGAGGTTATGCTACATCCATGGCTGGGAAATGGCATTTGGGTGATAAAAAAATGTTTTTACCTACGCAACATGGTTTTGACCAGTATTTTGGTGTGCCGTATAGCAATGACATGACCATAGCGCCTGACATGGTATTATCTGAAAACGCATTGCTACGAAATGGCATGACAAAGGAAATGATTCAAAACTATGCCTCGCTGAAAATAGCGAACAAGAACCACCAGACACCGCTCATGAAAAATAACGAGGTGATCGAGTTTCCTGCAGACCAAAGCACGTTGACCAAACGCTATACCGAATTTTGTCTTGATTTCATTAACCAACAGGCAGGAAAGTCCCCGTTTTTCATGTACTTGGCCCATACGATGCCCCATATTCCGATTTCGGCTTCAAAAGATTTTATAGGAAAATCCAAAGGGGGTTTGTATGGTGATGTTATCGAAGAGATAGATTGGTCTGTCGGGGAGATTATCAAAGCATTGGATAAAAAGGGTGTCTTGGATAATACCTTGGTTATTTTCACCTCCGATAACGGTCCTTGGCTTAGTTATGGAAATCATGGCGGAAGTGCAGGAATACTGAGGGGTGGTAAATTTGATATTTTTGAAGGAGGGTTCCGGGTACCCTGCATCATGTCTTTGCCAGGGGTCATACCTAAAGGCAAAGTTTCCAATGAATTCATTACCAGTTTAGATATTGTTCCTACCATTTGCGAAATGACCGGAACAGATTTGCCTTCAAAAAAGATTGATGGAGTAAATGTTTTGCCTGTGCTTAAAGGCAAAAAGATGAGAAAGATCCTTGACAACAGATACTTTTATTATTTCGCAGAAAATAAATTAAAAGCCATACGGAAAGATAAATGGAAATACATCATACCCACCAATTATACTGTTGTAACAAATCCAGGAAGAGACGGGAAAAACGGAAAAACAGAATCCAATAAGCAAGAAGAGGCCCTGTATAACCTAGAAAAAGATATTTCAGAGCGATATAATGTAATCAAGCAAAACCCCGGAATTGCCAACGAACTCAAAGCTGCGCTGGAAGCATTTGAACAAACCATCAAAAAAGAAGCAAGGCCTGTAGGGGTGGCTGCAAAACAATAATGTAAATTCAATAACCACTTATATAACATATGAAACCAATATATTTTGTTTTATTCGGCATGCTGCTGTGTACATTCTTTGTATCGTATACAATTGAAAAGAAATCCAAACCAAATATAAATAGCATTCAAAGTTTTTCTGAAGCGTTTGTCAATCCTTCCATGTCATACAGACCTGGTGCTTACTGGTCCTGGTTGAATGGAGACGTAACAAAGGCTTCTATTACATATGATCTGGAGGAAATGAAAGCCAAAGGAATGGGTAGAGCAGAAATATATGACCTGTTGGCTATGCATAATCCGGATGGGATGTATGGAGTAGGTCCTGAATTTCTGGGTGACGAATCTGTACAATCCATTTTACATGCCTTGGCAGAAGGGAAACGGCTCGGTATTCAAATCGGTATGGTAGCATCCAGCGGTTGGAATGCGGGTGGGCCATGGGTGAAACCTGATTGGGCGGCAAAAGCATTGTATACATCAACACTTTCATTGGTTGGCCCAAGTGTATATTCTGATACTTTAGCGTTACCTGATTTCCCTAAAAAGTGTCCTAAAGACAAGAACGGCTTTCCTCAGTATATGAAGGAAATCGCCATAATGGCCATCAGGGATAATCCGGATAAAAAAATTAATACCTCGGATGATGTCATCATGCTGAACAAACAATTCGATGGGGAAAAGCTACAATGGCAGGTTCCTGAAGGAAAATGGACCATTCTCAGGTTTGTTTGTTCTAATACCGGCCAGCACCTCATTGTTCCCAGTCCTAATTCAAATGGTTTACAAATTGACTTTCTTGACCCCAAAGCAACCACCCGTTATTTACAACATATATTAAATCGTTTACGCATTACAAAACAAAACGCCAAAACTTCCGGATTATCTTATCTCTCTTTTGATAGCATGGAACTAGATGAGGCAACAGCATGGACAGATGCTATGGATAGTATCTTTTTTGCTCATAATGGTTACGATATACTTCCTTATCTACCTGCTTTTGCAGGGTGGGAGCTTCCTGGAGGCAATGACCTGTTCCTTCAACAATACAAAAAAACGGTAAGTGACCAACTTATTTTCAGTCATTATACAACAGGCCGTGATTTCCTGGCGGATTATGGTATTCAACTGAATGCCGAAGCAGGAGGGCCTGGCCCTCCATTATGGAAATCATGTCCGGTAGATGCTTTGAAGGCATTGGGAAATATAAATATCCCACGCGGTGAATTCTGGATTCGAAATCGGTATAATATGTTTCTCGTTAAAGAAATAGCCAGTGCTTCTCATACTTATGGACTTAATGTGGTAGATGGAGAGTCATTCACCACATGGAGAAGATGGAAAGATGCACCGCATGAATTGAAAAAATATGCTGACCGTGCTTTTTGTGAAGGATTGAACAGGATTACGATGCACGCCTTCGCCAATACCCGGCCAGAGTTTGGTTTGCCCGGAAGAGCATATCACGCAGGTTCGGATATCAATCCAACCACTACCTGGTGGAAAGAGGCCAAACCATTCATGGATTATTTATCAAGATGCTCGTACATGTTAAGCCAGGGAAAATTTGTTGCTGATGTTGTTTATTATTATGGAGATAAAGCCCCTAATTTTTTTCCGGAATTACAAGGGTCACCTGATCGGCCAAAAATCAATGGATTAAGTTTTGGGTATGATTTTGATGTTATCAATTCAGATATTTTATTGAACAAAATAGAAGTTGCTAATGGCAAATTGGTTTTACCCGATGGCTTAAATTATAAGTTACTTGTAATACCCGGTAGAAAAGATATTCCGATACAGGTGATCAATAAATTAAATAAGATGATGGCTGCCGGAGCCAAGATCTTATTTTTAAATACGGCAGAAACACCGTCAGGCATAAAGAATCCTGTGCTTAAAAATATATCCATTGATGATGCTTTGAAAAAATTGGCTATTGGAAAAGATTTTACTGCGGATGCTGAAAAGTTGGATTTTATCCATAGGACAACAGCAATAGGAAATATTTATTTTATTCGAAATAAAACAGACCAGGCAATAACCGAAGAATGCCAATTCCGGACAATTGGAAAACAGGTTGAATATTGGGATCCGATAACTGGAAAACAATATCAAATAAATGACCTAAAAACATTGAATGGGAATACCAAAATCAATCTGCAGCTGGCACCCAATGCATCTTGTTTTATCGTATTCAATGCTGAAAGGCGAACACTCCCTTCCTATAATATCACCAAGGAAACAAAGAGCCATGAAGTAAGTTCCCCTTGGACTTTATCCTTTCCTGAAAAATGGGGAGCACCAGATTCGGTCAAAATGACCAAGCTCATTTCCTGGACGGACCATACAGATGATGGTATAAAATACTTTTCTGGCACAGCCAC
>JBIIQT010000051.1:0-16994 GCA_044341875.1 Chitinophagaceae bacterium | reverse complement strand
CCGGAGTTGCTGCTGGTACTGCAACAATTACTTATACGGTTACTGGAACTGGCGGATGTGCTGATGCTTCGGTGACGAGAACGGTTACTGTTACAGCACCACCATCAGCTGGTACACTTTCTGGAACACAGGCCATCTGTGTTGCTGGAACGACTACATTTAGTTCTACGGTTAGTGGAGGCACATGGAGCAGTTCAGACCAAGCGGTTGCTACTGTTAGCACAAGTGGAGTGATCACCGGAGTTGCTGCTGGTACTGCAACAATTACTTATACGGTTACTGGAACTGGCGGATGTGCTGATGCTTCGGTGACGAGAACGGTTACTGTTACAGCACCACCATCAGCTGGTACACTTTCTGGAACCCAGGGCATCTGTGTTGCTGGAACGACTACGTTTGTTTCTACAGTAAATGGAGGTACATGGAGCAGTTCAGATCAAACTGTTGCTACTGTTAGCACGAGTGGAGTGATCACCGGAGTTGCTGCAGGTACTGCAACAATTACTTATACGGTTGCTGGCACTGGTGGATGTGCTGATGCTTCGGTGACGAGAACGGTTACAGTTACAGCACCGCCATCAGCTGGTACGCTTTCTGGAACACAAGCCATCTGTGTTGCTGGAACGACTACGTTTGTTTCCACAGTTACTGGAGGCACATGGAGCAGTTCAGACCAAGCGGTTGCTACAGTTAGCACAAGTGGAGTGATTACTGGTGTTGCTGCAGGTACTGCAACGATTACTTATACGGTTGCTGGTAGTGGTGGATGTGCCGATGCAGTGGTGACTAGGACCGTTACCGTTAATGCTCTCCCTGTTGCGGGAAATATTACCGGCAATTTAAAAGTTGCACCTTTCACATCACATACTTATTCAATTGCTGCTGTTGCAAATGCACAAGTGTATAAATGGATTTTACCATCTGGATGGACGGGTACATCTGATATAAACACTATTGATGTTCAATCTGGAACCAATAGCGGTGAAATCACCGTACAGGTTATTAATACCAATGGATGCCAGAGTAATATTTCAAAAATTATGGTAGTCGTTGATGCAGCTGATACGGATAACGATGGTGTACCAAATCTTGTTGAGGATGATGAAGGGACCAATAAAAATGATGCTAAATTATACAAGGATACAGATAAAGATGGTGTACCGGATTATCTTGAAAAGGTCAGCGGAACCAGTGTAACGGACAACAAACAATTTATTGATTCAGATGCTGGTGGAACACCGGATTATGTTGAAACCAAATTATTTGTTGTATATGGACTTGCGGCAACAGATCCCAATAACAGTGCTGATGATAAGCGGGATACAGATGAAGACAAAACATCGGATTATCAGGAGATATTGAATGGAACAAATCCTAATGATGCTCCAGCCAATTTGCAGTACAGCCCAAACAGTGTCATCATTACAATTGGCAATCCACTTAATGTCAGTGCACCAACTTACACTGCCGGTAAACCCAAGAAATATTCAATCACTCCTGTTTTGCCTGCAGGTATTATTTTGAACGAAACTACAGGTGTGATCAGTGGAACGCCTACTGTACTATCAACACCAGCTAAGCTATATACAATTACAGCTACCAATGGTGGAGGTTCAACAACTGGTAGTTTTACGCTGACAGTCATAGACATACCACCTACAAACCTCAGGTATAATCCAAACTCCCAGCGCGCAACAAGAAATGTAGCAATCAACAATATGCTTCCTTCTTCATCAGGTGGAGCAGTTGTGACTTATTCCATTTCTCCCAATTTGCCAGCCGGGCTGACCCTTAATACATCAACAGGAATTATTTCAGGTACTCTTACAGCAGTGCTTAGTGGTACTGTTCAGTATACAATCAGAGCAACCAATAGTGGCGGAAGCACAACCACGATTGTAACGTTGGTATACAATACTCCTCCTTCAGATATTGCACTTAGCAGATCTGTAATTTACGAGGGTAATGCCCAAGGTGACCAGATTGGCAATCTTTCCACCACAGATATCGATCCATTGGATACCCATACCTATACCTTGGTAAATGGAGTGGGAAGTGATGATAATGCATCATTTACCATTGCAGGAAATCAACTAAGGGCTGCTGAAACTTTTGTTTTTGCAAGCAAAAGCAGTTATACAGTTAGGGTTAGGACTACTGATAATGGCGGACTATTCTTTGAAAAGGTCATCATCGTATCCATTTTAGAACTACCCACACTTACAGGGACTAATTCAGCCCAGTTCAACGGAGGGCCTAGTCCAAACCCAGTAATCAGCAGAGGGTTTTCTACACAGCTTTCTATCAAAGGAACGGATATAGTAAGTGTGCAGTGGACACCTTCAACTGGTTTAAGTGCAACCAACATTCTCAATCCAATTGCGCGGCCAACAGTTACAACAACGTACACTGTTACGATTAGAAATTCAGCCGGAGCTGTAGTAGTAATGAAAGTTACTGTTGAAGTCAAGGATGATTATTTTGTTGAACCTGCTAATATTTTGACTCCTAATAGGGATGGTATAAATGATTT
Source organism: Chitinophagaceae bacterium (assembly GCA_044341875.1). Lineage (GTDB taxonomy): Bacteria > Bacteroidota > Bacteroidia > Chitinophagales > Chitinophagaceae > Pollutibacter. The sequence goes on along the minus strand of JBIIQT010000051.1, from coordinate 14,461 downwards.
CTGGATCATCAAGAATTTGGATAGTTATCCCCAAAACGAGGTTTCAATCTTTGACAGAAACGGAAAGATGCTATACAGAATGACTAATTATAATAATCGTTGGGATGGTAGAATAAATGGGAGGCCATTGAGTACAGGAACCTATTATTATACATTAAGATTCCCTGAAAGGCCGTCTATTTTACACAAAGGCTTTATTACCATTATCCAGTAAAAAATCAATGAATATGAAAGCATTCATAACGTTTATAGTATCGGTTGTCACAATGACCCAAATGGGTTGGGCACAATTGAATCCAAGCCCCAGTCAGTACTTTCATAACTTACTTTTCCAGAACGTTGCTGCTACAGGCATGGATGGGAGAGTGAGGATAGATGGTGCGTACCGAAATGTTTCACCCAATACATTCGTAGGCGCGCCAGTTAACCAGTTATTTTCTATCCAAGGTAAAGTGGGCGGAAGAAGTGGTATTGGTTTGCAATTCCAGCAGGAATCTGCGGGCCTGTTGAATAGAAGCAGAATCTTGGGTAGTTATGCCCTTGATCTTTCTTCTGGACAAACCCGTGTCAGGTTGGGTGTTGGTTTGGGTACGATGTTGTCAAGGATCAATCAATCAGGTGGCGCTGTGATAAGGGGAGAGATAGGAGATCCATTGATCGCTGCTTTTAACGAACAAAAAATGAAAGTAGATGGCAGTATTGGTGCACTGATTGAGACTGGTAAAGGTTGGACGATCATGACAAGTATTCCAAGTCTTGGCGCCATTCAGGAATTTTCTGCCTATGATGGAGTTGATTATGCTGTCCTGAATTTTATGGTCAGTAAGAAATTGAATTTTGCCAAAACCCAGGATGGATCAGTTTCTGTTCAACCCCTTTTGGGATATCGATTAATAAAAGGCCTTCCTGGAATAGTTGATATGGGTGCAATCATGAACTATCAAGGATGGATTAAGTTTTGTGGAATATACCATAGCAACAATGAGGTAGCATTGGGTGTAGGCATCCCCTACAAGGAAAAGCTGTCTATTAATTTCACGTACAATACGGGGAAAGTATATACAAAAAACTACCTGAATACTTCAGGGACAATGGAATTGCATTTGATGTTAACTCTTGGAAAAACAAAACAATAATTTCCTTATGTAAATACCCCTACCCAGTTCTAAACTGACCCCAAAACAGCGGCACTCACCAATCAATATTTTCATTCAATCTCACCCAAACGGCTTCTCAATTGAAATGCTTTGTTTTGAGAAAAAGTATGGACGATCATCCCCTACGTACAAACAATCTTCCAACCTGATGCCAAACTCACCAGGAATTGAAATGGTAGGTTCATCACTGAAACACATACCCGGTGCAATCTTGGTCATGTTGCCCTTCACGAAATTTGTCCACTCATGCCCCTCTAAGCCAATCCCATGGCCTGTTCTGTGTGGCAGTCCGGGCAACTTATAATTCTTGTTAAAGCCCGCACCTTCAATCACTGCCCTTGCAGCGGCATCTACCGAATCACATGTAGCACCAATCTTTATTGCAGCAAACGCAGCATCCTGTGCTTCTTTTTCGAGGTTCCAAACATCAGTCTGGCGTTGACTTGGTTTGCCCACAACAATCGTTCTGCTGATATCTGAGGCATACCCCTCACAACTCGTTCCACCATCAACCAATACCACATCTCCTTCACGGATGGTCTGTGGAGCAATGCTACCATGGGGCAAGGCAGAATACTTTCCTACAATAACCATGGCACCGCCACTGTATCCAAGCTTTCTAAAGGCTGCTGAAATATTTCCGCTGAACTCTGACTGCGACATATTGGGTCGGATGGTTGCAAATGCTGCCTTGTAGGCTTCGATGGTGATATCACTTGACTTTTGCATCAATGCAATTTCAGCCTTGCTTTTGTACATCCTGCATCCTGCAGTTACTGGTGTAGCATCTACAATCTCAAAACCAGGTGCAGCCTTTTTTACGCCATCGGCAATAAAAAACCGAACACGTTCCTCCATGCCAATCCGCTTATGTTTTACACCCCTGTCTTTTACGATGCCTGCAATCAACGCAAATGGACTTTCATGTTCTTCCCAGCAACGCACTTCGTCACCAAAAATCGGGTTGATCAGTTCCATGGCGCGGTCTTCTTCAAACTTCGGGCAAACATAAGCGATGGCACCCGAAGCTGGAATGACCAGGCCAAAGGTCCTTTCACTTTGTCCCCACCGCATTCCTGTAAAATAAAATGAAGAAGCAGTTCCTTCTAAAAATATGGCATCAATTTTCTCCTTGGACATCAAATTTTGTGCCTTCGCAATTCGTTGTTTTCTTTCTTCAATGCTGATGGGCACAATGCCATCCACCATGGGTTTTAAGTCTCTAATGCTTGATGGAAGATCGTATTCCTCTTCCTTCAAGCGATTCGCAGCAAATAAATTTCCTGACAGAGACATTGCTCCTGAACTCAGTGCAGCAATGCTTAAAAATTTCCTTCTGTTGTGTGACATGCTATAAAATTAAGATTTTATATGAAAGATTGTTTGCTCAATAGTGAGCAAGGGTTAGAACGTGTATAAGGCTGGTCTTCTTCCAGAAGCGACAGATTTTACTATATTACTGCGAAAATACCTATTATTTGCCTTGAAATCTAAGGCAAATAATAGGTATATTTATTTCATTCAAAATGATCAGATTCATCCATCAACTCAATTGATACACTCATGCACAAAATAAAATTCATTATCCTTGTGGCTTTATTGTGTGCATTACTTGCTCCGCTAAAAGCCGTGTATGCATCTTCTGCGAAAGGGGGTATTTGTAGGCTCAATTACAAAGGGGCTACAATAGCTTTTGAAACCAAGGCTACTATGAATTATTCACCTAAACTTGAAGGAAATGGATGGGTGTCGCCAGGAAATACTACTTATTTTATTAATCCTGTAAATGGTAACGATGATAATTCAGGTTTAACAGAAGATCAAGCATGGCGAACATTCAGCCATATTAATCAATTGCAGTTTTCCCCGGGCGACAACATAAAAATCACCGCTGCCGGTAAATTCAATCAAACGCTTATTTTAAGGGGTAAAGGGACTGTAAATAATCCTGTCAAAGTTCATTTCGCTTCTGGTAAGTATGATTTTTTTCCTGATAGTCTTCACAGGAAAAAATATAATATCACCAATACCAATGACAGTCCAGATAGCCTAAAAGCCATTGCAATTCTTTTGGAGCATGCAAAAAACTTTCAAATTTCAGGCGCTGGGGCCGAAGTTATTTGTCGCGGCAAAATGATCGAAGTTTGTATAGACAGCTGCGAAAATGTATCAATAACTGATCTTCATTTTGATTACCACCGGCCAACGGTTTCAGAATTTACTGTGATTGCTGCCGGCGATGACTATGCAGATATCCAAATTCACAAAGATTCGGAATATACAATCGAAAATGGTGCTATAAAATGGATTGGCGAAGGCTGGAATTATGATACCGGGTTGGCACAAGAGCTTGATTTGCTTACCAATGATCTTCGGCGCATGAAAGATCCGCTCAAAGGATTGACATTGAGAGAAATAAAACCATTTTTAATTCGTGTCAGCGGAAAACATACAATGAAAACAGGTTGTATTTACCAGCTTCGTGATGTTTTCAGGGATTATGCTGCTGTGTTTACCCGGGGGAGTAAAAATATTTCCTGGAAAAATATACAATTCCATTTTATGCATGGCATGGGTTTAGTATGTCAATTTTCAGAAAACCTTTCCTTCGATTCGGTTACAATAGCTCCCGACAAAGCAAGCGGCAGAACTTCTGCTGCATGGGCTGACTGCATGCATTTTTCAGGCTGTAAAGGAAAGTTACTGATAAAGAATTGCGTGCTTTCAGGAGCACACGACGATGCCATCAATGTTCACGGAACTTACCTAAGCATTGTTGAAAAAATTGCTGACAACCAATTAAAGGTTCGGTTTATGCACAAACAAACCTACGGTTTTATGGCTTTTAACAGGGGGGATGAAATTGAATTTGTCAATCAGGAATCATACGCATCATATGGTATGAACCGGGTAAAAGAGGCGGTTTTGCTCAATCCTAAAGAAATGTTGTTAACCTTTGAAAAGAGTTCTCCTCAAGGGCTTGCTATCGGGGATGCTATCGAAAATGTTACCTGGACACCTGAAGTGGAAATTAGGAATTGCAGGGTATCTTGGGTTCCTACCCACGGTTTTCTTTTATCTACACGGCGAAAGGTGCTCGTGGAAGGGAATGAATTTTTAGCAACGCATATGAACGCCATTCATATGGCAATTGATGCCAATAGCTGGTATGAATCAGGTTACGTAAGGGATATGACCATTCGCAACAACAAATTTATCCGTTGTGCAGAGCCTGTGATCGCTATTGCTCCTTGGAATAGAATTGCCAACAACTCCGTGTATCAGCATATAAGGATTGAAAACAATGCGTTTATTCTTCGCAATGAATTGATTGTAAAGGCAAATAGTACAGATAACCTTGTTGTTGGTGGAAATACAATTTATGCAGAAAAGAAACTCAATGATAAGTTATCAATAAATACAGGAGATTGCAAGGATCCAAAGGTTGGCCAGAACAAATACATCATTCAACCCCAAAAGTTGTAAGGCAAAAACATCCATATTCGCCTTATAAAGAGCGCAATGATTATTATTTCATTCTTGAGCAAACGTAACGGGGATCCACGGATATAACCATCTGGATACAATGGTTTTTCGGTTGTTTGGACCGAGCTTATGCATCTACGGAGCAATCCCTTTCCAGGATTTTACAAAAAGCTGATTTTTGGGAGAGGAATGCTGCTGTTCATTTGAACAATCGTCAGCATACCATCATCAACAAATTACTGGATGGTTTTGAGGGGAAGCTGACAACCACCAAATATGCCAAAATCACCAAGTGTTCCAGTTTACTGAGAGAAGAGGAAAAACATTTCAAAACAGTCTAACTGTTATCGAACTTCTTTCTGGTTTTACGGTCACAATATGCGCTGAACTTAAAGTTTGACGCCGACAGTTATGAAGTAATTTCTGGGTTCTGCTGTTAATAGTCCGGGGCCGGGGTATCCACCCGCTCTTCTTGTAAAGTATTTTTCTCCCAAGACATTGTTGATGCCGCCCTTTATGAAGAATTTCTCTGTGAACTTGTAGGTTCCGCTGATGTCTACAATGTCATAAGCCGGAATCAACCCGATCAGGCCATTGGGGGTTGGTACAATTGTATTGTTTGCATCACTAAACGCATCGGACACATAACTGTACTGTGCTGTTACAACAAAGGCTTTGCGCGTATAGGTTAAGCCCATCCGGTAAATGTTCTCCGGAGCATTCTCCACACGCTTGTTTTTCAGATTGGTCTCTACAAGTCTGTTACCTTGTCTCGATATCACCTGAAAATCAGCATAACGTGCATTGATGTAAGCTATTGAAGCAAAAAAACTGAGGTTGCCTTTCTTTGGCTGTTTTGACCATGCTTTGGTTGGGCTGAATTCAACAAGTGCCTCTATACCCTTGCTTTGGCTGTTTCCTATATTTGTTCTGAAATTGTAAAAACTGCCATCTAACCTTTGTTGAGCGATCAAGCCGACCCTGTTGTTATACTGCAATATGTATCCGCTGACATCAAAGAATAAATAATCCTTTATTCTTCCCCGATACCCGAGATCAATATTATAACCCCTGGCATCGCGAAGGTCCTGGTCAATGACATCGGTAGTTGGATTGGCAGTAAGATCACTGAAAAGGGTAGGACGATATGCCTGGGAATAATTTGCATAAAACTCTGTCATGCCTATGTGATATTCAGCCCCAATTCCTGGCAATATGAACCGGCGTGTTCTGTTCTCGTTGCTCACTTTAACCTCAGTATTACCGGAAAATCCCAGCCTTCCAGCAGCAGTGTTTCTTATATTCTCTACGCGAAATCCCGGAATGATGCTGAGCCGACTTCCGATACGAAAAATATTTTCGGCAAAGAATGCTGTGTTCAGCGTAAAAAATTCCAGGTCTGTTGGGAAAGCTGCCAGGGTATTCAAATTGTAAGCAGATCCATTGTCTCCCCTTCCATTCTGAAAGCGATGGGTTTTACCGCGGAAATAACGAATACCTGCAGAAAAGGTCTGGGTACTGTTACCGGCTTTATAGTCACTGATATATCTGGCCTCTGCACCGGCATTTCTGTAATGGTCAACGTCAACCCTTCGTTGATTATACTGTAGCGTAGATGCGTTGATCGTATCAGCTACTGTTGGTTGAAGGATGAAGCCTATGCTGTTCCGATCGCCGGTCATCCCGAATAACTTAACATTCAAACGGCTCTTTTCACTGATGGTATAATCAAGGTTCAATGCCGCCATGTTCCAAGTGACCTCAAACCAATTTCTGCTTCGCAAACTTCTGTAGGGATCTTCTACAAATTGTGCATCCGTCAGTCCGCCAGGCTGCTGACTCAGATAATCAAAATGGGTTATCTCAAACCCTAACTTCAGTTTCTTGCTTAGCTTCCAGGAATAATTGGCGAATCCAGTGTTCACGTTAAATCCGCTGTTTTCCCGAAATCCATCACCCCTTCGATGATCCCAGAATGCATAATAATGGGATTTATCGGTCTGCCCACCAATGGCATGATAAGAATTGAAAAGTCCAAAGCTACCTGCCGTTTGTTGTGTTTCGTACTGAAAAGGTTTCTTGATATCACTGCCATCCTTAAGGATGAAATTCACCAGACCGCCGAACTGCGGGCCGTATTGCAAACTGGCTGCACCGCGGACCACCTGAATCCGTTGAACGGAATTCAATTGCGGTGTATAATATGCTTCCGGATATCCAAACGGATCACTGCTGATATCATAGCCATTCTGGCGGATATTGAATTCCCAGCTGCGATTCGGGCTGAGTCCGCGAGCTGCTATTCCAATCTGAATTCCACTGGGGTCGCTCTCCCAAACCTGAATGCCGGGAACCTTGGCCATAACCTGACGCATGGTATTGGTGACCACATTGCCCTGTACATTATCCATGACAATAAGTGAATTCTTCTTGCCGGCATTGATGGTTGTACCAACAATTTCAGGAAGGAAAAGAATGTCTGCGCCTGTATTCCTGCCGACCAGATTGATATCCGGGAGGTATTTGGTGTGAAAAAGGGATGAATCTGTCTTTTGCTTCAAAGTATCAACCTGCTGAGCAATACCGGGCACACCAAACGCAACAAACAGAATCAAGGTGATGGTTCTTAGCATCGTAACTGTTTAAATTCGGGTGCAAGTTGCATCCAATTACAGACCAAAGGCTTACGTAATCAGAAAAAATCATTAACGAGATAAGGAAAAAATCGGATTTTTTGTTTGAACGGGGATATGTTCATATTTTGACCTTCTCCCGATAATTTAGACAGTTCAAAACTTAAAACCGAAATTGCTAACCAATAAGCTGGAACTGAAATGGGGTACTTACAGAAGTTATGAAGCAAAATGACCCAATCATCATCATTGACTAAATTGTATATAATCGAGTATCGTCATTCAATCAAAGCAACCTGAAAACCCAGTAGCAGCATGAGGAAATTATTTTTATTATTAACAATTTTATTTTTAAGTGCTGCTTGTTTTTCCCAGAGCCGATACATTTCAGCAACAACAAAAAAGATTGTTTTTACAAGAGATGGAGGCATTTGCAAATGTTGTGGCAGTTCGCTCAGTCTGGAATATGACCATATCACTCCATTTTCATGCGGAGGTACCAGTACTGTCTCCAATATTCAATTGCTTTGTCAAAAATGCAACCGAAGCAAGTCAAACAGTTGTGTTTGCAAAATACATAACCGAACAGTAGGAACCAATTGCTGTGACGGCAAAATATCTACCCAATCTTCCAATGTTTCCAGTCAATGCTCAGGTACAACAAAGAAAGGATTGCGGTGTAAAAACAAAACAACCAGTTCAAGTGGCCGTTGCCATCTTCATTAAAAATTTCTAATCAACCCAAAGGTTTAAACATGAGTTTTTTATTTGCAATTGACCCTAAGACAGAAGAGACCATCGTTTCAGCATCTCAACCAGGAAGCAATAAAATAGATTTTATTGAACGCATTTCTCGTAATGAGAGCGAGGTTTTATTTAACGCTGTTGTCACTTTAACCAGCATTACAAATGCGTCTGATTTCGACATTAAAATTTTCAAAGCAATGGACAAAGTTTGCCAATTGATCTACAGCAAGCAAAAGGGAATTGTATAGCCTTAAATGACCCGTTTGAAACTGTAGCCACGCAAATGAATGAACGGGAAAGGTTCATTTGGAGGACTTAAAATCGTAGTGAAACCTAACCAAAATAACAAAGCCCATAAAAAACTGTTATCCAGTTGATTATGAGCTTTTTATTGCTGTAGGGGGAGGGATCGAACCTCCACGAGGCAGTTAGCTGTAGCGCAAAGTTCAGTGGTCGACCCTGGTCGCCTCTTGCGAGACGGCTCTACACTACGTTTATCCTGTTATCCTCACCCCCGAGACAAGAGGGCATGTCTGCCAAAATTTCATCACCCCACAGTATGTAAGAACTGATGCAAATTTAAGGTAATGCATATTTTATTGATAATATTTCAACAAATATTTTTTATTTATTGATATTATTCAATAAATTGCACTTATATTTGAAAAGTAATAAAACCAATACCAGATATGGCCACAAAATTAAATCTTGACAAACTAGACCTTCAGATCATACAGATTATGATGGAAGATGCTGGAATTTCCTATGCAGATCTTGGTAAGCAACTCTTTGTTTCAGGTGGTACAATCCATGTGCGCATCAAGAAACTGCAAGAGATAGGCATCGTAAAAGGCACCAGGCTTAACGTTGACCTAAAGCTTTTGGGCTACGATATTACAGCATTTGTTGGAATCTTTCTTGAAAAAAGTTCCCTTTATGATCAGGTGGCGGAAGACCTGAAAAAAATCCCTGAAATCGTGCGCTTGAATTATACAACTGGCAACTACAGCATGTTCCTTGAAGTGGTGGCAAAAGACATCACGCAATTGCGTTTTGTATTGCACGATCAACTGCAAAAAATCAAGGGTATTGAACGGACCGAAACCTTCATCTCGCTTGATGAAAGCTTCAACCGCCACGTGCCCGTCGCCGGTTAGTAAAGTGATTTCATTTCAATCATCCGAGTCTAGATCTTCAACCTCTTCAACCAACTTCCCTCCCTTTCCACCTATACGTCGAAAACAGGCCAAAGGTTCCGGCCACAACTGTATAGAGTGCATGCAGTGGTTGAAAGGGGATGAACCAGGCTATCAATGCAGACTTGTTAAAGAACCTTGCGATGCGGATCATGAAAGGCAGTTCCACAATTGTTTTCATTAAGGTCAACAAGAGGCCATACTTCAGCAGTTGAAAATCAAATATACCCGCTAACAACAAAGACACTACTGCCGCATTCAAAAGATAGACCAACAGCAGGACTGCTTTGGTAACAAAGCTGGTATAGTTTTTTGCTTTGCTCGACCAGCGAATCCTTTGCTGGATAAATGCAGTCCAGGAAGCAGCAGGTTCGGTAACCACAATCGCATGTTCAGAAAAACAGTAAGCAACCCCGCCAGGAAAAGCGCTGTTGATCTTTTCCATCAATAACATGTCATCGCCTGAGGCGATATGATCAATCCCTTCAAATCCATTGACTGCTGAAAATGCTTCTTTTGTATAGAGCAGGTTGGCACCATTGCACATGTTCAAATATTTGCCGCTCACGCCTGCTGCAGTAATCCCTTGCAGGGCCATGAAATCCAGCGACTGAAAGCGGTCTAACAGATGTATCTCCTTTCTGAATTGTACGGGTGCTGCAACAAAAACGGCATCCATTTTTTCCCTGTAGCACAAAAGGGTATTGATCCATTTTGTAGGGTAACTGCAATCTGCATCAGTGGTGGTGATGATGGGATGAGAGGCGGCAGCAATCCCTCTTGCAATAGCGGCTTTTTTTCCAAAGGCTTCTTCATTGCTAATACTGATCAACTTTATGCCCCTGTCAGCATAACTCTGTACCAATGCTGCAGTTCCGTCAACTGACTGATCATCCACCACAATAATTTCCATTTGTGATCGAGGGAAATCCTGTGCCAGCAAGGAGTCTAAACATTTTCCAATGTTCATTTCCTCATTCCTGGCAGCAATGATGATGCTGACTTTGTCTGCCGAAACCTGGGTCGAGGTATACCGTTGCAGAAACATCAACTGCCTGTTTGCGCGGCGGATGATGAACCGGTAAGGGAAGAGCAGTGCAACAAATATGATGAACAGGATGGTCATGGTGTGGTTTAATCAGCGGTTAAATTTCATCAATTCTGCTGTAAAACCATTTTTTCATTGTCAACATTTGAGAGACCGGGTGAAGCATATAAAATAAAAATGGCGTCTTTCATGATGAAAAACGCCATTTGAAGGAATGCGGTTAAGGTTTAACTGGTTTTCTGCAATTCTGAATAGTATTTGCTGATATCGGTTACTCCTTTTTTGATCACATCAGGCGTGCTTGACAATGAAAAATTTTCCCATTGGTCAAAACCCACTTGCACTGGCGTTCTGTCAGATTCAGTGACCAATTCTTTTGTTTCGGATTTAGCGAAAGCAAGACTCGCCGCCATGACCAGGCCCGATACCAAGGTGATGAGCCCTAACAAGATCCTGAAATCGCCGGCATGCGCCCCTGGATCAATCCTGTTCAAGAGCAGTAAAATGATGTATGCGCCAAAGGCGAATACTACAGTGCTGAGTAAAATTGTATTGTTGGCCCCTTTCTTTTCATAGATCATTTGTTTTACATCGTCTACAAATAGCATAGATGCAAAAGCGAAAACAGGAATAGATCCTACCAGCATGATCATGAAGAGATTGTTGTCTCCCATGCCCCTCAAGCCAAGTGATAGAGCACTGAATGCCAGCAAAAATGCAAGACAGCCTTTGATCAGGCTGTTGATCATGCTTTTGCCAGCGAGATGGCCAAGCAGCACAAGCATCAGTGGCGCCTGGATGAGGGAGGTCAGTACATTCAGGATGGCAACTGGATTTTCAGCGGCAGATGAAAATTTATTGATCAGTGAACTGGTAATGGAAATAAAGAGATAAGCGGATGCGATGGCAATGAAACTATTGTTTGTGGTTTTTGGCATGGGATGGGATTGGTTCATGGAAATTGGATTTAAAACGGGCTCCTGGTTAAAACGATTTGCCATTGATTCTATTATATAGAGACTTTAAATCAGTGAAAATTAAGTGAAACTGCTTTTTGATATGCGTAATTATACGGAAGGGCATGGTAAAAAAACTAACTTAGTGCCATGAGTAAGACGATTTTTCAGTTTGTGGCTTATCTCTTCCTGCTTGTCATTGCTCAGGGGCAGCCTGTGCTCAATGGTGGCCAAGCTGGATCTCCCAATGGCAAAACAACAAGGCTTGCAAGGACCATTGGTGTACTTCCTTTCTTTGAATACGGGCCTGGTGACGATAGGTTGGGCGGAGCCAAGATGACGTATATGGACACAGGTGTTTTGGTGAAAGTGGTGGATAGCCTGAACGCAGATTATATCATCTCGCTTGCTGATAACCTGAGGGCCTTTGTGGCCAAGTCGAGCCTGCGTTTTGACTCCTCCTTCAAATCCAAATCTTATTACCTGAGTGGCAACTGGAAAACCTATCGCGATGAGCGCTTTGACTATATCACCATTGCCATGCCCGAAAAGCTGCCCTACCGCGGAACCATGCAGGTGAACCCCAACCGGTTGGCCATTGATCTTTTTGGCATCACCTCGAATACCAATTGGATCACGCAGAAAGGGGTGCTCAAGGAGGTCAGGAATACCTGGTTTGAACAAATGGAAAATGGGGTCTTGAGGGTCTATGTTGACCTGAAGAGCAAAATGCATTGGGGCTATTCGGTTTATTATGATACCATTGGGTCGAGGTTGACCATCAGGATCAAGCATGCGCCAGACAAACACATCAAAAACGTATTCGTTGCAGTGGATGCAGGGCATGGGGGAGACAACTCCGGAGCGGCAGGATTAACATCCTCCAAGCTTGAAAAAAAGCTCACCCTTGAGTATGCATCAGCCTTGGAAAAAGAGTTGAAAAAGGCGGGTGTCAAAAGGGTGTTTATGACCAGAAAAGCCGACACATCACTGAGCATGCCCGAGCGGATCAAAATGTTGCGGGATACCGCGCCAGACTTGCTCATCAGCATACATTTTAATTCTTCCTCTGTTGACACGGTGAAGGGGACTAGTACGTTTTACAGGCATATTGGATTTCGTCCGCTGACACAAACCATTTTAAAAAGAATGATGGAACTGGGATTGGCTGAATTTGGCAATGTGGGCAGCTTCAACTTTGCATTGAGTGGTCCGACAGACTATCCCAACTGCCTTGTAGAAGTGGCTTTTCTGAGCAATCGCTCAGATGAAAAATTCATCCTCTCCAAAAAATCTCCGGATAATGTTGCCAAAAAAATCCGGCTTGGCATACAGGATTGGCTGCAAGAGGCCCGCTGATAATTTTGTAACTTAACTACTCAATCAAAATACAATGGAACTCAAGAACACATTCATTCATCACGTTTATTTTTGGCTCAAGAATCCTGAAAGCAAAGAAGACCTTCAGAAGTTGGTTGAAGGACTCGAGGCTTTGGCTTCAGTAGAGGAAATCAAGATGTACCATATTGGTGTGCCTGCGCCCACTGACAGGGAAGTGATTGACAATACCTACGCCATTTCCTGGTTGAACATTTTCGAAACTTCCGAGGACCACGATATTTATCAGACCCATCCGAAGCACCTTAAATTCATTTCAGATTGCTCATCGCTTTGGAGCAAGGTTAAGGTCTACGACTCATTGCAACACTAATCAATCAATACAATAAGATGTTTGGGAAGGGTAGATCAGCTGCGTTGGGATTCATTTTTGTAACCGTACTGGTTGACGTCATCGGGTTGGGCATTATCATTCCTGTATTGCCCAAACTGATCCAGCAATTGACCGGAGGGGACATGAGTGTTGCTTCCCGCTATGGCGGTTGGCTGATGTTTACCTATGCCTTCATGCAGTTTTTGTTTGCTCCTGTACTGGGAAGCCTCAGCGACCAGTATGGCAGAAGGCCTGTGATTCTATTTTCACTCCTGGGGTTTGGTCTTGATTACTTTCTGCTGGCCTGGGCCCCAAGCATCACCTGGCTTTTTATTGCCAGGATACTTTCTGGGATCACTGGTGCAAGTTTCACTACCGCATCAGCCTATATTGCCGACATCAGTGCGCCAGAGAAAAGGGCACAGAATTTTGGGATGATCGGTGCCGCATTTGGCATGGGTTTCATCATTGGTCCCTTGATTGGTGGCGTGCTCGGTCAGTTTGGCGAAAGGGTACCCTTCCTGTTTGCTGCCGGTCTCACCATGGTCAATTGGCTGTATGGCATGTTCATCCTTCCTGAATCCCTTTCAAAAGACAAAAGGAGAAAATTTGAGTGGAAGAGGGCCAACCCGGTGGGCTCATTGATTCACCTCAGGAAATATCCTGCAGTAGCTGGTTTGATCCTTTCGCTGACCTTTATCTACATCGGCGGAAATGCCGTACAGAGCACCTGGAGTTATTATACCATGAAAAAGTTCGGATGGGATATTGCAATGGTCGGATACTCCCTGTCATTTGTGGGGCTGATGATTGCTATTGTTCAAGGTGGATTGATCCGGATTGCGATACCCAAACTTGGTCAGACAAAGGCTGTCTTCGTCGGCCTGGTGTTGTATACCATTGGGATGGTCTGCTTTGCCTATGCTCCCAATACCTATATGATGTTTGCTTTTTGCGTCATTTATTGCCTTGGAGGAATTGCGGGTCCGGCCTTGCAGGGCATCATCTCTTCTCATGTTCCGGCCAATGAACAGGGGGAACTGCAGGGTGCCCTGACCAGTCTGATCAGTGCTACCGCTATCGTTGGCCCGCCCTTGATGACCAACCTATTTTCATTTTTCAGCAGGGATGGGGCACCGCTTTATTTTCCAGGCGCCCCTTTCATTGCGGGTGCGTTTTTCTTCCTTTTCAGTACGGTCATCACCTACAGAAGCCTTCAGGCAGAGAAAAGGGCTGCCCCTTTTTAAGGAAAATGTTGTTAAAATGTGCAAAAAAGTACCGATTTTTTTATTTATTTCTTGCAAATCCAATTATTAAGGCTAGATTTGCCTTGTAATTTGAGTTAAGTACAGTATTTAGTAAGTGAAAGTATTTTCTGCTAAGCATGTTCTGCTAATAGTAAGTCTTCTTTACGCCTGTGTTTCTCTCATCCTTTTTTAATTTTTTATTTTTTTGAAATGAACATTTATGTTTCAAATTTGAGCTTCAACGTACAGGATGAAGACTTGAAAGAATTCTTTGCTGAGT
>JBIIQT010000093.1:0-5037 GCA_044341875.1 Chitinophagaceae bacterium | reverse complement strand
TGCCATTAAAGAAGTACAAACCCATTACAGCGGGAACCAGGTGGAGGATAGGCAATGCTTATGCTGAAATTACCACATCGACTCCTGAGAAATCTCTTCTTGAGACAGTAAAGAAGACCGGTGGTAGAAATGCCCAAGGTCATCGCTCCATGCGTTACATCGGAGGCGGTAACAAAAAAATGTACCGTATCATCGATTTCAAACGCAACAAACATGAGGTTCCTGCGAAGGTTGCTTCTATCGAATACGATCCAAACAGGACCGCTTTCATTGCACTTCTTAATTATGCTGATGGAGAAAAGCGTTATATGCTTGCTCCCCAAGGTTTGGAAGTGGGTATGACTGTTGTCAGTGGTAATGCAGTTGCTCCTGAGGTTGGTAATGCTTTGATGATGAAGAACATGCCTTTGGGTACCAATATTCACAACATTGAAATGCAGCCTGGTCAGGGCGGAAAGATTGCACGCAGTGCAGGTACTTCAGCACAATTGACCAACAAGGAAGAAAAATACGCAGTATTGAAAATGCCTTCAGGCGAATTGAGAAAAGTATTGATCAATTGTTTCGCGACTGTTGGCGTACTCTCCAATTCTGACCATAGCCTCGAAAGCATGGGTAAAGCAGGTAGAAACCGTTGGAAAGGTATTCGCCCACGTACCCGTGGTGTTGCAATGAACCCGGTTGATCATCCGATGGGTGGTGGTGAAGGTCGTTCTTCTGGCGGTCACCCACGCAGCCGTACAGGTAAATACGCCAAGGGCGAAAAAACCAGGACACGTGGTAAGGGTAGCGATAAGCTGATCCTTCAACGCAAGAATGGTAAAAAGCTCGCTAAATAATCACAAGAAAAGAACACATAACAAGAAACCAATATTATGGCTCGTTCAATAAGAAAAGGTCCGTATGTAGCGGCCAAGCTAGAGAAGAAGGTTGAAGCGATGAATGACGGAAAATCCAAAAGGGCAGTGGTAAAAACATGGAGCCGCAGAAGCACCATTACTCCTGATTTTGTTGGGCATACTTTCGCTGTTCACAACGGAAACAAGTTCATTCCAGTATATGTAACTGAATTCATGGTAGGGCATAAGCTCGGAGAATTTTCTCCCACCAGGAACTTCAGGGGTCACTCAAGCAAGAAAGTTTAAAAAACAGTTTTCGGACTGATATTCCCGGGAACAGAAAAAATATATTATGGAAGCAATAGCAAAATTGAGAAATCATCCCACATCCCCCCGAAAGATGCGTCTTTTGGCGGATCATATCCGTGGTATGAAAGTTGAACAAGCAGTAGCCATTCTTGATCATCATCCTCAGCACAGTGCAACACCCCTTCGCAAGTTGGTGATGTCTGCAGTGAGCAACTGGAAACAAAAAAATGAAGGTGGTAATGTTGAGGCATTGGTTGTGAAAACCATCTTTGTTGATGGAGCACGCAGCATCAAAAGAATGCTTCCAGCTCCTCAGGGTAGGGCTTATCGTATGCGCAAACGCAGCAATCACGTTACTGTAATTGTTGACGTAAAAAATTAAGAACTTTCAAACTGAATCATAATGGGTCAAAAAACGAATCCAATTGGCAATAGGTTAGGCATCATCCGCGGATGGGAGAGTAACTGGTACGGAAGCAAGAAAGATTATGCTCAGAAGCTGATCGAAGACACCAGGATCCGTGGTTATCTCAACGCCCGTATCAACAAGGGTGGTATTGCAAAAATTGTTATTGAGCGAACACTCAATAAGCTTATCATCACCATCCACACTTCCAAGCCTGGTATCATCATTGGTAAAGGCGGTGGAGAGGTTGACAGGATCAAGGAAGAGTTGAAAAAGCTTACCGGTAAGGATGATGTTCAAATCAACATTCTTGAAATCCGCAGGCCTGAATTGGATGCTCAGATTGTTGGCGAAACCATTGCCAAGCAAATTGAGAACCGTATCAACTTCAAGCGTGCAATCAAAATGGCGATTGCCTCAACCATGCGCCTTGGTGCTGAAGGAATCAAAATTAAGGCCAGTGGTCGTTTGGGTGGTGCAGAGATTGCCCGTTCAGAAGAAATCAAACAAGGAAGGGTTCCCCTCCATACTTTCAGGATGGACATTGACTATGCTTCAGTTTTCGCTCAAACTGTTTATGGCAAAATTGGCTTGAAGGTTTGGATCTGTAAAGGTGAAGTACTGGCCAAGCGTGATTTGAATCCAAACTTTGTAGGTGGTGCCAAAGCTGAAGGTCCAGAAAGAAGGGATTCTCGTCCAGCAGGTGGTCGTGATGACAGACGCGGCGGTGGCGGCGGTCGTGATGACAGACGTGGTGGTGGCGGAAGAGACCGCAGAGGATAATAATTTTTAAAAAGGGTATTCAATAAAAATACTTCAACATGTTACAACCAAAAAGAACGAAACACAGGAAGGCGCAGAAAGGAAGAATCAGGGAAGTTGCCAAAAGAGGTACTACTCTTGCATTCGGATCATTTGGACTGAAGGCGATGGAACCTGTATGGATGACAAACAGGCAAATTGAAGCTGCACGTCAAGCAATGACCCGTGCCATGAAAAGAGAAGGAAACGTTTGGATCAGGATTTTCCCTGATAAGCCTATCACCCGCAAGCCTCAAGAAGTTAGGATGGGTAAAGGTAAGGGTAACCCTGAATTCTGGGCAGCCGTTGTTGAACCAGGTAGGATCCTTTTCGAAGTTGAGGGAGTTACAATGGAAGTGGCACAAGAGGCCATGCACTTGGCAGCTGCAAAACTGCCTATCAAAACCAAATTTATTGTTCGCAGGGACTTTGCGGCATAAGGATTAAGAAAGTTAAACAACTTACACATGTCAAAGAAAATTGATTTTTTGAAAAGCCTCACTGGACTGAGTGAATCAGACATCAAGGCTAAAATAACAGAAGATGAGTTGCGTTTGAAAAAAATGCAGTTTGCCCATGCCATTACGCCTCTTGAAAATCCTATGAGTATCAGAGCACTGAGAAAGGACATCGCGAGGCTTAAATCAGAGTTAAAAAAAAGAGCACTTGCCTAGTCTAGGATAAATTTTAAAAATAAATCCGGACTTGGGCCGGGAGCTAAAATAAAAAGAAATGGTTGACAGAAAACTTCGCAAAACCAAAATGGGTTCAGTTACCAGTGACAAGATGGACAAGACCATTACAGTTGCTGTTGAAAGGAAAGTAAAGCACCCTCTCTATGGAAAGTTCGTTAAAAAAACGACCAAGTTCCATGCACACGATGAGACAAATGAGGCAAAGCCAGGTGATGTGGTGAGAATCATGGAAACAAGGCCGCTCAGCAAAACAAAACGCTGGAGGCTGGTGGAAATAATTGAAAAAGCCAAATAGGTCTTCACGAAAGTCAAAAAGACAAATCGTTTAACCCAACGGCATAAGCCGGATAAAATATAATAAAATGATTCAGCAAGAATCCAGATTGAATGTAGCAGACAACAGCGGCGCCAAAGAAGTACTTTGTATCCGTGTATTGGGTAACAGTGGACAGGATTATGCCAAGATCGGTGACAAGATTGTTGTTACTGTTAAGGATGCAATTCCTGCCGGTGGTATCAAAAAAGGAACTGTTGCCAAAGCTGTTATTGTTCGTACGAAGAATAAGCTTCGCAGGAAAGACGGTTCTTATATCCGTTTCGATGATAATGCAGTTGTAATCCTCAACGCTTCAGATGAGCCCAGGGGTACACGTATCTTCGGACCAGTTGCCCGTGAACTGAGGGATAAGGGATATATGAAAATCATTTCACTTGCACCAGAAGTCCTTTAATTGAGTATAAACTGCGTGACCAACGCTTAAAATAAAGAAGATGAGTACTAGATTCAAACCCAAGTTCAATATTAAAAAAGGTGACACCGTTGTGGTGATCTCGGGAGACGACAAGGATCCCAAGAAACCACGCAAGATTCTTGAAGTGTTTCCTGAGAAATCACGCGTGCTGGTTGAAGGTGTTAACATCGTTACGCGCCACACCAAGCCTTCTGCCCAAAACACCAAAGGTGGATTGGTTAAAAAGGAAGCTTCAGTACACATCAGCAATGTGATGCTCTGGGATGCCAAGAAAGAAGAGGCTACCAAAATAAAAAGAACCAGGGAGAATGGTAAATTAGTAAGAATTTCTAAAAAGTCAGGGGAGGTAATCAAATAATGAGCACATCTACGTATACACCCAGGTTGCAAACAAAGTATCGCAATGAAGTGATACCAGCACTGATGAAAAAGTTCAGTTACAGTTCAGTAATGCAAGTACCCAAAATCACCAAAATCTGTTTGAACAGAGGTGTTAATGGAGCAGTTGCTGATAAAAAGTTGATTGATATTGCAATCGATGAACTGACTACAGTGACTGGTCAAAAAGCGGTATCTACCAAATCAAAAAAAGATATCTCAAACTTTAAATTGAGAAAGCACATGCCCATTGGTGCACGCGTTACTCTACGCGGTGTTAAAATGTTCGAGTTTCTTGACAGATTGATTTCTGCTTCTCTTCCTCGTGTTCGTGATTTCAAAGGAGTTAGTGAAAAAGCTTTCGATGGTCGCGGTAATTATACACTTGGTGTTACTGAGCAAATCATTTTCCCAGAAATTGATATTGACAAGGTAACCAAGATTACAGGTATGGATATTACTTTTGTAACTACAGCCAAGAACAATGAAGAGGCTTATGAGTTGCTGAAAGAAATGGGAATGCCTTTTAAAAACATGAAAAAGGATTAATTGACATCTAATTTGGGCGTAAGCCCGGGTTCAACACAATAAAGAACATATGGCAAAAGAATCGGTAAAAGCCAGACAAAGGAAAAGAGAGAAAATGGTCGAGAAGTTTGCAGAAAAACGTGCAGCCCTCAAGGCAGCAGGTGAGTGGCAAGCATTGGATCAACTTCCAAAGAACTCTTCAAAAGTACGCCTTAAGAACAGGTGCCAGATCACAGGTCGTCCTAAAGGGTACATGAGATTTTTTGGTCTCTCAAGGGTAACCTTCCGCGACATGGCTCTTTCAGGAAAGATTCCTGGAGTTACAAAAG
>JBIIQT010000050.1:0-17402 GCA_044341875.1 Chitinophagaceae bacterium | reverse complement strand
GAACAGGGGTGCACAAGGTGCGGGTATCCAACCCATCTGGCAGTCTGCTTTTACCTATTTTGTAGCTGCTGAAGCAGCAGTTGCTTTGGGTACTGCAGGCAATCCAAGGGCTTTGTTGGAGTCTGGTATCAGGGCTTCCATTACCAAGGTACTCGGTTTTCCCTCAACTGTTAACGTAGCGGTTAACCCTGCTGCTGTTCCATCTGCAGCAAGGATCACTGCCTATGTTAACCTGGTTTTGGGCCGCTATGACAGGGCTACTACCGCTGCTGCAAGAATGGAAGTTATTCAGCAAGAATACTATATTGCCCTCTGGGGTAATGGGGTTGATGCTTTCAATAACTACCGCAGAACAGGAAGGCCAGGGAATATGTCATTTACCGTTGCGCAAGCCGGTGGTAACATGATCCGTTCACATTACTACCCTTCTGTATTGGTTAACCTGAACAAGAACATTACCCAAAAGACCATTGACAAGCAAGTATTCTGGGACAACAACCCTGCTGGCTTCATCAAATAAAATCAAGAGAACATGAAAAAAATCATATCATCATTGTTTTACACAGCCCTGGTTGCTATAGCCATGAGCTCGTGCCAAAAAGGTGAAGTTGTTCAGGATGTCAATTCTCTCAGCATCGGTTCTTATGTAACCCTTGTGACTGCAGGAAACAACATCATTGATGCAACCAACCTCGCAGGAAGCAAAGTTTCTGCCTCTGTTAAGGAATACGGTTCTGCACAGGAAAAGCTGATTGTTTATGTAACAAAAGCGCCTCAGACAAATGACAGGACCCTTTGGAAAAAGGTAAAAGAGTATACCAATAACGGGGGTACTTATAACCTGGAAGTAAATGGTCAGGAAATCGCTACAGCCTTGGGTACTACCCCTGGCCCTGGCGAAACCTATATCCTTTACAACCAAGTCATAACCAAAGACGGAAGGAAATTTGACGTAGCCAACACCCTTCCTGACCTCGCGACTGTTGGTCAGTACAACCTGAAGCTCACTTGGAATGCAGTAGTGGTTTGTCCTTTTGTACCTGCTCAGGCTACAGGAAGGTATACCATTACCAGAGATGGTTGGGATGGCGCAGTAGGTCAGACCTGCAATATCGTTGGTTCTGTAGGAAGTGCTAGGGTTACCTATCTTTTCCCATGGGCTGAAGCCCCAGGCCTCAATCCTGTTACCATTACTGTAGATCCTGCCACTGGTGCAGCAACAATTGCAAAACAAACCTATGGTAGCTATGGTGCAGGTTTTGAGAACTTCACTTGTAGAGGTACTGGCGGATTCTTCTTCTCTTGTAAAGGAGATTTCACCATCAACCTTACGCATGAGTTGCCCAATGGTTCAAACTATGGTACTTATCCTATTACGCTCAAGAAGCAATAGTAGAAAGATACTGATATGGAAAAAGCCGCTCAGCAATGGGCGGCTTTTTTATTTTCGCATTGGTGGCCCACATTCTTGCCTGGTAAACGAATACGTTTAGCCTATGGCTTTAAAAATAAATGTGTAAAGACTTTAAAGGGGGAAAGGATGCTGGGAGCGTTAGAGCCTTATTTCTTCTTCGTGATTATCGAAAAAGTGAAACTCAGTCAGGTGATAGGTTGAATCTTCCCTGATGTCAAGCTTCATCTTGTATTTCCATGCCCATTTGCGGCGCTTGGAGATGATGCCTTTGGTGAGATAGGCGTAGAGGATAGGATGTACGGCAACAGTTAGTGATTTGTGCTTCTGTTCGCTGAGGTAACTGATGTTCTTTTCTATTTCATCCTCAAGTACGAGGGTAGAGGATATTTTACCGGTTCCCTGGCAAGAAGGACATTGCTCCTGGGTATTGATGTTCATCTCTGGTTTCATGCGTTGACGGGTCAACTGCATGAGTCCGAATTTTGAAATCGCCAATACCGCGTGCTTTGCTCTGTCAATCTTCATGAAGTTCTCCATGGCTTCATTGAGCTTCTTCTTGTTCTCAGGAAGCTTCATGTCGATAAAATCAACCACAATGATGCCTCCGATATCGCGGAGCCTCAATTGCCTTGCAATCTCTTCTGCAGCCTCCATATTGGTCTGAAGGGCATTCTCTTCCTGGTTGTTGCTGACGCTCTTGTAACCGCTGTTGACATCAATCACATGCAATGCCTCAGTATGTTCGATAATCAGGTAAGCTCCGGAAGGCAGGTTGACAGTTTTGCCAAAAGCACCCTTCACTTGTTTGGTGATGCCCGTATGGTCAAAAACAGAGGCTGATCCTGTGTAGAGAGAGACGATTTCTGCCTTGTCTGGCGCTATCTTTTGGATATAGGCCTTTGTATCTGCATAGATCTGCTTATCATTCACCACAATTTTATTAAAATCGGCATTGAGCAAGTCCCTGAGGATGCTTGTAGCCTTGGTCTGTTCACTAAGAATCTTTGCTGGTGCTACTGCGCCGCTAAGGTTTTGCTGGATGGATTTCCATTTGCTGAACAATGCATTGAGGTCTTCATGCAGTTCAGCCGTGTTTTTCCCTTCGGCAGCCGTGCGTACGATTACACCAAAATTTTTCGGCTTGATGGCTTCAATGATTTTTTGAAGCCTTTTTCTTTCTTCTGCTGAATGAATTTTCCTGGACACGGCAATGATGTCATTGAAAGGAGTGATCACTACAAATCTTCCAGGAAGCGAAATCTCGCAACTCAGCCTGGGTCCTTTTGCAGCAATGGGTTCCTTGAGGATCTGTACCAAAACATTGGGCTTTTGACCCAATACTTCATTTATTTTGCCGGTCTTTACAATCTCACCCTCAACAGTAAAAGTTGAAAAATCTGGTTGAGAGGCAACTGGTGAATTGATGGAGAGTTGTGTAAACTTTAGCAATGATTTTGCAAAGGGGCTCAAATCGGTGTAATGCAGAAAAGCATCTTTTTCAAAACCTACATCAACAAATGCTGCATTGAGCCCAGGGATCAGTTTCTTGACCTTGCCCAAATAAAGGTCACCTACATTAAAACTCGCGTCAGCTTTTTCGTTATGAAGCTCAACGAGTTTCTTGTCTTCCAACAGGGCTATCTGTACACCCTGGGCAGATGAGTTTATGATCAATTCTTTATTCAAGCGAACGCTGAGAATTATTGCAAACAAAGAAAGGGGCATTGCAAAGAAATGATTTCTTCGCAATGTACCATGATTCAATTATGAAGGAGAACAGAAAGGTTTATTTCTTCCCTTTCTTATGACGGTTCTTTCTCAATCTTTTTTTACGTTTGTGCGTTGCTATCTTATGACGTTTTCTTTTTTTACCACAAGGCATGTCTGAGTCAGTTTAGTTGTTAATAATTATTTCAATGTTTTAATCTTTTCTTCAAGGGCTTTCACCAGTTCCGGATTCTTCACGTTTTTCAGTCCCTTTTCGTACCATTCCACGGCTTCTTTCTTTTTACCAGCCCTTTCATAGAGCTCAGCAAGCAGAAATACAGCTTCTGTATTTTCAGGATCCAGTTCGATTACTTTTTTGAATCGTTCCGCAGCCTTATCTGTTTGTCCTGAAACCATCCCGCCATAACCAAGCATGAACTGCGCAAAGACATTGTTGGGGTCTTTTTCTGCGACTGTTCTGATTTTCATGATGCCTTCCATCGGAGCACCGGAAGCACCGAAGAAGAAAGTACTTCCCTGGCCTATAATGGTTGAATCGTTGTTCGGGTTTATTTTCAAGGAGCGCAAAAAGAGGTCGTTGGCCTCGTTTGCCATCCAGCTTTTCAATCCGGGGTTTGATATGCCCCTTAGTTCTTCCAGCATTGAATGGGCGGCAAAGTTGAGGTTTTTTTCAGAATTTTCCAACTTAGCCTTTTCGCCCAGGTAATAAATGTAGGGAAGGAAGCTTCTGGCACTGTCTCGCCAGAAGTCGGACAAGGACTGAAAGTTGGCTTTTCTTTGTGTAACCAGGTCGCCTCTGGTCAATGCATCTTCCAAACTGGTGAGATAAGCAGATTGGCTTGGTGTCAGATCTTTTTTCAGTTCACTGATGGATGCATTGATTTCGAATGGTTTAGCTGCTCCTCCAGTGGAACCTTCATTGTCAGAATGTCCTTCATGGTCTGCATGAGGCGCCGCTTCCTTGTGGGATGGCGAAAATTTTCCAAAAATAAATAAACCGAACAGCAGCACTGCCCCAGCAGCAACCACGATCCATTGCTGTTTTTTCAACATTGATCAGAATTTATAACGCAAAGGTAATGGCTTATGCCATGTCATCAGAACCTTCGTCCTTGATGACGGTATCAATTTCAAGTTTTTTAACTTCCTGCATGAACTCTTTAGCTGGCTTGAAGGCAGGAATAAAGTGGGCTGGAATCTGAACAGCTGTATTGCGTTTGATATTTCTACCAATCTTGGCTGCTCTTTTTTTGGTGATGAATGAACCAAACCCACGGATATAGATGTTTTCGCCTTTTGACAAAGTGAATTTGATCTCTTTGAACATCGTCTCAAGGGTTACCAAAACATCTACTTTGGGGATATTGGTTTTTTCAGCAATCTTATTGATCAGGTCGGCTTTTCTCATTATGGTTATTGTTTAAAAGTTTTGGATTTTATTTATTTTACTTTTGGTGTAAATCCTTAAACATTTTATATACCAATTCGAGCCCTTGAACGCCTTGGGCCCTATTAAAATTGCGAATAATTTTTCTATTTTCCAAAAATAAATTGATATAAGTGGTTGAAAAACAACATAAAGTGTGGTTTTCAAGAGCCCTGAAAAACTGGCATTTGGTAAAAAACAACAGAAAAATGCCATGGAAAGGGATAAAAGACCCTTATAAAATATGGCTCAGTGAGGTCATCCTTCAACAGACGAGGGTTGAACAGGGTCTTGCTTATTACAACCGGTTCATTGAAACTTATCCTGATGTGCATGCCCTTGCCAAAGCTCCTGAAAATCAGGTGTTTAAGCTATGGGAAGGGCTGGGATATTACAGCCGCTGTAGAAATTTGATCAAGACGGCAAGAACGATTAGTGCTGAACATGCGGGCCTTTTTCCTGCCTCTAAAGAAGGTTTGTTGGCCCTCAGTGGTATTGGAAATTATACCGCAGCTGCCATAGGCTCTTTTGCTTTCGGGCTTCCCCTCGCTGTGGTGGATGGAAATGTACTCCGGGTTTTGTCCAGGGTATTTGGTATTTCAACTCCCATTGACCTACCAGCAGGCAGAAAAGCACTCGAACAGCTGGCTGATCAACTCCTGGACACCAAAAATCCAGCCTTGCACAACCAGGCTATCATGGACTTGGGAGCAACGGTATGTAAACCCCGACAACCTGTTTGTGGTGCATGCCCTTTTCAGCAAAAATGCAAAGCCTTGAGTGATGGAATCATTGAGCAACTGCCAGTGAAATCAAAAAAAATCAAGCAAAGGGAAAGGTTTTTTTATTACCTGATCCTTGAATCCAAAGGCAAACAACTCATAAGACAACGCAAGGAAAAGGACATCTGGCAGGATTTGTATGAATTCATCCTGAAGGAAACTGATGAGCCAGTTGAGGAAAAGGAATTGCGGTCTTTGTCTTTTTGGAACCTGGGTGTACAAAAAGAAAAAATAGCGCTGGTTTCTGTTTCAGCGGAAATGGTTCATCAGTTGACCCATCAAAAGATCCGGTGCAGGATAGCCTACCTGCGCAGTTCAGCAATGGTGAAAGCAGAAGGGTACCAATGGGTAGATATTTCAGCCATTAGCCAACTGGCTTTTCCCAGGCTCATCACCCGGTATCAAACAACCATCAGCTGATCAATGGCATCTTGTTCAATTTTTGTAATTTTGAACAATGATCGTTCTTCCTATCCTGCTCCTGGCTTCAATCCTGATGTTGTTCATGAACTCAGGAGCGGAAATAGCTTTTTTTTCATTGGGTTACCGGGAATTAAAAAACTTGCGTACCCGTCAGTATCCCGCATCCACCAGAATTCTTCAATTGCTGCAGGAACCGCGTTTGCTGATGTCGTCTATGCTCGTAGGAAACATGGTTTTCAGGATGCTGATCATCCTGCTGTGCAATTATCTTGTCAAGGACGACATGTTGCCTGAAACCACTGGCTTTCTTTTGTTCTTTATCCGTATGTTGATTGCCATTGTCATCATTGTTCTTTTTGGAGAGCTGCTCCCCAAAGTATGGGCATCTAACAACCATATTCGTTTTGCATACTATTCATCTTTTTTTGTTTGGATGAATGCCATCATGTTTCGCCGTTTGGGTCAATGGACTGCTGGCATTACAGATAACATTGAAAAAGCCTTGGGTCGGAACAATGACATGCGCACCAGACTGGAGCAGATTGACCAGGCCATGGGAATGGGAGAAGCAGACGGAAGTTCAGAGGAGGAAAAAAACATCCTCAAGGGCATTGCTCAGTTTGGAAATATCACCGTAAGAAGAGCAATGCGCAGCAGGTTGGATGTACAGGGTGTTGAGGGGAGCATTTCTTTCTCAGAACTCAAAAGAAAAGTAGCTGATCAGCAGTACTCAAGGTTTCCTGTATTCAATGAGAACCTTGATAATATTGCAGGAATGATTCACGCCAAGGACCTAATCCCACACCTGGACAAGGCGGATGATTTTGACTGGAAATCCCTGGTCCGTCCGGCATTTTTTATCCATGAACAAATGTTGGTAGAAGATCTGCTCAAAGACTTTCAACAGAAAAGGACCCATTTTGCCATTGTGGTGGATGAATTTGGTGGTACAGATGGCATCATCACGATGGAGGACATCTTGGAAGAAATTGTAGGAGAGATTAGGGATGAATATGATGATGAGGAATCCATCAACATGAGGATTGATGAATTCAATTTCATCTTTGAAGGGAAAATGATGATCAATGAAGCCTGTAAGCTGATGAACCTTCCTAACAGGGTTTTTGATTCGATCAGGGGCGACAGTGAAACTGTTGCAGGGCTTGTGCTTGAACTTGCTGGCGAGATACCCAAATTGAATCAGGAGCTGGTTGCCAATGATTTCACTTTCACGGTTCTTGAGGTTGCCATGAACCGTATACACAAGATCAAGATTACCATCGCTGCACCGCAGCAATAAATCATTTCATGAATAAATTTTTCAGCGGATCGGTTCTGTTTGCATTGTTTGCACTCATTTTTGCATGCAACAGCGGCTATACCCCCAAGCCAAGGAGCTACTTCAAGATAGACCTTCCCCAACGGGCATACAAGGAGTTCAATGACCCGGGTTATCCCTATGCTTTTGAATATCCTGTCTATGCCAGTATTTCTAAAGAAGCAGATAGTACTGGCAACAATCCATTCTGGATCAACGTTAATTTTGATCAATTCCAGGGCAGGATCTATCTCAGCTACAAGTCCATTACCGGCAGTTCTGTTTATAAAATCAAAACCTCGAGTGGCTATAAAGATTCAGTGGTGGAAAACAGTTTTGAAAGCCTACGGGAAGAAGCTTATAAGATGACCTACAAGCATACCATCAAGGCCAGTGGAATCATTGATTCTGCTTTTGCAACAGCAAATGGTTCCACCGGAGTTTACTTTTATGTGGCAGGAGAGGCGGCAACATCAAAGCAGTTCTATGTTGCTGATACTGCCAGGCATTTTCTCCGGGGTGCATTGTATTTTGATGCTTCACCCAATGCAGATTCTATTTCCGTGGTCAGTGATTTTCTGGAAGAGGACATCAAACACCTGCTCAAAACCCTTCGCTGGAAAGGGAAACAATAGGGTCATTAATTATCCAATTTTTATTACTGCTGCAACAGATTGCATGGCTGCACTGATTTCTGCTGTACACAAATTACCAATGCTTCCTTCATGGGTGTGGTTCAGTTTTTGCGTGGCATCAAAGCTGAAGGTTCCCTGATCAATCATATTTCCTACCTGTGCATAGGCATCACGGAAGGGAATGCCCTGGTTGACCAATTCATTTACTTTTTCAACACTGAACAGGTATTTGTACTTTTCTTCCGTTAGAATATTTTCCCTTACACCAAGGGCATTCAACATCAGTTTCATCATCTCCATGCAGGAGTGTAATTCTTCCATGGCAGGGAAAAGGATTTCTTTGGTCAGCTGCATGTCGCGGTGGTATCCTGAAGGGAGATTGTTGATCAGCAGGGTAAGTTCATTGGGAACCGACTGCATCCTGTTGCATTTGCCACGGATCAGTTCAAACACGTCAGGATTTTTTTTGTGGGGCATGATGCTGCTACCGGTTGTCAGCTCATCTGGAAAATGGATGAAGCCAAAATTTTGGCTCATGAACAAACAACAGTCCATCGCCAGGCGGCTTAGTGTTGCTGCAACAGATGCCAAAGCCATGGCGGTCAGCTTCTCTGTTTTTCCCCTGCTCATTTGTGCATACACCGCATTATAATTGAGGGTGTTGAAATGCAGCAAAGCGGTGGTGCGGGTCCTGTTCAGCGGAAAAGAAGATCCATAGCCGGCGCCACTTCCGAGTGGATTTTTGTTGGCCACTTTAAAGGCTGCAGCAACAAATTCCATGTCATCGACAAGGCTTTCCGCATAGGCGCCCAGCCAGAGTCCAATGGATGATGGCATGGCAATTTGAAGATGGGTATAGCCTGGAATCAACGTATCCTTGTGTTCATTGCTTTTCTGGATCAACAGTTCAAAAAGCGATTGCATATCATCTTTGATATTGATGATGGATGATCGCAGGAAAAGCTTGATGTCTACAGCCACCTGATCATTTCTGCTCCTGCCGGTATGGATCATTTTTCCGACATCACCGATGCGTTCAGTGAGCATGAACTCAATTTGCGAATGGATATCTTCTGCGCCGGCATCAATCGAAAATTGGCCTGCTTCTATATTTGAAAGAATTTTTTTGAGTTCTGCTACAGCCAGGTCCGCCTGCTCCTTGCTCATCAGCCCCTGTTCACCCAACATGGTCACATGTGCGATCGAGCCCTCTACATCATAGCCCGCCATTTGCACATCAAAGTCGCGGTCTCTCCCAACGGTAAAGGCTTCTATTTGTGCTGCAGTTGATGTTTTGTCTTTACTCCAAAGTTTCATGGTAATGTATTGGGGGTATGATCAGAAAACGGAAATGGTTGCTTCAAGCAATTGAATATAACCAGTGATGCCGTTTTCAATCTCTGTAATGTAAATATACTCATCCGCGGTATGACTTCTCGCAGAATCACCAGGCCCTATTTTAAGCGCAGGGAATGACATCAATGCCTTGTCGCTGGTGGTAGGAGATCCATAATGCGAAAGGCCAAGCTGTTTGCCTGCCTTCACAATAGGGTGATCCATGGGGATCATGCTCGACCTTAACCTGAAACTTCTTGGCACCAGTTCGGCTTTTAGGTTTGCTTTCAAGTGTTCAAGCACTTCATCAAAATCATAGTGTTCATTCACCCTTACATCCACCACAAACCTGCAGGAGGCAGGCACTACATTATGGGCCTTGTTCTCCGTTTCAATCACCGTTACTTTTGCAGTGGTTTTTCCCAGCAGATCAGATGTTTTTTCAAAATCCAGATTAGCAATGGCTTGAATATCTTCCATGGCAAGGTAGATGGCGTTGATGCCCTCTTCCCTGGCTGCATGGCCTGCCTTGCCATGAACCGTTGCGTCCAATACAAGCAGACCTCGTTCAGCTACTGCCATCTGCATTTTGGTAGGTTCTCCCACCAGCCCTCCCATGATTTCACTGCCATGTAACTTTTCCAAAAAGGTCTCATCTTTCAGCAACAGCTCGACCCCGTTTGTTCCGGAGATTTCTTCTTCGGCAGTTGCTGCCAGGATGATATTGAATGGAAGGTCATTTCTATCAAAAAAATGAATGAATGTTGCGATCAAGGAGACCAATGGCCCTCCGGCATCATTGCTGCCCAGGCCAATCAGGCGTCCTTCTATTTCTGTTGGGGTAAAGGGATCCGTTGTATATCCTTTTGCAGGCTTTACCGTATCATGGTGTGAGTTCAGCAGGATGCTTCGTTTGGAAGGATCAAAATGTTTATTCAACGCATAAACATTGTTGATCAGTCTGCCTGTGCTGATGCCATTTTCCTGGAGGAATTGTTGTATCAGGTCTGCCACCTCTTTTTCTTCCCTGCTCAATGAGGGGATGGCAATCATTTTCTTGAGAAGATCGATTGCACTGTTGGTGATATGTTGTTTGGTTGACATGTTGCTATTTTTTGATCAGCATATCGCAGTACCTGTTGTTCCTTCTATCAATGCGTTGAGTTCCGTAGCATCTCCAATGATCACTTTCTCAACGCCTGATTGCAGGGCTGCAAATGCATTGTCGAGTTTTGGAATCATTCCGGCAAAGATGGCCTTGTCATTTTTCAATTGCTCGAACAATTCCTTGTTGATCTGAGGGATGGCACTGTTTTCGTCTTCTACATCCTTCAACACACCTTTCTTTTCAAATGAATAAACAAGTGTGACAGGAATATGTTTGGCCATTGCCTTGGCAATTTCCTGTGCAATGGTATCGGCATTGGTGTTCAGCAGTTGACCGTTTTTGTCTTGTGTGATGGGGGCGATGATGATGTTGAGATCCATTTCCAGGAGAGAGAGGATCAGGTTGGTGTTCACGCTGTCCACATCTCCGACAAATCCAAAATCAATGGATGGATGCACCCGCTTGTGTGCAGTGATGCAGTTGCCATCAGCGCCAGAAAGCCCAATGGAAGGTGCATTCAGGGCATTGAGTGAAGCAACAACCTGTTTGTTGATCAACCCTGCATATACCATCGTGACAACCTTCAGTGTTTCGGCATCGGTGATCCTTCTGCCATCAACCATTTGTTGGGGGATGGAGAGATCAGCAGCCAGTTTTGTTGCCAGTTTGCCTCCGCCATGCACAAGGATTTTTTTGCCTTTCAGTGTTGAGAAGGAGGAAATAAAAGTACTGAGCTTGGTAGCATCGTCTATGATGTTACCGCCGACTTTGATGATATATAATTTGTTTTCGTTCATTGAAGTAGTGATGATATGACTGCCTGAGCGGCCCATACCCGGTTGGAAGCCTCTTGTGTGATGATGCTGTTGTGCCCATCCAGTATTTCGTCAGACAGTTCTATGTTTCTTCTTACAGGCAGACAGTGCATTACTTTGGCATTGGATGTTTGCCCGATTTTTTCGTTCGTTAACATCCAGTCTCCTTCGAAGGCTGGCATGCTGCCATAAGGTGAATAAGCACTCCAGTTTTTCACGTACACAAAGTCAGCATCTTTCAATGCTTTCTCCTGGTCATATTCTATGGTTGCGCCCTTGGTAAATTCCTCGGCCAACTCATATCCTTTGGGATGGGTGATCACAAAATCTGCCTCTCCCCAGGCATTCACCCACTGCGCAAAGCTGTTGGCAACACACTGTGGCAGCGCTTTTACATGCGGTGCCCAGGTGAGTACAACTTTGGGTTTAGCCAATGTATGATTTGTTGTATGCCATGATTCAGTGATGGTAACCAGGTCTGTCAGGCTTTGCAAGGGATGCAGGGTAGCACTCTCAAGGCTCAATACAGGTATACCTGCGTACTTGATGAATTGTTTGATGATATGCTCTCCATAATCGGCTTCCCGGTCCTTGAGCCCAGGAAAGGTCCTGATGGCAAGGATATCGAAGTAATTGCCCATGATCGGTGCTGCATCTTTCACATGTTCTACGGTTGTGCCATTCATGATAGCACCCTCTTCAAATTCCAGCGACCAGCCTTCATTGCCAACATTGAAAATCACAGTTTCCATGCCCAGTTGTTGCGCGGCAACCTGCGTGCTCAACCTTGTGCGCATGCTTGGGTTCAGAAAAAGGCATCCAATTCTTTTGTGCTTGCCCAGCATTTCGTCTTTCCATGGATTGGCCTTGTAATCAAGGGCTTTCCTGATCAATGCTGGGATATCCTGTACGTCATGGGCTGAAATGAATTGTTTCATGATGGCTTTATTATTGGTACTAGGCAATCGCTGATTTCAATGCATCAATAAAAGAGCTGGCATCCTCCATCGTCAAAGCCAGTGAGGGGAGCAGCCTGATTACATTTGGTTTTGCTTCCCCTGTAAAAATCCTGTGTTTGAAAAGCAGGTCCTTCTTGAGGTTCTTGTGCGAGTCTGGCACATCAAAGCCAATCATCAGTCCATAACCCCTGACACCACTGATTTCGGGTATATCTTTTAGCGCCGATTGAAGGTAGTTTCCGATTTTTTCAGCGTTAAGCATCAACGATTCCTGTTCAATCACTTCCAGCACCGCCAGTGCTGCAGCGCAGGCCAGGTGATTTCCTCCAAAAGTGGTACCCAGCATGAAATGCTTGGCTTTGATTTTAGGTGAGATGATGATGCCTCCGATGGGGAAGCCATTGCCCATTCCTTTGGCCATGGAATAAATGTCTGCATCCACACCTGCAAAATCGTGGCTGAAGAATTTTCCGGATCGTCCGTAACCACACTGCACACTGTCTGCAATGTAGATTGCTCCGTATGCATCGCATTGCTTGCGGATGGCCTGAAGGAATGCATTGCTGGCCACATTGATGCCGCCTACACCTTGAATGCCTTCTACAATTACGGCAGCAATTTCATTTCCCTCTTGCCTGAAATGCATCTCCAGCGCCTCAATATCGTTGAAAGGAAGAAAGCTGATGTTGTTGGTTTCATTGACTGGGGCAACAATATTCGGATTGTCTGTAGCCGCTACGGCCAATGAAGTTCTGCCATGGAATGCCTTTGTAAAGGCAACAATTTTTTTTCTTCCAGTATGGAAAGAGGCAAGCTTGAGCGCGTTTTCATTGGCCTCTGCACCTGAGTTGCATAGAAACAGATCAAAGTCTTTTTTTCCTGAGACTTCACCAAGTTTTTCCGCAAGTTCATCCTGCAAGGGGATCCTGATGGAGTTGGAATAAAATGCAATCTGGTGCAGCTGGTCCTCTATGCGTTTGACCCAATGAGGGTGGGTATGACCGATGCTGATGACAGCATGGCCTCCATAGAGGTCCATGTATTCGGTATTGTTGATATCCCATACCCTGGTGCCTTTTGCATGGGTGATGGTGATATCGTTGATGGGGTAAACGTCAAATGTTTTCATGATGTTGTGTTAAAAGGCCGATGCCTTTAGGTTGAGTCCTGTTGATTGATCCAGACCGAAAAGGATGTTCATGTTCTGCACTGCTTGTCCGCTGGCACCTTTGAGCAGGTTGTCAATGGCACTGTGCACAACAATCTTGTTGCCTTCCTTCTCGATATAGATCACACACTTGTTTGTATTCACCACTTGTTTCAAGGCAATCGGCTTGTCTGCCATGATGGTAAAAGGATGGTCTTTGTAAAACTCCTTGTACAATGCCTGGATGGTTTCAAGGGATTGATCTGTGCTGATGGTGGAGGACACAAAGATGCCTCTTGTGAAATCACCTCTCCAGGGCACGAAGTTCACAGTAGGCTGCTCATCATTTTGCAAATGATGCAATGACTGATGAATTTCCGCAACATGCTGGTGTGTCAATGTTTTGTAGGCCTGGATATTGTTGGCCCTCCAGCTGAAATGGCTGGTGGCACTCAATGATTGCCCGGCACCTGTAGAGCCTGTGATGCCGGTTGTATATACTTCACCCAGCATTCCTGCTTTGGCCATCGGCAACAATCCCAGTTGAATGGCTGTTGCAAAACAACCAGGGTTGGCAATGTTTTTTGCAGTGGCAATTTTTGTCTGGTTGATTTCTGGCAAGCCATACACAAAGGTTCTGTCACCTTGGCTGGCATCATTGTTGAGCCTAAAATCGTTGGCCAGGTCAATGACCCTGATGCCAGCGTCAATGGTATTTTCTTTCAGGAATCTGGTGGATTCGCCATGTCCCAGGCAAAGAAAAAGAAGATCGATGTTGTTATTGATTTCACCGGAAAAAACCAGATCGGTTGAACCCAGCAGGTCTTGGTGTACATGGTGCAAAGGATTGCCTGCATTGCTTTTGCTGTGTACAAAGGCCATTGTGGCAAACGGATGAACAAGAAGCAGTCGAATCAATTCACCGCCCGTATAGCCTGCCCCGCCGATGATGCCGATCCTGATCTTCTTGTCCATGGGATTGAATTTAATCTTTTTTATTTTCGTTTTGCACTGCGTTCCAAATAATGGTTTGGTTGCCAAAGATTTTGCTGAAGCCTCTAACGTCATTGCCAGTGAAACCTGAATTCATTTCGCCATACTTCCCAAACTTGCTGTTCATCAGGTCATAGGAAGATTCGATGCCAATGACCTGGAACCGGTATGGCATCAACTGAACAAATACTTTTCCTGTTACATTTTCCTGAGAATGTTCAAGGTAGGCTTCAATATCGCGCATTACCGGATCCATGATTTGGCCCTCATGCAACCAGTTGCCATAGAACTGTGAAAGGGTATCTTTCCATTGCAACTGCCATTTGGTGAGGACATGCTTTTCCAATGCATGGTGCGCTTTGAGGATCACCATGGGTGCGGCGGCTTCAAATCCAACCCTTCCCTTGATGCCGATGATGGTGTCGCCAACATGAATATCACGACCAATACCGAATGGTCCTGCAATCGATTGAAGGTATTGTATGGCCTCAGAAGGATGATCGAATGTTCTGTCATTTACTGAAACAAGTTGGCCTTTCTCAAAACCAAGCACAGCCTCTTCTGCATCATGTTTGGTAACCTGTGTTGGCCATGCGGATTCAGGTAGCATGCCTTTTGAAGAAAGGGTTTCTTTGCCTCCCACACTTGTTCCCCAAAGTCCTTTGTTGATGGAGTACATGGCCTTTTCAGCATTCATGTTGACGCCCTTGGACTGCAGGTACTCAATTTCCTGCTCACGGCTCAGTTTCAGGTCTCGAATCGGAGTAATGATTTCTACGCCCGGAATCATGATGTGGAAGACCATGTCAAACCGGACCTGGTCATTTCCTGCACCTGTGCTGCCGTGAGCTACAGCGTCAGCGCCTAGTTTTTGTGCATGTTCAGCGATATGGATGGCCTGGCTGAGGCGCTCAGCACTAACACTCAGGGGATAGGTATTGTTTTTGAGCACATTGCCATACACCAGGAACCGGATGATCCTGTCATAGTATGTTTTTACGGCGTTTACGGTGGTATGGGAAGCAACACCCAGGGCATGTGCATGCTTTTCGATATTGGTCAGTTCTTCTTCTGTAAAGCCGCCAGTATTGACGATGATGCTGTGCACTTCATAGCCTTTTTCTTCAGAAAGGTATTTCACACAATAGGTGGTATCTAATCCGCCACTGAATCCGAGTATTACTTTTTTTGACATGGTATCGCTTGCTTTAGAAATTGAAAAATGGTGATAGGAGGCTCTTAAAAGACTTGGAAGATTTTTCATCTTTTTTGAGAAAAGATTTCAGGAGTTTCCATTCCCTGAACCTGAGCAACCGCTCAAGGCCTTTTGCATTTTCCTCAAAAAACTGTTTGGTTTCTTCGGGCTCATAATGGTCTTTGGGATCATAGAGCATCGCTGTGCACATGCAATTTTTTCTTTCTTTGCTCATCAAGATCTCGTAATTGATGCAACTTTTGCATCCTGCCCAGAAGTCCTCATCTTGTGTGAGTTCTGAATAGGTAACAGGTTCGTATCCCAGTTCAGAATTGATTTTCATGACTGCCAAGCCTGTGGTGAGCCCGAATATTTTTGCATCGGGATAGGTGGACCTGCTGAGCTTGAATACAGTATGTTTGATCAACTTGGCCAATCCGCTTTTCCTCAATGTGGGCTTTACAATCAGTCCGGAATTGGCCACATATTCTCCATGTCCCCATGTTTCTATATAACAAAATCCTGCCCATTCTCCCGCCTGCGAAAGGGCAATGACCGCTTTCCCTTCGCTCATTTTTTGGCGGATATAATCTGGGCTTCTTTTGGCTATGCCTGTTCCACGGGCTTTTGCAGATTCTTCCATTTCCAGGCAGATCTCTTCGGCAAAACCGTAATCCTGCTCACTGGCGATATGTATATCGAAAACTTGTTTTTGCTGTTCCATTTTTGCGGCGAATTGAAAAATTGACTGTTGCCGGATGAAGCCACTTAGGGCTGAACCGGTTAAACGACTTGTGTCGGACTCAGGGGGGTGGTATCTATCAACGTCGTACCAAAAATGGAATCGGTCGGCGTAAAAAAACTGTTCCGTTTGGTACAGCAAAAACCCAACGCATGGAAGCGGCAGGAGCCGTTTCTGCTATTGATGAAGAGGTCAGGTTTTTAATCATTTTTCTGTGTCTGTCTTGTAAAGAAAAATTGTGAGTTGCAAATAAACTGATTTTTTTTAGAAAAAAGGCTAAAATCAGGCACAAGTTTAGTACGCAGGGACGGTTTGGTCTGATGCTGAACTGGCGTGGATGGCCAGGCTGATTTCTTTGATCAGTGCAGGATCCTTCTCAATGGCATTGCCAACGACTATGATGTCGGCACCTGCCTTGCAGTTTTCGTATGCTTTTTCTGCTGTGGTAATGCCTCCACCGATGATCAGTGGAATGGCGGTATGGGATGAAACTGCTGCTATCATGGCAGCTGGAATGGGCTTTTTGGCGCCGCTACCCGCATCCATGTACAGGAGTTTAAGCCCAAGCATTTCACCGGCCATTGCCGTGCAAACTGCGATTTCATTCTTATCAGACGGAATGGGATTGGCGTTGCTGATGTATGAAACTGTTGTGGGAGCCCCACCATCAATCACCATATACCCCGTAGACATCACTTCAAGGCCACTTTTTCTGACAACGGGGGCAGACACTACGTGTTGGCCTATCAATAACTCTGGGTTTCTTCCTGATATCAGGGAAAGATAGAGCAGGGCGTCAGCAAAGGGGGTAACCTGTGATGGGCTCCCTGGGAAAAGGACCACCGGAATGGAACATTCCTTCTTGATATGTTGCACCAGTTCCTCCAGATGGTCGCTGACCACCAGGCTGCCACCAACAAAAATGAAATCCACCGAGGCTGCAATGCACAAACGAATCAATTCATCTGCTTTCGAAACAGATGTTTTGTCTGGATCAACCAATACAGCAAAGGATTTTTTTCCTTTGTTTTTGTTTTCCAGTATCGTGGTGTAAACGGCTTGATGCATTTTTGGGGCTATTCTATTGCAAATGTGCGAAAAACTTTCTTATAAACGAAGGAAACTGGAAAGCTGTATGATGTTATTAGTGGTATATTCCTTGTTTCTGCCCTCAATATAGACCAACATGTAGCCAATTTCCAGGTCGGCTTGTTTGCTCAGGCGGTAACCGGCTCCGGCATAGGTTCTTGACTGGTCGAACAGTTTTCGGTTGGCATGGCTTGCTCCTGCAGCATTGAAGAAGAATTCATTCTGGGCAACCCAATACATGCCTTTTGTCAATTTTTCTGTTTTTGAGAAAGGGCTTAACCATCTGGTGAAAT
>JBIIQT010000010.1:0-55149 GCA_044341875.1 Chitinophagaceae bacterium | reverse complement strand
CACTTTGCGTTCGCCATTCTTAAGGAATGCCACAACACTGGGGGTAGTTCTTCTTCCTTCATCGTTGGCGATAACAACTGGTTCGTTACCTTCCATTACGGAAACGCAACTGTTGGTCGTTCCTAGGTCAATTCCAATGATTTTTGCCATATTTAAGATTTTAGATAAACGTAATCTGCAAGAGATATGCCGTTCATCAAATCAGGAAATCTTGTCAGTTTTCAATTCAAAAGCATGACAAACAGATCATTATCAATGTTTTTATTGATCAAAATGGCATAAAAAAGGAGAAATATGATTGCGGTCAGCTTTTTTGGAGGATATGAGTGATGATCAGATCAGCATGGTGGCGGGAGTTTTCAATGAACCATTTGTTGGTTTTGAGCCCACCGCAAATCACCCCGGCCAGATAAACACCCTCAACGTTGGTCATCATGGTCACTGGATCGTGCACAGGTGTTTGGTAGGTATCGGTACCTGCCGCAATGCCGATGGAAGCCAAAAAATCAAAATCAGGGAGATATCCTGTCATGGCAAGTACAAAATCATTGGAAATAGTTTCAATACCATCGGGTGTTGATATGTCTACCTCAGTTTCCCTGATGGCAGCAATTGAGGCATTGTAATAGGCTTTGATCGAGCCTTCACTGATCCTGTTTTCGATGTCTGGTCGAATCCAATATTTTACAGATTCCCTGATTTGCTCATCCCGAATAACCATCGTCACTTCTGCACCCTTTCGCCATGTTTCCATGGCAACATCCACTGCAGAATTGGCAGCTCCTACCACAATAATTTTCTGACCATAATAAACATGCGGTTCTCGGTAATAGTGGTGCACCTTAGGCAAATCTTCTCCCGGAACATGCATGAGGTTGGGAATATCATAAAAGCCAGTTGCAATGATGATATTGTTGGCTTGATAAACTGCTTTTGATGTTTTTACCGTAAACATCTTCATTGAGGGTATAACGGATTCCACTGCTTCATACAATGCAAGGTTCAGCTTCCAATGCATAGACACTCTTCTGTAGTATTCCAAAGCTTCCGATCTGGTGGGTTTGGAGCTGTGTGAAATAAAGGGAACATTGCCAATTTCCAACTTGTCAGCAGTGGAGAAAAAGGTCATGTTGAGTGGATAGTTGTAAAGGGAATTAACAAGTGGGCCTTTATCAACGATCAAATATGATAAACCATTCTCTGCACAGGCAATGCCACAGGCCAAACCGATGGGTCCTGCACCAATAATCAATACATCAAACGTATGAGTATCGTTCGTCATATTGACGCCTTGGTTGATTTAAAACTGAAATGCCTTTGGGAGATATAGCTAAATGCAATCACAAAAAAAGTAGTGATAAGTTTTGAAACGGTGGGATAAAGGTGAAAATGTTCCACCAAAAGCTTGAGGAAGAAATAATTAAGCATCAAGCTGACACTCACTGTTAGCAGGTACCTGAAAAATTGTACCCGGCCACGCAAAGGCGAAGCAGTAAAAACAATAAAGCGCATCAAAAAAAATCCAGTGGGGAAACTCACTATGAATGACATGAGAAAAGCCGCAATATGTGGACTGATCACTATGTATGAAAGATCCAAGTTTTGCTTGTCAAGGATAAAATTATAGCTGATGAAAAAAAGAAAAATATCAAAAACAGTGTTTACTCCCCCACAGACTGCATACCTATAGGTTGTCTGATCAAAAAACCTTTTGAAAAGTGGATAAAAAAAATCGAGAATATTGTCAATCAATGGTTTCAAAAAAAGGGTTGAACAGGTTAAAATTTGCGAATGTAAGTGGTATGCTTTTTGGAATAAGTAGCTCCCACGGCTTCGTGCAAAGCAAGCATTTTGGCATTGAAATCGCCCACCCAGGACAATTCAAGTTCTTCATAATGCTTCAATGGCCTGGTATATTCTTGCAGCTTCATGAAAAGGCAGGATTCAAGACCCATGTTGCGGTACTGTTCTTTGGTTCCCATGATGACCGCACGCATTCTCTTGTGTTTGACAGTAAACTTGTTCCAAACAAATTTTAGCTTCCCCAGTAAATCCAAGCGGCCATTGAGCCCTTTGATCAGTTCATTGGTGTCTGGAAGAATCATGACAAAGGCAACAGGCTCATCTTTGGCCGTATAGGCAAACCAAATGAGGTTGGGATCCATCACAGGTTTGATTTTGTTGATGGTTTCCTCAATGGTTGCATCGGTTACCGTCGTGAAATTTTCGAAGTCCTTCCAGGCATCGTTGTAAATCT
Organism: Chitinophagaceae bacterium; assembly: GCA_044341875.1. Taxonomy (GTDB): domain Bacteria; phylum Bacteroidota; class Bacteroidia; order Chitinophagales; family Chitinophagaceae; genus Pollutibacter. The sequence goes on along the minus strand of JBIIQT010000010.1, from coordinate 52,892 downwards.
CCTTGAAATCTCTTGAAAACCTGGGAATATCTGTAGTATCGAGATGACGAAAAATGTAGCCATTTCTCTTGGCTACCCAGCTGGAAATTTTAGCTACTTTTTCAGGCAAGCCTTTTCGAACATCAATTCTATTGGATATTTGATCGTATTTAACTTTGAATCCGTATGATTCAAAAAGGGTTTTATAATAGGGCGGATTGTAATTCATCCCATAAAATGGGCTGGAGAAGCCATCAACCAAAAGCCCCCACCACATGTCATTTTCTCCGAAATTGATGGGACCATTCATGGCCTTCATACCATGAGATTCCAGCCAGGTCTTCGCCTGATCAAAAAGCAGATTAGCAGCTGTTTGATCATCAATGCATTCAAAAAAACCACATCCACCGGTCGGTTCTTCTTCATTATAGGCCTTTTTCTCATTGATGAAGGCTGCTATCCTGCCAATGGGATGATTGTTTTCGTCGACAAGTATCCACCTGATGCATTTGCCAAAGCTGAAAAAATTATTTTTTTGGGGATCAAATACTGACTCGATATCATTCATCAATGGACAGACCCATTGTGCATCATTCCTGTAAATGGAAAATGGGAGCTCAAGGAATTGTTGAACAACATGCTTGTCTGTTACTTCAATTGTATGCATGGCTTCTTGTGAAACGCAAAATTACCAAAAAGGCAGGAAAGCTGATGATTCAGCAGAGAATTAACGGTATTTGAGGACATTAAACCTGTCTGGATAGTCTGAAATGATGCCGTCTACACCCAATGCTGCCATTTTTTCGATGTCTTTTTCTTCATTGACAGTCCATGCAATCACTTTTATGTTGAGTTTCCTGCAGTTTTCGATGAAGGCCATATCAATCAGCGGATAAACAGGACTCAACATATCGGGACGAAAACCAAGATCAGCCACCAATTGCTCTGGTGTTTTTTTAATGGATCCACCAAACAAATAGGATGTTTTGATGGATGGAAAGGATTGGTGCAAAACCTGTAAGGTTCTTTTATCAAAGGACTGGATGATGGTTCTCTTAGAGATTTTCCCTTGGGTAATAACATCCATCAAGAGCTTCACAAAAGTTTCAGGGTTGGGGTGAGAAATCCCATCTGTCGAAGGTGCACATTTTGTCTCAATGTTATAGTTGAGTGGTTTAAGCTTTTTGGCTTTTGTATACTCCTCTACTGCAGCAATCACCTCACTGAGCAAAGGCTTGATGGCGGACATCTTTTTCTGCAAAGGGAAATTGGGGTGAAACTTCATTCCAACATCCCATTTTGAGACCTCCTCATAGGTCATCGCATAAATATTATAAGATTTATCCTTGGACGATGAGAACTGCTTACCTGTTGGCGGAGTTGTAATTTCAGGGTTCATGAAGGGTTCATGCGAGAGGATCACCTTGTTATCCTTGGTAATGACAACATCCATTTCAAGCGTAGTAACCCCTAGGTCAATAGAATGCAGCAGGGCTGCAATCGTGTTTTCAGGCATCAATCCCCTGCAGCCGCGGTGGCCCTGAAGATCTATTTTTTTGTTTTGTGCAGAAACTGACTGGTTGAGAAAGGCCAGGCATGGCAAACAAAGCATGAATTGGATCAAATGTTTCAACATGCTATAAAATTAAGGGAATCGTACATTTGCACCAATCTTATCAATTATGCTGAGCAAAATCATCAGAGAAAAGGCAATCGAGGCAATTGAATCGCTCCATGGAATCCGTTTCACAGAACGTGATTTTCAGGTCAGCCCAACAAAACCAGAATTTGAAGGTGATTATACGATTGTATTGTTCTCGCTGATCAAACAACTCAAATCATCGCCGGAAACATTGGGAAATGCACTGGGCAACAAAATGATTGCTGATGATCCTGATTTTTTTGATTCCTTCAACATCATCAAGGGTTTTTTAAACTTCACCATTCAGCCTGCCTTTTTGCTTGATATGCTGAACAAACATTACCAGGATCCCTGCTTTGGAAAAGCTCCACTCAATGGTAAAAAGATCATGGTTGAGTATTCATCGCCCAATACCAACAAACCGCTTCACCTGGGTCATTTGAGAAATAATTTTCTCGGGAGAAGTATTGCAGAGATCCTGAAAGCCAATGGATATGATGTTTTCAAGACCTGCATTGTCAACGACCGTGGCATCCATATTTGTAAAAGCATGATTGCCTGGAACAGGTATGGCAACCAGGCCACGCCAGAGTCAACAGGCACAAAGGGAGACCATTTTGTAGGTGATTATTATGTCAAGTTCAATGAAGCTTATAAACTGGAAGTTGAGCAACTCATAGCAGAGGGAGTAGACAAGGCAGCAGCTGAAAAAGATGCGCCAATTATGAAAGAGGCCCAACAGATGCTGCTCGATTGGGAGAATGGAAAGCCTGAAGTCATTGATTTATGGAAAAAAATGAACCAATGGGTATATGCAGGATTTGATGTAACCTACAAAAGAATCGGAACTGATTTTGCCAAAACCTATTATGAAAGTGAAACCTACTTGCTGGGCAAAGACACGGTGGAACTGGGACTCACCAAAGGTGTTTTTTATAAGAAAACCGACGGAAGTGTTTGGATAAACTTGACAGATGAGGGGTTGGATGAAAAACTGGTACTCCGCAAGGACGGAACTTCTGTATACATAACACAGGATATTGGTCTTGCCCAGAAAAAATATGACGAATTTGGCATGGACCAGAGCATTTATGTGATTGGTGATGAGCAAAATTACCACATGAAAGTGCTTCAGCTGATTTGCAAGAAATTGGGCCTTCCCTATGCCGATGGCATTCACCACCTTTCTTACGGCATGGTAGAACTACCTACCGGAAAAATGAAAAGCCGTGAAGGTACTGTTGTAGACGCTGATGACCTGATCGATGAGATGGTTTCCATTTCAAGGGAGCATACACAGAACCTTGGCAAGGTCAAGGATTTTGGTGAGCATGAGCTGGTTGAATTGTATGACACCATTGGTCTTGGCGCCTTGAAATATTTTCTGCTCCGTGTAGATCCCAAAAAGAAAATGATCTTTAATCCTGAAGAATCGATTGACTTCCATGGATTCACTGGTCCATTTGTACAATACACCCATGCAAGGATCAAATCGGTATTGAGAAAATCTACGGTTGATGCTGCCTGTAAAGATTTCCCAAGTCCTTTGCTGAAAGCTGAAAAAGATTTGCTCTTGTTGACAGAACATTACGAGGTAGTGCTCAAACAAGCAGCTGATGATTTTGATCCATCTGTTATTGCAACCTATTTGTTTCAGTTGGCGCAATCCTTCAACTCCTTCTATGCGGCGCTGAGCATTGGCAATGCTGAATCCGAGGAGAAAAAACAATTAAGACTGAAAATTTCTAGCCTGGTGGCAACCATCATTGCTAGTGGAATGGATTTGCTGGGCATAAAAGTACCCGAGAAAATGTAAATCTTACATTTCCCCGGGCTAAAATATAAATCCTAACCATTTTGAATTTTATCTTCCAAAGGGGCCACCACTGACGTTCCTGAATTGTTTCAGGCTTGGGTCCATTTCTATTGCTTTGTTACAAAGTGTAGCACCTTTGTTCTTGTCTCCCATTTTGATATAGCTCATGCCAATCATGTAAAGGGCTCTTGCTTCTTCCCTGTCAAGGTACAGCACTTTATCCCAGTAATTCATGGCTTCTTTAAAGTTTCCAAGGCTATAGTAATTGTTTGCAACATTGTTCAGTAAATCAATATCACCAGGTCTTTTCTCCAATAATTTCAACAACATCTGCATTCCTTTTTGGGGCATTCCTGCTGCGATGTAAGCGTTGGACAGATTTTCTACAAAATTGTTGTCAACCTTGTATCCTTTCTCCATGGCCATTTCATAGTATTTGACTGCAGTCGGTTCATCATTCATGGCAGAATAGGTCATCCCTAATTCGTTCATCAACCTATTGTTGCCTGTATCAATTTTCAATGCTTCAAGGTAATATCTGGCAGCAGCTTTGAAGTTGCTCATGTCTACCAAGGCCCTTGCGAACATAGTAGGGATATCAGCATTTTTTGGCTCTTCAACGAAGGCAGCTTCGAGGTATTTGAAACACTGCGCAAAATCCTCTTTCTCATACATGCTCCTGCCTATCATGAAATTCACGCGCTTTCCGATATTAAGGGTCAATAATTTCTGACCATATTTGATGGCATCATCCCATTTGCGAAAATTGTAAAAAATCTCTGTAACCTTTTCCAGAGCAACTGCATCATTGGGTTGGGAGGCCAAAACAGTGAGGAAAGACTGGCGGGCAAGATCAATCTGCCTTACTTCCAGTGCTTCAATGCCTAATGCCCTTTGGGCTTCAATCAAGTTGGGGTTGACTGCGACTACCATCTGAAGCAATTCAAGGGCCAATTTGTGTCGTCCGGCTTCCTGCTCAATCTTTGCCTTTTGGAGGAGAACTTTTACACTGTCATCGGCATTTTTTGCAAATACCCCAAATGTTGTAACAAATGCAATTGCCAAAAGGAATAACTTTTTCATTAGGATGGATTTAGATTTGGATTGATTCTTTTCAGAATACATCCACCTAACGGAGGCAGAGATATTTTTATTTCATACAATTCTGCATTTTTTTGATAAATAGGGGAAATAACCGTGTTGTTTACGTAATTACCCGTACCCCAGTAGTTTTTCTCATCACTGTTGAATATTTCCTTCCACTGATCTAATGAGCTTACACTTAGCTTCCATTCAGGCCTTTCTTGGGGAGTTAAGTTCAAAACAACCATCAGCTCCTGCTGAGCATTCTGGGTCATCCTCCTGAAACAGATAACAGATTCTTCCTGATGATTCAGGTCATGCCAGGTAAACCCTTCCTGATTGAATTGCTGTTCATACAATGCTGGCTCCTGTTTAAGCAGATGCGCCAAATCCCTTACACAGGCCTTCATACCGGCATGGCTTGGATGCTCCAGCAGGTCCCATCTTAAGGATGTTTTATAGTTCCATTCATCAGTCTGTGCAAATTCATTGCCCATAAAGAGGAGTTTTGCTCCAGGATGGGCAAACATATATGTATAGAGAAGTCTTAGGTTGGCAAACTTCTGCCATTCATCCCCTGGCATCTTGTAAATCATGGGCGATTTTCCATGCACCACTTCATCATGGCTGAGGGGAAGCATGAAATTTTCATCATGGTAATACATCATGCTAAATGTCAGCTGATTTTGTTGGAATTGCCTGTACAAAGGATCCTGTTTGAAATACCGGAGGGTATCGTGCATCCACCCCATCATCCATTTCATTCCAAATCCTAGCCCATCTGCATAAGTAGGCTTGGAAACACCAGGCCAATTGGTGGCCTCTTCTGCAATTGTTTGCACTCCGGTAAAATCCCGATAAACCATCTGGTTCATGTCTTTCAAAAAGGCAATGGCTTCGATATTGCCATTTCCACCAAATTCATTTGGCTCCCACTCTCCTTCATTTCTGGAATAATCCAGCTTGAGCATGGAAGAAACTGCATCAACCCTCAGGCCATCAATATGGAACTTGTCCAGCCAGAAACGGGCATTGCTGATCAGGAAAGACCTAACCTCACCCCGCTTGTAATTGAAAATATAACTGTTCCAATCAGGATGATATCCTTTGCGCATGTCAGCATATTCATAAGTATGCGTTCCATCGAACATAAATAGACCATGGCTGTCATAGGGGAAATGAGATGGAACCCAATCCAGGATAACCCCTATACCTTCCTGGTGAAAAAAATCAATCATGGCCATGAACTCCTCAGGGTTTCCAAAGCGAGAAGTCGGCGCAAAATATCCTGTGCCCTGATATCCCCAGCTACCATCAAACGGATACTCCATAACAGGCATAAACTCCACATGGGTAAATCCCATCTGCTTCACATACGGAACCAGTCGCTGGGCAATTTGCCAGTAACTGAAATAAGATTCCTCATCAAGAGGGTCTGGCCTCATCCAACTGGCCAGGTGCACTTCGTACACAGCATATGGAGATTCTAGTGAGTTGTGTTTCTCCCTGGTTTCCATCCACTGCAAGTCTTTCCAATCATATTCAAAATTCCATGTGATGCTGGCTGTAAGGGGTTTCTTCTCCCAAAAATGAGCATAAGGATCGCCCTTTTGCATGATTTTTCCTTCGAAACCATGAATGGAATACTTGTAAACTTCTCCCCTTTTGCAGTTGGGAATAAAACCCTCCCAGATACCTGATTTGTCTAACCTTACAAAAAGAGGATGAATGCCATCTTGCCAATTGTTGAAATTTCCTACAATGCTAACCCTGGTTGCATTGGGTGCCCAAACTGCAAAATATGTACCATCAGTACCCAATACCTCAATTTGTTTGTTTCCAAAAAATTGATAGGCATTGTAAAGGGTGCCTTGTTGAAAATTGTTGATGATCTCCTCAGAAAAAAAAGAATAGTTCCAAACGGGTCCAGAAGTTTGAATAAAATGAACTTCCTCGTAAGGTTTTGGACTGATCTCTTTCTCGTTAGAATGATGCATTGAACAGGTTTAATTCTTCACTCAAATATCTGAAATGACTTTGAATGAAAAGCTAACCTGGTGGGTTTTGTGATAAAATTATCAGTCATGGTATTGATAAGAAGGTACGAAAAAGCTGACAACCCAATAAACTGAACATTCACTTAAATCACGAAGCCATCAGGAATTACTGCCCCTTTTTTGACCACGACGATACCTTCCTTGATTGAATAAAGTTGATGTTCTGCGTTGGCCAGATGTTTACCACCGTTGATGCGAACATCATTTCCAATCCTGCAATTTTTGTCTATGATTGAATTTTTGATATAACACCGCTCCCCAATACCAAGCTTAGGGAGTCCATTGCTCACAGAGGTATTCATCTCATCCAAGGTTTCATAAAAATCAGTACCCATGATGTAGCAACTCACTATTGTCGATCCGTAGCCGATCCTGGTCCTGATGCCAAGTACAGAATGTTCAACCCTTGAAGCATTGATGATACACCCTTCAGCAACAATGGTTTTTTCAAGTGTGGTTCCACTGATTTTTGCCGGGGGCAACATCCTTGCCCTTGTATAGATGGCTTTGTTGTTGTCAAAAAGATTGAATTCAGGAACATCCTGTGTGAGGGCCAGGTTGGCTTCGAAAAATGAATGAATGTTTCCAATATCAGTCCAGTAACCTTCGTATTGAAAGCTGACCACATTGTGCTTGCTGATTGAGTAAGGGATGATCTCCTTGCCAAAATCAGTGGCATCCTTGATTTCTTCTTGAAGAAGATCAAACAAAACCTGGCGACCGAATATATAAATACCCATGCTGGCCAGGTAATTTCTACCCTGTGTTTGCATGGCCTCACCCGTATCGCTTACCCAATCAGGTAGCAATTCAGCTTGGGGTTTTTCGATAAAGGCCTCAATGATTCCCCCCTCTCCTTTTTTTAGGATGCCGAACTCTGTTGCCTCTTTGGCATTGACAGGTATTGTTGCAATGGAAATATCAGCCTTGCTACGCACATGGTTATCAATCATTTCCTGAAAATCCATCTGATACAGCTGATCTCCGGAAAGGATCAGCACATGGCTGAAGTCCTGTTGGTTGATATGCCTCAGGGATTGTCTTACCGCATCTGCAGTGCCTTGAAACCAGGTAGGATTATCAGGAGTTTGTTCAGCAGCAATGATGTCTACAAATGCAGAGCTGAATGCACTAAAATGATACGTATTCTTAATATGCTTGTTCAAAGAAGCTGAGTTGAACTGCGTCAACACATACATTCTTCCAATATTTGAATTCAGGCAATTAGAAATGGGAATATCAACAAGCCTGTATTTACCTGCAATGGGTACAGCAGGTTTGCTTCTGGTTGATGTCAAGGGTGATAATCTTGATCCTGCCCCACCGCCGAGTATAACTGCTATTACATTCTTGTTCATGGTCTGTTTGAATATCGTCTAATTTACTGAAAACTTTGGTAAAGGGAAACATATTCCTCTGCACTCCGATGCCAGCTGAAGTCTAACGCCATAATCTTTTCTCTTATACTGCGAAAAACTTCTTTTTGTCTGTAAAGAGAAACTGACCGGTAAATACCATGGGTGATGTCTCCAACTGCAGCATCATTGAAGGTGATACCATATCCACCAGGTTCTCCAATATCAATGACTGTGTCTTTGAGTCCACCCGTACTTCTCACTACAGGAATGGTTCCATATCTCATGGCATAAAGCTGGTTCAAGCCACAGGGTTCAACCCTGGATGGCATGACAAGAAAATCAGCACCGGCATACATCAAATGGCTCAGTGTTTCATTATACCCAATGAATACATTATAATCACCCTTGGCACTGGATTTTAATTGTGTCAATTGGACCTCTGTTTCTGCTTCTCCATTGCCCAAAACAAGAAAATTCATCTTTCTTCCGATGAATGTAAAACTGTCGGCAATCGCCTGTGGCAGCAGGTCTGCACCCTTTTCCCCTACCAGCCTGCCAATAAAAATAAACAGTGGTTTTTGTGGATCCAATCCGAATTTGTCACAAAGTATACGCTTGTTCCTTTCTTTTCCGGCTTCAGCATCAGGGATTGAAAAATGTTCAGTCAAATATTTGTCATGTGCTGGATCCCATACAGAATAGTCAATGCCATTGAGAATCCCTGTGCATTTACCTCTTTCATATTCAAAGAGTGGTTCTAATCCATTGCTGATTTGCCTGAGTTCGTGGAGATAGGAATTGCTAACAGTAGTTACTTTCCATGAACATTTGATACCAGATGCCAGTGGATTGATGCTACCCTTCCATTCAAGCAACCCTCTTTTCCAGCTGTCCCACTGAGGAATATACACTGTTTTATCCCAGCTGAAAGATCCCTGGTACTGTGCATTGTGGATGGTTAAAATGGTAGGGATATGCTGAAGCCTTTTGAAAGCATAACAATGTTGCATCATGAATGGTACAAGCGCAGCATGATGATCGTGTACATGAACCACCTGTGGCAGTGCATCCCATGCATTCATCCAATGAACTGCTGCAATTTGAAAAGCGCAAAAACGCTCAGTGTCATCAGCGTAACCATATACCTTCTCCCGGTCGAGCAAACCATTGATGTCAATCAGAAACAATTCAAAACCTTGTGCATTGGACTTTTCTTTTATTACGGTATAATCAAACCACCAATGGCCAAGATTGGTGGATGCCTTGTGCACCACTTCCCAGTCATGCTCGTAAAGATAAGGGGTCCTGTACATGGGCATGAGCACCTTTGAATGATGCCCTAATTCCTGCTGAAAACGGGGAAGCGAACCCACTACATCTCCCAGGCCACCAGCCTTGGCCACAGGATAGCATTCTGCACTGATATGAATAATGTCCATCTTGGCTTGCATTGATTTTTTTAAATTTAGCATTAAATCAAATGCAATTGTTGATAACAAAAAGTTTTGTACGTAAATAAATATAATTATTTTGAGCATTCATAAAACAACCTTCCATATGAACCAACAAACAAAGTGGTCTCAATTCGGCGTGCTGATCATCGTTTTCTTTTTCTGGGGATTTGTCGCTGCTTCTAACAGCATTTTCATCCCTTTTTGCAAAACTTTTTTTAACCTTGATCAGATCCAATCACAGTTGATCGGTTCTGCCTTTTATGGTGCTTATTTTTATGGGTCGTTGATCCTCTATGTTTTCTCAACCATCACAGGAACCGATTTGTTGAACAAAATTGGTTACAAAAAAGGAATCATTTACGGATTGCTGATTTCTGTTGTAGGAGCATTGGCCCTGGCATACATCAGTGGTTCAGGTACTGCTACATTTGGCCTGGTATTGGTTTCCTTCTTTATCATTGCGCTAGGCTTCTCGCTTCAACAGACTGCTGCACAACCATTTGCCATCGGATTGGGTTCTCCGGAAACTGGCGCTCACCGCCTGAACATGGGCGGAAGCGTAAACTCCTTCGGTACCTTGCTCGGACCATTGGTCGTCAGCTACCTGCTGTTTGGAAGCCTTGATAGTGGCAAGTCTGCCTCTATCGAAAACATCCAAACGCTTTATTTCTTTCTTGCAGGACTTTTCATCATTGCAGCCTTGATTTTTGCCTACGCAAAACTCCCCAAGACCACCTCAGATGAGAAATTGGAGAAAAGCCCCAAGGCAATGAATGTATTATTGATCATCGGCGCCATCTTCCTTCCAGTTCTGTTTGCAGACTGGGCAAAATCTGTTACCGGTCTTGAAAAAAGTGTCATCATCAGCGGTTCGTTGATCATTATCCTGGTTATTCTTTTTTGGACCATGGTGACAGCAAAAAAGAATCCCACCGGATGGGGTGCCATGGCTTATCCTCAGTTGGTGCTGGGCATGATTGCCATTTTTATTTATGTCGGTGTGGAAGTAACCATTGACAATAACTTCGGTGCTCTGCTCAAGAAAAATGCTTTCGGAGGAAAGGAAGACTCTGAAATTTCCCATCTCATTTCTCTCTATTGGGGATCAATGATGATTGGCAGGTGGACGGGCGCTGTTAGTGTATTCAATTTCAGCAAAATGGTCAAGCGGATTCTTGTGATTGTTGTACCTTTTGCTGCTTTTGGATTGATTCTCCTTGTAAACATCATCAAAGGAAATGAAATCAGTGAATTTGCGATGTATCCGATTTGTATTGCCATTGCAGTCATTGCTTTCCTTTATGCTGAAGACAAACCGGTCAAATTGTTGCTCACCGTTTCAGTTCTTGCCGCAGTTGCCATGCTGATTTCCATTACAACCACTGGCATGCTGGCCAACTATGCGATCATCAGCACCGGACTTTGTACCGCAGTAATGTGGCCTTGTATTTTTGCCCTAGCCATCAATGGTATAGGAAAATATACCAGCCAGGGATCCGCATTCCTGATCATGATGATCCTTGGTGGGGCCATCATTCCTCCGACCCAGGGTTCAATCATTGATCTGGATCCTTCTGGGGATGCCAACGTGTATACCTTCACCCAACTGTCTTACCTTGTACCATTGGCCTGTTTTGCCTACCTGGCATGGCACGCACTTCAAACAAAATCTGTACTGAAAAAACAGGGCCTGGACGTTGATGCACAAGTTGCTGCATCCCATTAATTTGAACTGATTTATTTGTATCTTGGCAGCCACTGAAAAGTGGCTGCTTTTTTTATGGATTTTTTCAAAAAGTTAACATGAGTGTACATCAACCTTTGGCCATTGGCATTGATATTGGAGGAACAGGAACAAAATTTGGGATTGTAGACAAGGATGGAAACGTGCTTTTCTCAGGAGAAATGTCCACCAAAAAACACAAGGAAATTGAAGGTTTCATCGATGAACTGCATGGTCACCTGGGTGAGCTCATAGAAAAGGCTGGTGGAATTGGAAGAATCAGGGGTATTGGGGTTGGCGCACCCAATGGAAATTTTTACACCGGAAATATCGAATATGCGCCCAACTTACCTTGGAGCGGTGTCATTCCCATCGCCAAAATGATGAGTGACAAATTCAAACTTCCTGTAACACTAACCAACGATGCCAATGCGGCAGCCATCGGGGAAATGATGTATGGGGCTGCAAAAGGCATGCGTGATTTCATCATGATTACCCTGGGAACAGGTGTTGGCAGTGGAATCGTGGCCAATGGTCAGCTGATGTATGGCCATGATGGTTTTGCTGGAGAATTAGGTCATACCATTGTGATTCCTGACGGAAGAATGCACCAAGGCACCGGCAAACGCGGTTCTTTGGAAAGTTATGCTTCTGCTACCGGCGTAAGGCTTACAGCACTTGAAATGCTTGAAAACAGTACCGAGGATAGTTTACTGAGAACAGCCGACAAAGAAACCCTTGATTCAAAAGTGGTTTACGATGCTGCCATCAAAGGAGATAAATTGGCTATGGAGATATTTGAGTTCACAGGAAAAATCCTTGGACTGGCTTTGGCCAATGCCGTAATGTTCAGCAGTCCAGAGGCCATCATTCTGTTTGGCGGACTTACAAAATCAGGCGATCTGATTTTGAACCCCACCAGAAGACATATGGAAGAAAACCTCATACAGGTATTCCAAAACAAGGTCAAGATACTTGTAAGTCATCTCAAGGAATCTGATGCAGCAATACTCGGGGCCAGTGCTTTGGCCTGGGATAAGTAATTATCGACTGAAAGCAGTTTGACTAGAAATATGACAATCAACTTGATTGAAGCATTGCTTTTTCTTTGGCCCATGCCATCTTACCATAGCCAGGAATCACATGCTTTTCGCTGTGGTATGATGACCGAACAAGTGGACCACTTTCAACATAATCAATACCCAGTCCATATCCGATTTCCTTGTATTCATTGAATTCATCAGGGTGAACAAACCGCTGAACAGGCAGGTGTTTTCTTGTTGGTTGAAGGTATTGGCCAATGGTAACAACATCAATGCCATTGGCAGCCAGGTCTTTCAGGGTCTGAACAACCTCTTCTTTCTGTTCTCCCAATCCAAGCATGATGCCTGATTTGGTTCTCATACCGCCTTGCTTTAACTTTCGCAAGACTTCCATGCTTCTCCAATATTTTGCCTGGATCCTTACTTTACGGGTAAGTTGTTCAACTGTTTCAATATTGTGGGAAACCACTTCGGGGGATGCTTCGATGATTCTTTGGATCTGATCCTCAATCCCTTTAAAATCAGGTATCAGGGTTTCGAGTGTTGTATCTGGATTGAGGGATTTTACTGCTTTGATGGTATTGTACCAGATAATACTGCCTCCATCTGGTAATTCATCACGGTCAACAGAGGTGATTACAGCATGTTTTACTTTCATTAGGTGGATGGCCTCAGCGACGCGCTGCGGCTCATCCCAATCAACTGCATCAGGCCTTCCTGTAGCTACTGCACAGAAGCCACAGCTTCTGGTACAAACATTGCCAAGGATCATAAAGGTTGCTGTACCTGCACCCCAGCACTCTCCCATGTTTGGGCAGTTTCCACTCTCGCAGATGGTATGCAATTTATGGGTATCAACAAGGGATCGAACATGCTTGTAACCTTCGCCTACGGGAAGACGAACCCTCAACCAATCAGGTTTTTTTTGCTTTTGTTCAGGAACGGATCCTGCGGTATTCACATCACAACTCATGGGATAATTAAAGTGCGAAGTTACATCACTTGCGGTTACCAAAAACCAATCCGATGGAACCTGTGGGGAAAAATGACTTACCCGGATTGTCAACCATCTGGACAATTTTTGTGGCATAATAGTCAAAGCCAAAGCCAACTTCAATCGCAGAAACAACCTGGTTGAACCTGGCCCAATCAAAGCGAAGTGCACCTTTTGCATAAGCACCGGGTGAAAACTTCATTTCATTCCATCCCAGTTGCAGGCCAGTACCGCCTATGATCCTGTCTGCACGAAGAAAAGTTGACCGCTTGGCCTCAGTAAATTTAATTTTTTCAGTTCCGCCAGGTGCAGAAAACTCCATATAATATGGACGGGTGACGCCAGCAGAAAGGCCTGCAACTGCAATGGCATAAACTGCTACCCCATTTTTATTCCCTTTTCCACCTATCAATATTTGCTGCCCTGTACCGACCTTGAGTTGGTAGAAAATATTTTGCTTTCCAAAAACAAATGGCCTTCCAAAAATGGCGAAACCACTGTTGGTAAATTCAGAACTGCTTTGCTTTTCTTGCTTAGGATGGTGCTTTTCTCCGAATTCGAATTGAAAAATGGTTGATTTGTAGGGCGTTTTCATTTTACCCTTTTCAAACAGAATACCATAGCCATCATGGTTGCTTTTGAAACTGAAATTGGAATGTTTTTCGAAGGCGGGTATGCCCTCTTCCTCATTCCTGATTATTGCATTGATCCTGTTTCGTTTTTCCAGTTTTTCGGATTGCTTTGCATCAGCTTTAGAAGAGCCTAAACGTTGCGCGTTTACGAAAAGTGCAAGCAAGGAAAAAGATAAGAACAAGGCTGTATGTTTCAACATGGTTGCTTAATGTTATGTAAATTTATAAAAAAAAGCATGACTTCTACGGTAACTTATACAGGAGAGCTAAGAACTTTAGCAACCCATTTGCAATCTGGATCAAGTATTGAAACAGATGCCCCTACAGACAACCAAGGCAAAGGAGCCCGTTTTTCCCCAACAGACCTCATTGGAACATCCCTGGCAGCCTGTATGTTGACAACCATGGCCATCAGGGCAAAGGATCTGGAAGAAAGGTTAAAAGGAGCCTTTACTGAAACAGAAAAGATCATGTCCAATGCGCCAAGAAAAATTGCAGGCATCAATATTTGCTTCAACTGGCCATCAGATCAACCCTTTTCGGACGAAGAAAAACAAAGGCTGGAAACGATTGCATGGTCTTGCCCTGTAAAAGAAAGCATTCATCCAGACATTCAACTATCGGTGGATTTCAATTGGAAATAGACAAAGGGCTATAAAAACGATTCTTTCAGTGTATGCACCAGTCGGCTGACTGGCAAGCCCATGACATTGTAAAAATCACCCTCAATTGATTGTATGCCGATGACCCCAATCCATTCCTGGATAGCATAGGCCCCTGCCTTGTCATAGGGTTTATATTGGTCTACATAATGGATGATCTGTTCCGTTGAGAGTACATGAAAACTCACATACGTGGTATCGTGAAAAATCTTTTTGTGCTTGTCATCCTGTACACAAACAGCCGTGATCACCTGGTGTTTTTTTCCAGACAATCGACTTAAGATGCCAAGTGCATCAGCCCTGTCGACCGGTTTTCCGATGATTTCACCTTCCAATACCACAATTGTATCAGCAGCAACAATGATCGAATTGGATAGGTCAACCTGTTTGAGATCGAGCACTGCTTTTACCTTTTTTTCAGCAATGGACATGGCAATATTGGTAGGAGACTCCTCGGGGTCATAAGACTCATCAGCATCTGAAACAAGTACATCGAAGCTAAATTCTGCCCACTCCATCAACATTTTTCTTCTTGGAGATCCTGAGGCAAGTATCAGTTTTTTCATGATAAAAAATAAATTGACATTGTTAGTATGCCAACCATCATGACCAGTTTCAATTGTTTGCTGATGATGGCAAAATCAACCGTAAGCTGGGCATGATACAGTTTTTTCAAAATGAAGTAAAACTGGATGATCATGGCAAATGATAGTGTATAAAAAGGCCAAGACCATGCGTTCAATATGGCATAAAAGGCAATGGCAGCAAAAAGTCCAACAAGGACAAAGATCCAAACAGCCACAAATACTTTGGTGGATGGTATTCCCCAGGTTATTGGCATGGTTTTGCATCCAAACCTCCGATCGCCCTCCATGTCTTCCATGTCTTTCACCACTTCCCTGATCAGCGAAACAATGAAGGCAAAGCCGGCATAAACCAAGGTCACTTTATATAAACTTCCCAATGAAGCCTGGTTCATTTGCATGTATACAGTATCATTGAATCGTATTTCAGTAATGAACAATACCCCAACAACCCAGGCTGTTAAAACAGAAATGATGATGTTGCCAATCAACAATCGTTTTTTGAAAGTAGAAGAATAGAGCAACAACATCAATACGCTCAAGAAGTTAAGCCCTAAGAGTAAAAGATTGTTCAGGTGCATGGACACTACTGCAGTGAGAAAGAGACCTGAAAAAGACAAGACCAGGTGCAATAACATCGCCCATCTCCTTTTGATCAACTTTCCAACAATCAACCTTTCCGGCTTGTTCACATTGTCAATATCGATGTCGAAATAATCATTGATGATATAGCCAGCTGCAGCAATCAGCAAGGATGAAACAAGCAGCAGAAAAAAATCAGTTTCCTTCAACAGTTGTCCTGAATGACCATTGATCAAGAATGAAGGAATAATGATGCGGTAATAAAACAAAGATTGAGTCAAAGCAATAAAGACAAGGTTGGGGTACCTGATCAACTGAAAGAAACCCTTGATTCTTTGAATTCCCTTCATTTAAATGCTTTGAATATTGGTGGTAGCCGTCCATTTTCCCTGGGTCCTGAGGACCTTTTCAATAATATCCCTCACACATCCATTCCCCCCAGATTTGGGTGAAATATAATCAGCCAGTTGTATTAATTCAGGAGCAGCATCTGCCGGACATGTTTTTATACCAACTGCGCCAAAAGCGTCGAGGTCAGGAAGATCATCACCCATAAAAAGGGAAGATGATTTATCAATATGTAATTTAGAGATTAATTCATTGATAATCAATGATTTTTGAGGTGTATTCTCAAAAAATAATTCAATCCCCAACTTCATTAATCTTTCTTTGACCGGCTTTGAAAAAGACCCGGTGATTACAGCAACCTTCAACCCAGACTTCACGGCATGTTGTAGGGCATAACCATCTTTTATGTCCATCTCACGGATCCATTCACCATTGGGCATGACCAATATTTTCCCATTGGTCAATACACCATCAAGGTCAAAAACCAATAATTTTACCTGTTGCAGTTTTTCTAATAAATGCATATAGATTAATAACAAAGTTAATCTATTCAAGATAAATACCTCTCCTCCTCAAAAAGCACTGCAGTATATTTGCAAAAGAGCAGAATACATTCATATGACTACAGCACAGAAGCTGACCATTTTTTCCCTAAAATCAAGTATTAAAATAGCATCATTCTTTTCTTCTCAATGGGGAGCATCTGTTGCTTTCAACATATTTTGTACCCCTTACAGAAAACCTAGAAACGTTGCACCGCCAATTTTTAATCAGGCGAAAACTTTAGGGATCCAGGTTGATGGACTTGCCATTCATGGATACCAGTGGAATGCTGAATCAGACAAGAAAATCTTGATTTTACATGGTTTCGAATCAAGGGCCTATAATTTTGACCGGTACGTTACCTCGTTGCTGAACAAAGGATATGGTGTGGTTGCCATGGACGGCAAGGCACATGGAAACAGTGAAGGAAAGACCACTACTGCTCCAGAGTATGCTGCGATGATCAGGGTACTGGAGGAGAAACTGGGCAAATTTTATGGCTTCATCTCCCATTCGTTCGGAGGTATCGCCTTGTGCCTTTACCAGGAAAACCATAACAATCCTGCTGCTAAAATGGTTTTGATCGCTCCAGCTACAGAAACCCAATCTGCCATCGACCTGTTTAGCAGTTTTTTTGGATTGAATACCAGCATAAAGGAGTCGATTTATGCCTACATCAAGAAAAAATCAGGAAATGACATATCCCACTACTCCATCAACCGGATTGCGCCAAAGCTCACCAATCCTATACTTTGGATCCATGATAAGGATGATGACATCACCCCTCTTTCGGATGTAAAACCATTGTTGGCGATTTCTCCTTCCAATATTGAGTTCATGATTACTGAAGGGCTTGGACACAGAAAAATTTATAAAGATACGGTAGTGATGAAAAGGATAATTGATTTCATTTAAGAACAGATTTGTTAGAATTCATTCGCTTTATCTTATTATTGCATCGTGATGCACATCGATTCAGGGATTAATAACCCAGCCAATCGATTCAACAATTGGTGAGATAACTTATCAGAAGAGAAAGAAAAAATGGCAAAAAACCTACTTATAGTTGAGTCCCCGGCCAAAGCCAAAACCATTGAAAAGATTCTTGGTAGTGACTTTGAAGTGAAAAGTTGTTTTGGTCATATCCGCGACCTTGAGAAGAGTGAGATGGGTATTGACATCAAAAAAGGCTTCAAACCCAGGTATATCGTTCCTGAAGAAAAGGAAAAAGTGGTCAAGGAACTGAAACAAATTGCAAAAAAATCTGGAGAAGTTTGGCTCGCAACGGATGAGGACCGTGAGGGGGAAGCCATCAGTTGGCATCTTTGTGAAGTGTTGGGCCTTGATCCTGTCACCACAAAGCGCATTGTTTTCCACGAGATAACCAAGCCAGCCATCCGCGCTGCGGTTGAAAAACCAAGAACGGTCAACATGAACCTTGTCAATGCTCAACAGGCAAGGCGTATTCTTGACAGGATTGTAGGATTTGAGATATCTCCTATTCTTTGGCGCAAAATGAGCATGAGGGGCAACCTCAGTGCAGGACGTGTTCAAAGTGTTGCAGTTCGTTTGATTGTTGAAAGGGAAAGAGCCATCAATGGCTTTACGGCTACTGGAAGTTTTAAAGTAGAGGGGTTCTTCAAAGCAAAGGACATCAACGGAAAGCAGGTCATTTTCAAAGCAGAAGGGGCCAAAAAAAATACGCAACAGGATGCTGAGCAATTTCTACAAGGTTGTATTGATGCTGGCTATACCGTAAAAGATGTACAAAAGAAACCTGCCAAAAAATCACCTGCTGCACCATTTACCACATCTACCCTTCAGCAGGAAGCGAGTAGAAAATTAGGATATGGCGTAAGCAAGACCATGCTGATTGCACAGAAACTCTATGAAGCCGGTCATATCACCTACATGAGAACTGACAGCGTTTCATTGAGTGAAACTGCCATGGGTGATATTTCAAAACAGATCACAGACAGTTATGGCAAAGAATACCTTCAGGTAAGAAAATTCAAAAATAAAAACGAATCAGCCCAAGAAGCGCACGAAGCCATCAGACCAACCTACATGGACAAACCGACAGTTGACATCGCTGATGGTCAGCGCTTGTATGAATTGATCTGGAAAAGAACCATGGCTTCGCAAATGGCCGATGCCGAGCTGGAAAAAACCATTGCAGAAATAACTATTTCGACCCAACAAGAATTGCTCAAGGCAGAAGGTGAAGTGATGAAATTTGAGGGCTTTCTTAAAGTTTACAATGAAAGCAGGGATGATGAAGATGAAAATGAAGAACCATCAACTGAAGGCATGCTCCCTCCATTGGCCAAAGGTCAACAGCTTGAATTGAATGAAATGCTGGCCACTGAACGCTTCACAAGAGCACAGCCAAGGTACACTGAAGCCTCTTTGGTAAAGAAAATGGAAGAACTTGGCATTGGACGACCATCGACCTATGCCCCAACTATTTCAACCATCCTTAAACGTGGATACGTTGAGAAAAGAGACAAAGAAGGTGTTAAAAGGGATTATCGTGTATTGAAGCTCAGCAAAAATACCATCTCAAAAGCCATAGAGCAAGAAAATACTGGTGCAGAAAAATCCAAATTGTTCCCCACAGACCTTGGGTCTGTGGTAACAGATTTTCTGATACTGCATTTTGATCAGGTATTGGATTATGGATTTACCGCCAAAATTGAAAACGAGTTTGACAGTATTGCGGATGGCAATGAGGATTGGGGAAAAATGCTCAAGGATTTCTACGCTCCTTTCAAGAAGGACGTAGACTCTACCATGGAAACGGCTGAACGCATCAGCGGTGAAAGAGAATTGGGCCATGAAGAAGCAACTGGAAAACGTGTAATTGCCCGCATGGGACGTTATGGCCCTATGGTGCAAATTGGTGAAACCACCGAAGAGGAAAAACCAAGGTTTGCCAAACTAAAGGCCGATCAAAGCATTGAAACCATCAACCTGGAGCAGGCCATGGAGTTGTTCAAACTCCCCAGGGTTCTTGGCGATTTTGAAAACGAGCCCATACAGGTCAATATCGGAAGATTTGGACCTTACCTCGCCCACGACAAAAAGTTTTATTCACTTTCCAAAGAATATGATCCTTACGAGATTACACTTGATGTTGCAATTCCACTCATTTCGGAAAAACGCAAAGCCAAGGATGAAAGAACCATCAAAATCTTCGAAAAGGAAAAAATCCAACTGTTGAAGGGACCTTATGGACCATACATCAAGAAAGGCCTGAAGAACTTCCCTATTCCGAAGGAAAAGCAGGACAATGTTCAGGATTTGAGTATCGAAGAGGTACAGGCAATGATTGAACATGCCATCGCCAACCCTACCCGAGGCAAGAGAAGGGCACCCAAAAAATAATTGAAAAGGATCCGTTGATGATCAACACAACAGGAGAAATCAATGCATTGCTGAATCTTATTGAAGATCCTGACGATGAGGTTTACCAAACCATCACCAGGCGTTTCATCGGATTTGGACAGGAGGTTATTCCTGTGCTAAACGAATTTCAAGAGTTGACAGACGATCCCGTTCAGGTGGACAAAATCAATTCCATCATTTCTCAGATTTCAATTTCCTGCCTGCAAACGGCTGTTACTGATTGGCTGAACAGTGAAGATCAGTCAGTTCTTGAAGCCTCTTTGTTCATAGCTGCCTATCTTAATCCAGAATACGATAGGGATCGCTTGTTTTTCGAGGTTGAAAAAATCAGAAAAACCATTTGGCTTGAATTGAACGACTATCTGACACCCCTGGAAGAAATCAACATCCTCAATAAAATCATCTTTGGTCATTACAACTATAAAGGTGTTGAACTCGATCATTCAACAACAACATATTTTGATCCTTCCCATTTACTTATCAATAAGGTTTCGAATACATTTCCTCTGGCATCATTGTACCTAATCATTGCTGAAATGCTAGGCGTTACGGTATTGCCGGCTGATATCCCCAAACAGAACCTCCTTTGCTATGTTGAAGAAGGCAGTTCCATCATCAGTGTAGAAGGCAGCGATATTCTCTTTTACATTGATCCTTTGAATGGACAGGTATACACCCATAGCGATGTAGAGAATTATGTAAAAAAAATGAATCTTGCTCATCCACCTGTATCTTATACTGCCTCCAACTCCATCAATTTTGTTCAACGATGGCTCAAGGAAATTGCCAAAGCCGAACAGTCAAAAGGAGAGGCTGAACGACATAAAGCGCTTATGGCACTCATTTCATCGATGAATTCCTGATTTTATGCTATTTTACGAGCATCACAATTGTTTTGGCTAATTTTAGCCAAATCCTTTTGCATGACCATTTCCTGGAATGATTTTGAAAAAATTGACATCCGCTGCGGTACCATTCTCTCAGTAAAGCCTTTTGAAAAAGCGTTAAAGCCCGCTTTTCAACTGGAGATTGATTTTGGCACCTTGGGTATCAAGCAATCATCCGCCCAAATTACCCATCATTATTCAGTTGAAACCTTGTTGGGACGGCAAGTAATGGCCGTCGTTAATTTTCCACCCAAACAAATCGCTAATTTTTTCAGTGAATGCCTGGTGTTGGGGGTATACGACAGCAACAACCAGGTGATACTGCTGGAGGCAGGTAAGAAAGTAGAAAATGGTGCAAAAATTGGGTAGAAGGAATTTGATCATAAAATCATCAAATTCAATATCTTTCAAAAGAAATTCAACTTATTTTCGTCAATATGAAAAAGTTCAGTCTAGTCCTTTCCCTACTGATGGCATTATTGGCCTGTGAAGAGAAAAAAGATGTCAAAAAACCACAGGATGCTTCCAAATCAGGTCCGCTTTCTGTAGAGGCCATCGTCATCAAGCCCACAACTGTTTCATCATCGATTGAAGTGGCTGGCAATATACTTCCTTATGAACTTACCGAGATTCGTCCTGAGATATCCGGAAGGGTCATCCAGCTCAATTTCAAGGAGGGTTCAACCGTTGCCAAAGATCTGCTGCTGGTCAAACTATTTGACGGAGACCTTCAGGCTCAACTCAAAAAATTGAAAGTGCAGCTGCAAATCGCAGAGAAAACAGAAGAACGCCAAAGGGAACTCCTGAAAATAAGTGGTATCAGTCAGCAGGATTATGATCTCAGTCTTTTGCAGGTCAACAACATCAAGGCTGATATTGAGCTGACCATGGTGAACATTGGAAAAACAGAAATCAGGGCCCCTTATGCAGGAAGGATGGGACTCAGGAACATCAGCTTGGGCGCCTATATCACTCCAGGCAATATCGTTACAACCCTCAGCCAAGTCAACATGAAGAAAATCAGCTTCAGCATTCCTGAAAAATACAGCAATGATATCAGGCCCGGCATGTCGATAGTTTTTGGTATTGAAGGAAAAGAGGGTGAATACAAGGCCACCATACTGGCTTCAGAAACAGTGATTGAAGCTGAAACCAGGAACCTTAAAATACTCGCAACCATCAACGATGGAAACAATAACCTGGTACCCGGTTCCTTTGCAAAGGTTGAACTGACCCTGGGTTCAAATAATGCCGCGGTTATGGTGCCATCACAATCTATTGTTCCAAGTGCCCGCACAAAACAACTGCTCATTTACCGCAATGGAACACCTGAATTTGTAAGCGTAACCACTGGATTGAGAAATGCTGACAATGTTCAAATAACCAGCGGTCTCCAGGTCGGTGATACAGTCATCACTACAGGCCTCCTCTTCATAAGGAAGGATTCTAAAGTGAAACTAAGCAAAGTAAATTAGTAACAACCCAATACTGGCCCAATGAATCTTTCTGAATTAAGCATAAAAAGACCGGTTTTTGCAGTTGTATGCAGTATTGTAATCATCATTTTTGGTGCAATAGGGTATAGTTTTTTGGGTGTCAGGGAATATCCCGCCATTGATCCTCCTGTGGTCAATGTAAGGACCAGTTATGTTGGAGCCAATGCAGAAATCATCGAACAACAGGTCACTGAACCCATTGAAAAAGCGGTAAATGGTGTTGAGGGAGTCAAGAACATCACTTCTTCAAGTTCTCAGGGAAGCAGCAGCATCACTGTAGAATTTGAATTGGGGTTTGACCTCGAAAGGGCTGCCAATGATGTAAGGGAGAAGGTCTCTCAGGTAGCCGGGAGGCTTCCACAAGATATTGATGCACCTCCTACTGTTGCCAAACAAGATTCCGATTCCGATCCGATTGTTTTTATACAAATGCAGAGCAACAAAAGGACAATGCTCGAACTATCGGATTTGGCAGAAAATATTGTACAAGAAAGATTGCAGACCATTCCGGGTGTCAGCGGTGTAAGTGTTTTTGGGCAGCGTCCTGCCATGAGGATTTGGTTTGACCCTGTAAAGCTTTCTGCATACAAACTCACCATTCAGGATGTAAAATCAGCCCTTGATCGCGAAAACATAGAATTGCCGGGTGGTAAGGTTCGTGGAAACACAACCGAGATGACCGTTAAGGCCTATGGAAAGCTTACTTCTGAAGAAGATTTCAATGACCTGATCATCCGTCAGACTGAAGGCAGAAGCATCCGCCTTAAAGACATCGGCTACGCCATCATCGGACCAGAAAATGAGGAGTCTGCCACAAGGAAAAACAATGTCCGATCTGTGAACCTAGGGGTGGTGGCTCAGCCAGGATCCAACCAGGTTGCGATTGCAGATGAATTGTACAAACGGATTGATGTCATAAAAAAAGACTTGCCGCAAGACATTATTCTTGAAGTGGGTTACGACAAAACACAGTTTGTCAGGAAAGCCATCACAGAAGTGAAAGAAACCCTGATTATTGCCATTTTATTGGTGGTGATCATCATCTATTTGTTCTTCAGGGAATGGTCCATTGCCTTCCGGCCATTGATTGATATTCCTGTCGCCCTTGTCGGTGCTTTCTTCATCATGTACGTCTCCGGATTTTCTATCAACGTATTGACACTCTTGTCTTTGGTGCTTGCCACTGGATTGGTGGTGGATGATGGAATTGTGGTAACAGAAAACATCTACAAGAAGATAGAACAGGGAATGGACAAATGGAAAGCGGCAAGAGAAGGATCGAAAGAGATTTATTTTGCAGTTATTTCAACATCCATCACGCTGGCCATTGTATTTCTTCCCATCATCTTCCTGCAAGGATTTGTAGGCAGGCTCTTCAGGGAATTTGGTATTGTTGTTGCCGGTGCTGTATTGATTTCTGCTTTTGTATCGCTATCACTCACACCAGTTTTGAACATCTACCTGACCAAGAAAAATGTACACAAGCATTCTTGGTTCTATACCAAGTCAGAGCCTTTTTTCAGGGGTATGGAATCAGGATACCAACGATGGCTGGCTGCATTCATGCGCAAGAGATGGATTGCCTTCATCATCGTTCTTGCCTGCGTTGGCGCCATTTATTTTGTTGGAGCAAAACTACCCTCTGAGCTTGCACCCATGGAAGACAGGAACAGGCTGAGAACCAGCATTCTTGCTCCAGAAGGAACAGACTTTGACTACATGGACCGGGCTGTGTATGACATCACTGAAAAGATCATGGATTCTGTCCCTGAGCGCTATGTGGTGTTGTCTTTTGCACCGAATTTCTCTGGTTCTGGCGGAGCCAATGCTGCTTCCATCAGCATGGGTCTTGTGGATGCCAGTGAAAGAAAGCGCAGCCAGAGTGAAATTGCCCAGAGCATGAACAAAATGTTCAAGGATTATACAGATGTGAGGGTACTGGTTTTACAAGAACAGACCATTTCAGTTGGACAATCCAGCAGAGGACAATTGCCAGTGCAATTTGTTTTGCAGAACCTAAATTTTGATAAACTCAAAGAGAAAGTTCCCTTGTTCATGGATGAGGTAGTGAAGAGTCCTGTTTTCCAGGGCAATGATGTCAACCTCAAATTCAACAAACCTGAATTGCAGGTAACCATAGACAGGTTAAAAGCCGGGGAACTCGGCATTTCAATTCTTGATATTTCCAATACCCTTCAACTTGCATTGAGTGGAAGAAGGTTTGGTTATTTCATTAGAAACGGAAAGCAATATGAGGTCATCGGACAGGTAGACAGAAAGGACAGGGATGCCCCTCTTGATCTCAAATCCTTTTACCTGCGCAGCAAAACAGGACAGCTGATCCAATTGGACAACCTTGTCACTATTTCTGAAACGGCCACTCCCCCAACCATTTACCATTACAACAGGTTAAAGAGTGCCATTGTTTCTGCAGGCCTGGCCAATGGCAAAACACTTGGAGACGGTATCAAAGAAATGGAGCGTATTTCAAAAAAAGTGTTGGATGAATCTTTTACTACCAGCCTCAGTGGATCTTCAAGGGATTTTGCCGAGAGTTCCTCCAATACACAAAATGCCTTCCTTTTGGCCCTGGTGCTGATCTTCCTGGTTTTGGCGGCACAATTTGAAAGCTTTATTGATCCATTGATCATCATGATTACCGTTCCACTCGCCCTTGCCGGTGCAGTGATCAGTTTATCTGTTTTTGGACAGTCACTGAATATCTTCTCCCAGATTGGTATCATCATGCTGATTGGTCTGGTTACCAAAAACGGCATCCTCATTGTTGAGTTCGCCAACCAGCAA
Source organism: Chitinophagaceae bacterium (assembly GCA_044341875.1). GTDB lineage: Bacteria > Bacteroidota > Bacteroidia > Chitinophagales > Chitinophagaceae > Pollutibacter. The sequence continues at coordinate 27,796 of JBIIQT010000010.1, read as the reverse complement.
AGGGAAAAAGGAATGAACAAGATTGATGCTGTGTTGGACGCATGTGTAGCACGTTTGAGACCGATCCTGATGACAACGCTTGCCACAGCCCTTGGCGCATTGCCCATTGCTATGGCGTTGGGATCAGCAGGAAAAAGCAGGATACCGTTGGGTATTGTCATTATCGGTGGCCTGATGTTTGCATTGGTACTCACCTTGTTTGTAGTGCCGGCGCTGTACAGTTATATTTCAAGGAAAAAAAGAGCTACCCATGAGAATTAAAGCAGTGTTGTTGAGCCTTCTGTTTGCCAATGCAGTATCATCCCAAGACAGCAGTTTTACCGCAAAGGAAGCCATTGACATGGCGCTGAAACAAAACCTCGATATCCAGATTTCTTCAACCGATCTCGACATTGCAAAGGCCAATAACAACTTGGGAAATGCTGGCGGTCTTCCAACAATTGCAGGCAATATCTTCAATACAGAAGGTAATTCCAATATCAACCAGAAATTGGCCAATGGTAACAGCATTGTAAGAAACAATGTATCCAACAGTAACATCAATGCCAATCTTGCCATCAGCTGGAGAATTTACAATGGCATGAGGGTACGGTCTACCTTGGAAAGATTTGATGCCATGGAGAAAATGGGCAGCATTGCTGTAACTCAGCAAATTGATCAGGTCATCTTTGATGTGCTGAATATTTACTACAACCTGATCCGGTTGAATAAACAGGTGATCGCCACCAAAGCCATCATCGATTTGTCGAAAGAAAGGTTGAAAATTGCAGAGACAAGGTTCAATGTAGGAAACGGTGCCAAGACAGACATGTTGCAGGCAAAAATTGACCTGAATGCACAGGAGGTGAATCTTCAAAACATTTACAAACAGGTTGCCAATACAAAGGCTTCAATGAATACTTTGCTCAAGAAAGACGCAGGTGCAGCATTCAATCCTAAAGAAGAGCAGTTCAGCATTCCTTCCATTGAATACAACACCCTTGTTTCCAAAATTGACCAACAAAACCCACAATTGCTGTTGGCACAACAGGAGAAGCTTAACTTGATGATTGAAAAAAAGATCATCAATTCACAAAGGATGCCTACCGTAAACCTGAATTCAAACACTGTGTTGAACAGGTCAAGATCAACTGCTGGTTTCTTTCTTACCAACCAAACCTTTGGGCCCAACATCGGACTGGGCATAGGCATACCCATATTCAATGGGAATATCAACAAAACCCAACTGAAAGTCAACAGTATTCAACAGAAAAGACAGGAGTTGCAAACAGAACAACTGCGTTCATTATTACAGCGGGATTTGCTGATTGCTTTTCAGGAATACCAGAATGCTGTTGCTGTATCCCAGGTTGAAGAGAGCAATGTAAAACTGGCTGAAGAGAATAACTTCATTTCTACAGAACGATTCAAAAAGCTTCAAAGCAATTCAATTGAATTGAGGCAGGCACAGCTGAGCCTGATTGAAGCACAGGATCGATATATCAATGCCCAATACAGGGCACAAATTGCGGCAACCGCTATACGCTTCATTACAGGTGAGATAAGCAAGCAATAGGGCTTATTTGCCCAAATGATAATGCTTGAATGCCATGGGCAATAGGTCTGAGGGAGTTTCAAATTCAAATACCTCCCCGGAAGTTCCAGTCAGCAACAACCGCATCGGTGCATTGAACCTTGACTCGAATTCAACCAAGGCCTGTCTGCACATGCCACAGGGCGCTATGGGTTCTGATGTATCCACTGCATCACTCTGGTAAGTGATGGCCATGGTTTCAATGGGAAGACCGGGAGAAATGGAAGAAACAGCAGCAAGCAGTACCCTTTCTGCACAGATACCAATGGGATAAGAGGCATTCTCCTGGTTGGTACCCATCACCAACTTATCATCTGGCATGCGGGCAACAGCACCAACCCTGAAACCAGAGTATGGGGCATAGGCAGTAGCGGCTACTTCCCTTGCCCGAAGCACAAGGTCATTGTCTGCATCGTTCAAGTCAGATGCATTTGCGTGTACCTTGAAACTGATGTTGATGTTTCTGGTGTCCATAGGTTTGGGTTGAAGGTGTTTATTTGATGGACTTGAAAATCCTGTTCCATCGAGGGCCATTCTGCCAGCTGAACCAAATCATGGAAGCCTTGCCCACAACATGATCTTCTGGTACAAAACCCCAGAACCTTGAATCCTGGGAATTGTGCCTGTTGTCTCCCATCATCCAGTAATAATTCATTTTAAATGTATAGGAAGCTGATGGCTTTCCATTGATCAAAACTTTTCCATCACGCTCTTCCCATTCATTGTTCTCATACACATCAATCACCCTTTTGTAGAGGGCAATATTCATTTTGTTGAGCTCAATTGACTTTCCTTTTTGAGGAACCCACAATGGGCCAAAATTGTCTTCGCTCCATTTGAATTGGGCAGTATCATAAGGGTAAGTATTGCCAAAACCACTTGAATTCAGGTCTGGTATGATAGAGTCTTTCACCACAAATGGAAAAGATTCAACCTGTTTCAATTGGGCGGGTGTGAGTGTCAAGCGGTAAGTATTAGGATTGTCCTGCATTTGCAAAAGATCACGCTGCTCCGGATCTTGAGGATCTATGTTCAATTCATTTTTGATGAACTCATCAGAAAAGAAACCATTTCCGTTGAGGGTAACATAGTAAGGCATTTCAGAAGCAGGCGGTATAGGGTTTACCGCATTGGATACATACAAGGTACCGTTTCTGATGAACAAAGTATCGCCAGCAATGGCAACACAACGCTTGATGAAATTTTCCCTTTTGTCTACTGGTCTTGAAATGATGTCATCCCTTTCTGCAAACAACATGTCTCTTGTACCACCCCTGGATTCGTAGGCACGTAGATAATCATAGTAATTGATCTCAGACTGGAATTCCCTGATGACGGTATCTCCTACAGGATAGTTGAACACAACAACATCATTTCTTTTGATGGGATTAGCAAAAAATCGCTGGTAAGGAAGACTGATCCATTCAAGGTATGATTTTGATGTACCAATTGGAAGGGTATGGTGTACAAAAGGAAATGCAATGGGTGTATTGGGTATCCTTGGACCGTAGCTGGTTTTGCTGACAAATAGAAAGTCGTTGACAAGCAAAGTCTTTTCCATTGAACCAGTCGGGATGACATACGCTTCAAATACAAACGTGCGGATAATTGTCGCTGCAACAATGGCAAAAACTGCAGCATCAATCCATTCTCTTGTTGCAGATTTTTGATAATTCTTTACAACAGGAATACCTGCATAGCGCTCATTTTTGGAAAATCCGAGGTAAGGAAAATAAACAAATGGGATGAATACTGTTGCAGCGTGGTGCAACGCTGAGAACCTGCCAAAATGCTCTACGAATTTGATGCATAGCCATATGGTTACAAATTGGCCAGCGATGGGAATGAGTTGAAAGAAAAACCATTGGGTTTTCAACTCCATTTTTTTTACCATCAGCCATGTATTGTAAAAAGGGACGAGTGCTTTCCAACCATCAAGTCCGGCTTTTTTAAACATCCCATATAGACCTGCATGAAATCCTGCTGTTGCAACGATAAAAATCAACCAACCTATACCCATTGTATTATGCTTTACGTGTTCAAATGTAGCATAAATCAAGGATTTAAAAACGATGGAATGGTAACTGTTTGTATTTTAACATGGATGGCAGACTGAAAGGATAAATGTTTTTTCAGGCCATCTTGAAAACAGTTTACATGGAAGAAACGGCAGATACTTTGCGGGATGATTTTATCATCACATCTTTGACAGTTGCATCAATATCGAGAAGCGAAATATCAACCTCATCGCAAACAGCATTGACAGATTCTGTGCAAAACCTCAGGGCTGTCCAAACATGATCAATCACAACCTCATCAATTTTTGTAAACCCTGTTGCATGAAGGCATTCCCAATTGCAATCCCGGTTTAGATCACTGACAATTTTAGAAGTTGGTTTGGGATAGGCAATCCAAAGTTTTCCTTTTGAACGCAATGCAGGAATAACATCTTTGAGGATCAGGGATAGCTGGTTGTAGTTTAATGCAAAAACCAAGGCAAAATCAATCTTCCTGCTTTTCAACAGTGGTGTTACGTTTTTGGCAAAGGAAAGTTTGGTAAAAAATTTTTCCAATGTGGAGGGAATTCCTTGAACAAGAACGTTCTTCTCCTCACAAAGCTGAAGCCTGTCAAAAATGTTGATGAGCATTTGTTGGAAGTTTTGGTTTGGGTTGACAAAATTAACATTTTTTCCACATATTAAATGCTTCTTTAATAAGATTTTAAAAGCTATGCAGAAATAAGAAGAAATCTTAAATATCCTGGCTGTTTCGCCTTGACTTTCTTCTGTCGCGGTTTTTGAAAATAGGCACTTTGCTTTCGCTGCCAGAAAGGAGTCTACCGATGTTCTTCTGGTGAGTCAGGATAACAAGCAAGGCTACGGCAATGGCAAAAATCCTGTAGGCAGTATTGTCTACATTGAAAATGATCAAGATAAATACCGGGAAAGCCATGCTGGCCATGATTGAACTCAAGGATACAAAACGGGTCAGGTACAGGACCAAAAGGAAAATGGTCACACAACTCAAAGCAGTAAGTGGTGAAATCGCAATGATCAGACCAAAAAGAGTGGCAACACCTTTTCCGCCTCTGAAATCTGCCCATACTGGAAATATGTGACCTAACACTGCGGCAAGACCAAGTCCAATCTGAAAATTGGTTCTTTCAAATTCATTGGTAATGTAGTAAGGCAAGAGCAAGGCAAGCTTAACAGCCACCAATCCTTTGAGCATGTCAAGAAGCATGACGATGCTACCCCATTTTGACCCAAGTACCCTGAAAGTATTGGTAGCACCTGCGTTACCACTACCATAATCCCTGATATCAATATTGAATTGGGTTTTGCTGATGATAACTGATGTTGGGATAGACCCAATCATGTATGCCAATATGATCAATAAAATTTCGTTCATCTAATGTTTTTGGCTTTGAGGGGAGTACAAATTTAATATAAAATTAATAAACCACCCTTTCTGAGGTGTTAAAACTCCTTTTTGAAAGCCAAAGCTATCCATCCATTGTCAGTGTAAAGGTTGATCGGCTTACCAAACAGTGGCGTAAATTCTGCTTCAATATCCACCTGATCATTGGCCAATAAACCACTGATCAACAGAAAACCATCATTCCTCAACAGCCTGGACATGGATGAGGCATGTTCCAACAACACATGTTTGTTGATATTGGCCAAAAGCATATCACACGGACGGACGTTATCAAGGTTCTCTGCAAGGGAAACATTGATGTTGCGCGCAACATTCAACTCTATGTTCTCATTGACATTGGCAATACTCCAATGATCATTGTCAATTGCCTCTATTGATGAGGCGCCAAGCCTCTCAGCAAGTATGGCCAGAATTCCAGTACCTGTTCCAAAATCAAGGACCTCTTTCCCATTGAAATCCAGTTCAAGCATTCCCAGCATCATCATCCGGGTGGTGGCATGATGGCCTGTACCAAAACTCATTTTGGGAGTGATGAGGATTTCATGGTCAAAACCTTCCAAAGGAGGATGAAAATGAGCCCTGACATGAATCTTACCGGGAAGGATAACTGGATCAAAATTAGATTCCCAACTGGAATTCCAGTTCTCTTCTTGCAAGACAGCATTGGTATATTGAATACCCAAATCAGCACAGAGTGCATCTAAGGCAGATATTTCCACCTGACCTTCAGTGGCATAGGCTTTTAAACTCGTTGTTGTCTCTTCCATCCCTGAAAAACCCAGGTCGGGCAATAATGCCACCAATACATCGCTTGTCTCAGGACTGATCTCGTTAAAATGAATTTCTAAATATGTCATCATGAAAAAAGCCGGCTAAAAGCCGGCTGTTTAAATATTAGTTGGAGGATTGTTCACCACCATTCTGATTAAAATCAGGTTTTGGTATCAATACTTTCCTGCTCAATTTGAATTTGCCTGTCTTCTGATCAACGCCGATCAATTTAACCCTTACCATATCCCCTTCCTTGAGGATACCATCAAGTGTTTCAAGGCGTTTCCAGCTCACCTCACTGATGTGAAGCAATCCTTGTTTTCCAGGCATGAACTCTACGAAAGCTCCATAAGGCATCACAGACTTCACTTTGGAATCGTACTCATCTCCAACCTCAGGCATGGCAACGATACCCTTGATCCAGGCTACTGCCCTGTCAAGGCCTTCTTTGGCCGGGCTGAACACGCTTACTTCTCCTTGGTTGCCCACTTCCTCAATATTGATGGTGGTTCCAGTTTCGCGCTGGATTTCCTGGATGATTTTTCCTTGTGGTCCGATCACTGCACCAATGAATTCCTTGTCGATGAACAACTTCTGCATTCTTGGGGCATGTGGCTTAACCTCAGGGCGGTGAGCAGGCATGCAGTCATACATTTGATCAAGGATGTGCAGACGACCATGTCTTGCCTGCTCAAGGGCAGCCATCATGGTCTCCATGCTCAAACCATCAATCTTGATGTCCATCTGGATACCGCAGATACCATCGCGGGTACCGGTAACCTTAAAGTCCATGTCACCAAGATGATCTTCATCACCAAGGATATCTGTAAGAATGGCATATTTACCATCTGTAGCTCTTGTGATCAATCCCATGGCAACACCACTCACGTGTTTTGGAATGGGAACACCTGCATCCATGAGGGCCAGAGATCCGGCACAAACAGTTGCCATTGAAGACGAACCGTTTGATTCAAGAATATCAGAAACAACACGCACGGTGTAAGCATAGTCATTACCAGGCATCATTTGCTTGAGGGAACGAAGGGCAAGGTTTCCGTGCCCGACTTCTCTCCTTCCAGGACCTCTCATTGGCTTTACTTCGCCAGTAGAGAATGGAGGGAAATTATAGTGAAGGATGAACTTGCTGTAATCAGACTTTGCAGCACTTTCAACCAACAATTCGTCTAGTGGTGTACCAAAAGTGATGGTCGTCAAGGACTGGGTTTCACCGCGGGTGAACAATGCTGAACCATGAGGCGTAGGTAGAATATCGATTTCCATGTTCAAAGGACGAACCTGATCGAGGGAACGGCCATCAAGCCTGATCCTGTCGTCAAGGATCATGTTGCGGACAACATCCCACTTGAGGTCTTCGTAATATTTTTTGGCCAACTTGATTTGCTCAGGGGTTGCTTCTGCTCCAAGCATGGCAACCACTTCTTTCTTCAACTCATCGTAAGCCTTGCTCCTGTCGTATTTGCTGCTTCCGGCCTTTGAAATGCCATAAACCCTTTCAGTGGCAAAATCATTGACCTTTTGTTGAATTTCTTCGTTGCTTGCAGGCTTGGTATAATCGCGTTTTCCTTCAACACCTACTTTTTGCCTGAGTTCTTCCTGGGCAGTGATTTGAACCCGGATGGCATCATGGGCAATTTCAAGTGCCTTAACAACATCTGCTTCAACACACTCTTTGGATTCACCTTCAACCATCATCAGGTTCTTTGCAGTGGCGCCAATCATGAAATCCATGTCAGCAGATGCAAGCTCTGTCCTGCTTGGATTGACAATGAATGAACCATTTACTCTCGCTACGCGAACCTCAGAAATCACTTCTTTGATGGGAATATTAGATACTGCCAACGCTGCAGAAGCAGCAAGACAGGCCAAAGAATCCGGCATCACCTCAGGATCAGATGAAATAAGGCTTACCAATACCTGAACATCACAAAGATAATCTTCAGGAAAAAGCGGGCGGAGTGCCCTATCGATCAAACGGCTAATCAGGATTTCAGAATCGGTGATACGGCCTTCACGCTTGAAAAAAGATCCGGGAATCCTTCCTGCAGAAGCGAATTTCTCTTGATAGTCCACTGAAAGGGGGAAGAAATCCTGTCCTTCGCGTGGTTCTTTGTTGGCACATACTGTTGCCAGAATAATGCAATTTCCTTGCCTTACAGTAACTGAACCATCGGCCTGACGGGCAAGCCTACCGGTTTCTATTGTGACAATTCGACCGTTACCAAGGTCGAAGCTTGATTGAAATGGTTGTTGTAGCATGATAATGTTTTGGGAGTGTTCCAAAAAGCAATATTCCCAACAGAATGTGTTGGGAATAGTACGATTCAGTTATTTTATTTCCTTAATCCTAATTTCTCAAGGAGGGCGCGGTATCCTAATAGATTGGTTCTGCTCAGGTAAATCAGCAATCTCTTGCGGCGACCAACCTTTGTCATCAACCCTCTGTTAGAAGAGAAATCTTTCTTGTTTACTTTGAGGTGCTTTGAAATCTCATTGATTTCTTCAGTTAACAAAGCAATTTGACCTTCGATAGATCCGGTATTTTTTGGGTTGCCACCGAATTCAGCAACGATAGAAGACTTTTTTTCTTTTGTTACGCTTGACATCTCAGTTTATTTTAATTCATCTTTAATTTTGCCGGGAAAATTGGCTGCGAAGGTAGTGTTTTTATCAATACAAACAAAGATTTGATACAATTGGGGAAACCTCGCCTCCTCACTCCATGTATTTCATTTTCAATGCATAAAGTAAAGTGAACAGTGCCCCAGACATTCCTGCCATGAGTGCCAGGGAGAATCCCATGATATTGTCTGATCCAAAAACCAGCAAAGGAGCAACAACTGCAATGATGCAACCAAGCACGTAAAGGTGGAATCCATTTTTTTTCAGGCGAAGCATCAGGAATGCTCCAATTAGTGTTAAAAGATTGGAAACCAATGAAAAAAAGCTGTTATCTCTCATGTTAGATGAAGTATTTGAGGAAGCAATATCTCCTATCAGTTCATCCACTTTGGTTTGACCGGAAGGGTCAGTTTTTACAGCATCCTGAAGAACTGACTCCCACGATTCCATGCTACTGGTCATGGCCTTGACAGTACTTTCAGGATCTGAAAGTCCAGAAAAAGCTGAGAAAATCATATATGTGCTGGCAAACATGGTTAGATAGCATAAAATGGTTAAGAACCGTGGGCGAACAGGTGAAAGGTCTGGATGCTGATCTTGATCAACCATTTTTTAATAATTTATTCAAAGGTAGCAAGAACAATTGACCCTTAAATGCATTTTAGATGGTATGATGGGTAAACATTTGCATATTGTTGCGCATGATGTTCCATTGCCATCTGATTCCGGCATACTAAAAGAGCTTGTTTTTCTGAGCAAAGCATTGCATGCTGAAGGTATTCAGTTGCACCTGCATTGTTTTGGAGAAAAAAAGCCTGAAATCCTGCTGCCTTTCTGTCATGAAGTCTACTTGTACCCCAAAAAACAGGGTCACAAGGGATATACCCTTAACTTGCCCCATGCGGTAAGTTCAAGGTCGGCTATATCGCTGGTTAAAAGGCTTGAAGCAGATCGCTTTCCTATTCTGTTTGCAGGTTTGAAGACCGTTTCTCCCCTACTGGATTCAACTTTTGGTCAAGAAAGAAAAATCGTAGTAAGATTATTGAGAGATGAACAAGCACATTTCAATGATTTGTCTAGCCTTTGCAGCTGGGGAAGCCGGAAGCTTTTTAATAGCGTTGAATCTATCCGGTTTAGACGATTGATGAAGCAGTTAACAGCAAAAAACACCCAATTTGCAGTAACACCTGAATACAAAGCAAGCACAACCACAAACCTCAGCAATTGCGCTGTAATAGACCAATTGACTGAAATGCCATTTGTTATGCCCCTGTCCGGAACGGGCAACTTTTGCCTGTTCCATGGCAATTTGGATAAGACCGAACATGCCTATGCAGCCAATTGGTTATTGCAAAACGTATTCAACAAGCTGGAAGTTCCATTCGTGATTGCGGGAGATAATCCATCAGAGAAGTTAGAGCTGGCGGCTCATGAGAAAATGCATACTTGCCTGGTTTCAAATCCCTCTGAAAAAGAATTACAGGATCTGATTAAAAAGGCCCAGGTAAATATCCTGCCCTCCTTTGTTGGTCAGTGCAACACAGGGCTTTTATATCAGTCTTTGGCCATGGGACGCCATCTCCTGACAAACCCAAAGGGTGCATACGAGATGGGCATTGAATCAACCTGCCATGTTGCAGAAAGCAGCGATGCTTTTATCAACATGACGGAAGAATTGTTCAATAAAACATTTGATGCCTCAGATCACGAAACAAGGGCTGCATTTCTTCACGGGAAATACAAGAATCAAAAAGCTGTCAGTGAATTGATCAGGATGCTATACTAGCATTGTCGATGACTTTACCGCCTTCTGTCCTGATCATCCTTGCAGGATATTTGTTGATGACGATATAGTCGTGGGTGGCCATCACAATGGCAGTACCCAGGTCCTTGCTGATCTGAAAGAGCAAGTTCATGATTTCTTCTGTGGTTTCAGGATCAAGGTTGCCAGTAGGCTCATCAGCCAAAATAAGTTTGGGAGAGTTGAGCAGCGCCCTTGCTATATCGATACGTTGCTGTTCGCCACCAGAAAGTTCATACGGATATTTGAACCCCTTTGTTTTCAATCCTACTTTTCCAAGTACTTCGTCAATTTTATCTTCAATGGATTTTTCATCTTTCCATCCCGTGGCACTCAATACAAATTTCAGGTTGTCGTGCACATTTCTGTCAGTCAACAATTGAAAATCCTGGAACACAATGCCAATGTTCCTTCTTAGGAAAGGAACAGTTTTCCAGGTAAGGTCTTTGAGGTCGAACCCTGCAACATTGGCTGTCCCGTTTTTGAGCGGCAGTTCACCATAAAGAGTCTTGAGCAAACTGGATTTTCCTGTACCAGTTTTACCCACCAGGTAAACGAATTCACTTCTTGAGACAGTAATATTTACATCACTGAGGATCAATGATTCGCCCTGGTATATGTTGGCATTTTTAATGGACAGCACTGCTTCACTCATGGTAAACCTTTAAGGGATAAAAGTAAATTTTTCGTCGTTGAGGTAAACATCCAGGCATTTCTCTGTTGCTTCCTCCACCCTTCCAATGATTTTGGCATCAACACCAAATTTCCTGGAAATATCAATCATTCTTTGGGCATTGTTTTCATTGGTGTAAATCTCCATCCGGCATCCCATGTTGAAGACCTGAAGCATTTCCCTGTTGTCTGCGCCACTGGCTTTTTGAATAAGATCAAACACAGGAGGAATGTCAAACAATGCATCCTTTACTACCCGCATTGGAGTAGGAAGATATTTGAGGCATTTGGTCTGACCGCCTCCGCTGCAATGGATCATTCCGTGCACTGCATCAAAATCTGATTCTAGGATTTCCCGGATGATGGGTGCAAATGTTCTGGTGGGGCTGAGTACCATTTTTCCTGCATTGACAGTAAAGCCTGGAACGTCAACAGGATCTGTCATTTTATGCTTACCGATATACACCACTTCATTTGGTAAGTTGGGGTCAAAGGATTCAGGATGTTGTTCAGCATAGACCTTGGCAAACATGTCATGCCTTGCACTGGTAAGACCGTTGCTGCCAATCCCGCTGTTGTATTCAGTTTCATAATTTGCCCTGCCAGCACTGGAGAGTCCTACAATGACATCGCCAACTGCAATTTTATCGTTGGTTATCAGCTTGTTTTTAGGCCATCTTGCTGTCATGGTTCCATTGACTGCAACCGTACGGACCACATCACCCACATCGGCGGTTTCTCCACCGAGATAATGGATTTTAACCCCCATGGTTTCCAGATCAGCAAAAAGAGCGCTTGTGCCATCAATGATTTCTTTGAGCACTTCGCCGGTAATCAGGTGCTTGTTTCTATCAATGGTTGAATTGAAAATGATGTTATCGTAAACCCCAATGCAAAGCAGGTCGTCCAGGTTCATCACCACTGCATCCTGGGCAATGCCACGCCAAACGGAAATATCACCGGTTTCCTTCCAATACAGATAGGCAAGGATACTTTTGGTACCAGCTCCATCAGCATGCATAACATTGACATGATCAGGATCACCGGTCAGATAATCAGGATAGATTTTACAAAAGGCATTGGCATACAAACCCTGATCCAAATCCTGGATGGCAGCGTGAACTTCTTCCTTTTGGGCGGAAACACCTCTTTTCTGGTATAAACTCATGGATTCAGCGGTATGCGCAAATTTAGTTTAGAACGCTGAATTGACAATATTTAAATCATTTCAACAAGAAGATCAGTATTCTTTCAATTGGATTAATTTTGCATTTCTTATGCAAGTTCATTTTCAAATAGACAATCTTCCTCTTTTTCGGAATGCTGTACTGACGATAGGTACTTTCGATGGGGTGCACTCTGGGCATACAGCCATCCTTGACAAGTTGAGGTCTGAAGCCGAAGCCATCAACGGCGAAACAGTTGTGATTACTTTTCATCCCCATCCAAGGCGAATTTTGAACAATGCTGATGCACCTGCATTGCTCACCAGCCTTGAAGAACGGATCGACCGTTTCAATGTAATCGGCATTGATCATTTGGTCATTGTTGCCTTTGATCCTGCCTTTTCCGCATTGACAGCAGACGATTATATCCAAAAATTCCTCGTAGATCTTTTTCACCCTAAGGTTATTGTGATCGGTTACGATCATCGTTTCGGACAAGGAAGAACGGGTGATTATGAACTCCTGAAACGGGAGGGTGAGTCATATGGTTACAAGGTTTGTGAGATTCCTGAAAAGATGCTCGATGCTTCAAGGGTAAGTTCCACCCATATCCGGCATGCACTGCTGGAAGGTGATCTCACAACGGCGAACAGCCTGCTCTCCTATCCTTACCGCCTCCAGGGGGAAGTGATTGAAGGTGACAAGCTTGGACGCACGCTAGGTTTTCCTACAGCCAATCTTGCATTGAATGACAGTGATAAACTCATTCCTGCATCTGGGGTTTATGCCGTAAAAGTGGAACTCAACCAAAACGGATTGATTCGGGCAGAGCTTGGCATGATGAACATCGGTTACAGGCCAACTGTTAATGGCAGGGAAAGAAGAATCGAGGTCCATATCTTCAATTTTGACGAAGACATCTACCACCAGACATTGAAGGTTTCACTGGTTGCCTATACGAGAAAAGAAAAGAAGTTTGCAGGACTGGAAGCCTTGAAAACACAGCTTGAACAAGACAAACAAGATATCACAGGGTTGCTGAACAGGCTTAAGACGGAAGGATGATTTTTGCCGCGAGTTCCTTCATCAAAGAAGAATCCTCGGTATCTACCTGACCCATACCTAAGCTTTTTAGGTTGTAGTGATTCAAGAGGATCAATGCTTTTTCAATATCATTGAAACTATAGCGCTGCATCGCCTGTGTGTACTGCTTCGCAAAAAATGCCTTGATGCCCAGGGCAGCAGCAATACCATATTCATCTTTAGCGCCACTGGCTGCGGCAATATAGAGTTTGCTAAAAAATGAATACAAAGTTGGCAGGATCAGCTGGATGGGGCCAGCCTTAGGGTTGGCAGCAAAATAATTCAGGATTTTCAACGTATTAGGGAGGTCTCTATTGCCCAATGCCGCCTGGAGTTCAAAAACATTGAATTCCTTGCTGATACCCACATATTGCTCAATATCATCCTCTCCAATTTGCTTTTTCCCATTCAGGTTAACCGTCAGCTTTTCAATTTCATTTTCCATCCGCTGAAGGTCGTTTCCAATATGGTCCACCAACATATAAAGGGCCTTGGGTTGAATTTCAAGTCCCTTTTCCCGCACCATATTTGAGGCCCATTCCGGCAACTCATTGTCATACATTTTTTTGGTGGTGATGACAATGGCCTTGCTTTTTAGGCTTTTGGCCAGCTTACCCCTACCATCCAACTTTTTATCCTTGTGGGCAACAATAAAAATCGTGGACATCAGTGGATTATCCAGGTAGGATTCAAGCCGGTCAATTTCTTTGAGGTGTTGGGCTTCTTTCAAGATGACAACCTGTTTTTCAGCAAACATGGGGTAACGCCTGCATGCATTAAGGATATCTTCCGCTTTTGAATCTTTGCCATAAAAAATGGAAAGATTGAACTCCGCCTCATTTGCTGGGAGGATATGGTCCTCTGCAAATGCAGTGAGTTTGTCAATATGGTAAGACTCATCCCCTTCCAACCAATAAACAGGATGAAAAGCACCCCGTTTCCAATCTGATATGATCTGGTCTGTACTCATTCAAATGCTGTTATTTGATAGCTCATGCTTAAAATGGATGAAAAAATATGCTTAATGATTTTTTTAACAGGGTTGTGACCATGAAAAGGAAAGAAATTCTTTTCCTTTGCAATGAACACGAAATTATCAATTAGCGACGAACTTTCACTATTAATCATTTGAACCATGAGCACAAATTACCCCAATACGGGAAGCTACCCAACAGAACCTAAAAAGGACAACAAGAACACGATCATCATTTTGCTTGCCATTGCCCTGGTTGGTTCGTGGATTTATTTCATGTATGCCAAGAGCCAGGCCACTGCAGTAATCAATGAAAAAGATGCCCAATATGCCACGCTGGATTCTGCGAGGAACAATGTCCAGAAAGAGTATGATGATGCCATGGTGAGGCTGGACGAGATGACGGCTACCAACAATGGGCTGGATAGCCTGGTGAAGACCCGAGACAATGAACTCGGCATCCTCAAATCAAAATTCAAGTCTCTTGTGGGCAAGCAAAATGCCACCTCTTCTGATCTTGCAGAAGCCAGAAAGCTTGTCAGAGATCTCAATGGCAGGATCGACGATTATGTAAAGGAGATTGAGCGTTTGCAAGGTGAAAACATTCAACTGACTGCAGACAAAAACAATCTTACCAACGAAAACAAGAACCTGAGCAACAACCTCGCCAATACTGAATCAGCCAAAAAAGACGCTGAAAACAAGGTGGATGTGGGTTCTACATTGCATGCTTCAAATTTCAATATTGTGGCCATCAATGAAAGAAATTCTGGAAAGGAAAAGAGCACCTCATCTGCGAGAAGAGCAGACAAGTTTCGGATATCTTTCAATCTTGACGAAAACAGGATTGCAACATCAGGCACAAAGCAGCTTTTCATCATCACAAAAGATCCTGCAGGCAAAGTCATCAAAGAAGAGGCATTGGCATCTGGAAGCATCAATACCAGGCAGGACGGTCAGGTGGATTTCACCACCAAACTTGATATTGAATACAAACAGAGCGAGGCAAAATTTGTGAGCTTTGATTTGCGACAAGCAGACAAGTATACCAAAGGAAATTATTCTATCGTTGTTTACCAGAATGGATTTAAGATTGGTGAGGGAGTTGCCATCTTGAAGTAAAACCAAACTTTCAGATATTTAAGGCCGTATGCAAATTTTGCATGCGGTTTTTTTATAGGATGGCCCTGATTTGTGCACGGCCGATGTTGACCAGTCCTGAGCTACCGGAACTTCTCCCCTCGTACTGAACCGACATCTCAATAAAGGAACTGATCCGTTTTGTCAGGTCCATGGTCCACATGAAATTCTTTCCTGGCTGCAGTCCCTCCAGCATCACATAACCAAGGCTGGAAGAGGCAATGCCATTGAATTGTATGTTGCTGAATGTGATCCTGGAAGTAATGGACGTATTGGAGACAAGGTTGTATTTCCCTTCCAGGTTAAGGGAATTGATCAACGCATTTTCCGGCCCGGCATTCTGTTTCTTATCCCATTTGTAGGAAGATTGTAGCCGAAGCGTAGTTCCCTTGGTGAAGGTAATGCGCGGTTCAAGAGACTGGGAATGGATGTTGAAATTGCGGTTTCCAAAATTGGGCGTCTCAAGAATGTTCCTGTTCAATCTTCCCAAGAGGTCGAGGGTGAACATTTTAAACCAATTGCTCCTGATTTTCAATGAGAGATCGCGCAAACGCCTTGTTTCATAGCCATAAGACAAAAAAGCACGGTTGCTGGATTGGAGAAAATTGAGGTCCATTCCCCAGACCTGGCTGAATTTATTGAAGGAAGCAGAATGGCTTTGGATTTGGTCGAAGGTGATCAGGCTGGTGTCCTGAATCATGCCTTTAAAGGGGTTCAGGATCCGCTCTCCAGAAGCAAGCTGTTTCTGGGACACTTGCAGAGATGATTGAAGGTAAAGCCTTTTCAATAAGGCTTTCATCATTGAATTACCATCCCCGTCCAGGGCGATAGAAGGATTAAAGACCAGGTTATAATTGAATTGCAGGTTATTTGATCGGATGAATTCATTGGTGGGTGTAAAAATCCTGAGGAACTTGGCCTGATCACTGAACTTGGCCACTTCAAATTCGTTGAGTTGCTGAATGGCATCATTATTGAAATCAATCCAGGTATACTCTCCTTGCCCAACTGGCACTTCGATATAGGTAAAATCCCTGCGCGGCTCCTGGCCTCCTCCCAATTCATACAAGGTATTGCCTTCAATGGCACCTTTCCATACGTCAGCAAAATATTCCAGCCTGCCCAGCATGCTCTCATCAGCCAATGACCCGGCA
This sequence comes from Chitinophagaceae bacterium, assembly GCA_044341875.1. Classification (GTDB taxonomy): domain Bacteria; phylum Bacteroidota; class Bacteroidia; order Chitinophagales; family Chitinophagaceae; genus Pollutibacter. The sequence goes on along the minus strand of JBIIQT010000010.1, from coordinate 11,382 downwards.
ACGTTGTTGGCAATATTTAATTTCCTGTAGGTGGCATTGAACCGCACCTGATGGTGTTCATTGGACATCCATTCTCCGTTAACATTCAGGTTATTACTATGGTCTTTTTGAAGCATTTGTTTGCCAACAGGCAGGTCGTCAGCACGGGTAAAATATTTAATTCCCCATTTGTTCAGCTGGGTGGGATCAGATTGGGTGTAGAGCTGAAAAGTAGAAAAAGCAAAGCTTCCGGGAGTAATTGAATCATTGTTGTTGAATCGTGAAACGGTGTTCTCTGCGCTGTATCCCACTCCAATTTCTCTGCCATTCAGGCTGGAAATCCGTTTTGCAAGGGATAGTGTAGGCCTGAAAAATTTTCCATTGTTTAGATCATCCCTGAAGCTGGTGATGGCAAGCTGGTTGTTGATGATCCATCCCTTTTGGCTGAGATGGTGTTCAACCTGGTGACGACTGGCATTGAAATCAGCATTGCGCGCATAATTACCAAATAAATATTTCAGCTGATGGGATTGCTTGTTTTCAAGCAGGAAGGAAGCATTCAGGATTTTTTCTGTTGCCGCACCTGGCATCAGGTCAAGCCCCCAATCTCGTGTAAACTCAACACTGCGCAGCCTTTCAACAGGCTTGAACGTTTCGGATGCATATTCAAGGTTGAGGTCTGACTGCAAACTCAGGCCCTTGTTCTCCTGCAATATTTTTTTGTTTTTAAGGATCAGCCTGGCAGCATATCCATCATCATTGCTTTTGTCTTTTGATGAAAACCGGTTCAGGTCAAATTTGCTCACTGCCATGTCTGCCACAAGCTGGGTTTGATCGTTCATGTTCCAGGTGGTGGCTACCGATACAAGGCTTTGTTTTTTGGGTGCAACCAACAATACCACAGGCTCATAATTGCCCGATTTGGCACCGGATTGGGGATTGGGTGCAATCCACTTGTACACTTTTCCATTGGCTGATGCAAAAGGATCAATCACATAATCTCCGGCACCTGCACCCACATCAATAAAAGACAGGGAATACAGGTCACTCCTCTTGGCAGGTTGGTAAACATAAACGGTGGCTTTCTTACCAACAGCATAGGTAGAGTCCCGTTTTTGGTAAAGGATATTGCTGGTGGAAAATGTGTCTGCAATAGCTGAGGGATAAAATGCATTGAGCGTATTGTCTCCAACATCAGACAGGAACTGCTTTTGGCTGGCATTAAGGGTTTGGTTGATGGGAGAATTTCTGGCATCACCGTTACCGAAATATCCCACAGAAACTTGCAGTTTTTTATTGATCTCCAATTTGTTGTTGAAAAAGAGTTGTGTGTTCAGGTAATTGCGATCGGCGTATTCAAATTCAACCTGAATCCTTTTGTCTTTTGAAATCATTTGTTTCTGCATGAAAGTGATTTCAGCAGTATTGTAATTGATGGTATAATCCTGATCTTCTCCCCTTTGCATCATCTGGCCATCTATAAAAACCCGCTCCGTTCCTGCCAATACAATGAAAAATTGTTCCTGGTTGGCGCCCTTCAGGCGATAAGGTCCTTGGTTCCCTTCAATGCCTTGAAAAACGTTTCGGGTGAATTTGCCCTTGGCGATGGCACCGCTGGCCAAGAGGCTGTTGTTCATTGTTGCATTGATACGGTTTTCTGTTTCAAATGAAAGGCCCTGCAGTCTTTTGTAAAAATTCAAATAATAGAGGTCAGCCTGCCTGATGTCGAGGTCTCCCACCGCCAGCTTCCATTTGTCTTTTGAAAACCGGATGTAGACCTGGTCAAACTCATTCAGGTTCTGGGTATTGCCATCAGGTTGAATGGGAATATTATTGTCGGAAATGGCTGCATTGATCTGGATGCTGTCTCCCATGTATCCGTTCAATTGCAGGTTAAGGCTTGAATTGAATACGGCATCCTGCCTGTTTCCGAAAGAAAGTGATCTTCCCAAGCTTCCATTCGAATTGATCTTTCCAAAGTCTATCGGGCGTTCTGATCCCTTTTTTCCTGTAAGTTGGTTGCCTGGTATATTGAACCGATAGAAAATACTGTCGAAAGACATTCGCCTGGATGCCGCAGTGAGGGAAAATGGAAAGACCCTGTATTCAATCGTAACCAATTGTGTACTGGGTTTCTTGATCCAAAACAACATGGCAGAGGGATGGTCTATGCTATAATCTGATGGGTCAACATTGATGATCTTGACTGAATTCGGTACTATGCTAAAGCTGTCCAGCCGGATTGACTGGATAGTTGTGCTGATTGTTTTTTGACGCAGGTTGCTGAGCGGCTGAGAAAATGCCGCTTGAACAAGAAAAATGCTGATCAACAAATGCAAAACCTGCTTCAAATGGATTGAATTGAATATGACAATTATGTCATAAAATTATTCAATATCATTGGTATAGCAGTTATTCAGTTAGAATACATGTAGACTTAAGCAAAACGTGCGTCCCCAGATGAGGACGCACGCTTGTATATTTCAATAAAATGATTCTTAATCTCCAGATAAATTGGCACTCAGGTATTCCCTGTTCAACCTGGCAATGTTCAACACAGAAATTTCTTTAGGACATTCTGCCTCACAAGCGTAAGTGTTTGTGCAACTTCCAAATCCTTCCTTATCCATTTGTGCAATCATGCTCACCACGCGTTGTTTCCTTTCGGGTTCACCCTGTGGAAGCAATGCCAGATGGGATACTTTGGCAGAAACGAACAACATGGCTGATGCATTTTTACAGGCGGCAACACAGGCACCACAACCAATACAGGCTGCGGCAGCAAAGGCATCATCAGCGTTTTGCTTTTCAATGGGCAGAGAGTTTCCGTCCACAGCATTTCCGGTGTTGACTGAAACATATCCACCCGACTGAATAACCCTATCAAAAGCAGAACGGTTGACCATCAAGTCTTTTACTACAGGAAATGCATTGGCCCTGAAAGGTTCAATGGTTATCTGATCGCCATCCTTGAAAGCACGCATGTGCAACTGGCAGGTAGTGGTTCCTTTCCAGGGGCCATGGGGCTGTCCATTGATGACCATGGAGCACATTCCACAGATGCCTTCGCGGCAATCATGATCGAATGCAATTGAATCACTTCCTTCAGTAATCAACCGTTCGTTGAGGACGTCAATCATTTCAAGGAAAGACATTTCAGATGAAATGTTGTTGACATCATAGTTTTCAAAATGACCATTATCGTTGCTGTTCTTTTGACGCCAGACCTTGAGTTTCAGGTTCATTGAATAATGCTGCATATGATCAGGTTATCTGTTTTGTAAATATTATTTGTAACTGCGTTGGCTTGGTTTTACCACTTCATAATTGAGGGGTTCCTTGTGAAGGTTCCAATTGTTCTCCTGGTGTTCCCAAGCAGATACATACATGTGTCCTTCATCATCCCGCAAAGCTTCACCTTCTGGTGTCTGGTACTCTTCACGGAAATGTCCTCCGCAACTTTCATTTCTTTCCAAAGCATCAATACACATCAATTCACCCAGTTCAATGAAATCCGCTACCCTTCCGGCTTTGTCCAACTCAGGATTCATTGCATTGATCTCACCGGGAATGCGTACATCAGACCAGAACTCAGCTTTCAATGCCCTCACCTCTTCGATAGCTTGTTTCAGACCTTCTGCGCTTCGCGCCATCCCACACTTGTCCCAGATGATTTTTCCGAGGCGCTTGTGGAAGCTTTCAACGGTTTGTTTGCCCTGAATGGACATCAATTTGTTGATGCGGTCGGAAGCTTTTTGTTCGGCTTCAACGAAAGCAGGATGATCTGTTGGGATTGAAGTTGTTCTGATATCGTCTGCGAGGTAATTTCCCAAGGTGTAGGGAATAACAAAATAACCGTCGGCCAGTCCTTGCATCAGTGCGGATGCTCCCAAACGGTTGGCGCCATGTTCACTGAAATTGGCTTCACCAAGGGCATATAATCCGTCAATGGTTGTTTTGAGTTCATAATCCACCCAAAGGCCTCCCATTGTATAGTGTACCGCAGGGTAAATCCTCATCGGAACTTCGTATGGATTCTCTCCTGTTATTTTTTCGTACATGGCAAATAGGTTGCCGTATTTTTCCTTCACAACCTCTTTTCCAAGGTTGGTAATGACTTCAGCAGAAACGTTGCCCAGGTTTTTTTTGCTCACTTCAGCCTTGCCATAGCGCTGGATGGCTGCAGCATAGTCCAAATAAACGGCTTGTTTGGATGAGCCTACGCCAAAACCTGCATCACAACGCTCTTTGGCTGCCCTTGATGCCACGTCTCTTGGAACCAGGTTACCAAAAGCAGGGTACCTTCTCTCAAGATAATAATCGCGTTCTTCTTCTGGAATCTCATTGGCAGGCCTGTTATCGCCTTGTTTTGCAGGTACCCAAATCCTTCCGTCATTCCTGAGGGACTCGGACATGAGGGTCAGTTTAGACTGATGGTCTCCTGAAACAGGGATACAAGTTGGATGTATCTGTGTGAAACAAGGGTTGGCAAAATATGCCCCTTGTTTGTGTGCTTTCCATGCTGCGGTAACGTTAGATCCCATCGCGTTGGTAGACAAATAGAATACGTTACCGTATCCACCAGTGCAAAGCAATACTGCATGGGCAAAATGCCTTTCCAGTTCTCCGGTAACAAGGTTCCTGGCTATGATGCCGCGGGCCTTTCCGTCGATGATCACCAGTTCCACCATTTCATGGCGAGCATGCATTTCAACAGTACCCAGGGCAACTTGCCTTTCAAGTGCCTGGTAGGCACCGATCAACAACTGTTGTCCGGTTTGACCAGCTGCATAGAATGTACGTTGAACCTGTGTTCCACCGAAAGAACGGTTGCTGAGCAATCCGCCATATTCTCTTGCAAAAGGAACACCCTGTGCAACACATTGGTCAATGATACTGGTGCTCACTTCAGCGAGCCTGTGTACATTTCCTTCACGGGCACGGTAATCGCCGCCCTTGATGGTATCATAAAACAAACGATAGACTGAATCGCCATCGTTCTGATAATTCTTTGCGGCATTGATTCCCCCTTGTGCTGCAATGGAGTGTGCACGGCGTGGAGAATCTTGGAAACAGAAGGCTTTTACCTTGTAGCCCATTTCACCGAGGCTGGCTGCGGCAGAAGAGCCGGCAAGTCCGGTACCTACAACAATGATTTCAAGCTTCCTTTTGTTGGCCGGATTTACGAGTTTAACGGTGCCCTTGTATTTGGTCCATTTTTCGTCAAGTTTTCCGGCAGGAATTTTAGCATCAAGCATGGTATGTTGATTTATTGAAATGTTTAGAATAGCAATGTGATGTTTTCCAAATCAAGCTGCAGGCCAAAATACATCGCCAGCGGCATGAGGGCAAAGATCAATGGAACCAGGATGGAGAATACAATACCGATGGTTTTGATCATGGGGAAAAAATTCTTGTTCGTCCAGCCAAGGGTCTGTGCAGCACTTTGCACGCCATGGAGCAGGTGCCAGGACAGAGAGAAACATCCAAGGATGTAGACAATTACCACCCATGGTTCTGCAAAAATATTTTTCATCTCAAGATAAAGGTTGTGGAACTTCTTGTCACCATAATAAACCTCTTCAAGACCACCAAACCTAGAAGGAACCCAGAAATGTGCCAGGTGAATGATCAGGAACAAAAGAATCAGTGTACCGAGGATGGCCATTGACCTGGAATACCATTTGGAAGTTTTGTTGCCCGCTGTAACGGCATAGCGTGTTTTTCTGCTTCCCCTGTTCTGCAACTCCAACTTGTATCCCTGAACAATGTGCAGGATAAAGCCGGCAAATAGGCCTATCTCAATAATTCTAACCAAAAGATTAGATCCCATGAAATGGGCAGCGCGGTTAAAATTCTCTTCGGCATTGGCAAAGAAAATGTTTGCGTTCACATAACAATGCACAATAAGAAAAACCACCAGAAAAATTCCGGTTAGTGCCATGACAATCTTTTTGCCAATGGAAGATGAAAACAGTAGACTCCAGTTCATAGATGAAAATTTCTCTGATTTGAATTGCCGCAAAGTTACATCACAAACACTGAATATGTTATAATGTTTTGTGTATTATCCTCAGCAAAACAATTAATTAAACAGGATTACGAAAACGTTTTCAAATCAGTTGTTCAACCTTCGCAGCAGCAAATTGTCCACTTTGGTAAACAAATTTCCTGGAGTGAAAGGCCGCCAGTCTGGTAAATCGATCAGCTGGACATATCTGTCAATGCTGGCCCTGGTGAAATCATACCTGGATTGTTCGGGCAGGCCAATGATTGAGACCCATCCCCCTTCTTCTTCAATGTCTTCCGTCCATTCTTCATAATAACAATCGTCACTGCTGTGGAAGTTGAGCACGTTCTCTGCAACAAGTATGTATTTATTGATGCCCTGTGCAATCATGATATCAATCACATCACGCTTGAAGGTCATGATATCATTTTCAATGGCATCGTTCCACTCTCCGATCATCTCAATGATAGTGTATCCCATTTCATAATCAGTAAAAAGAACCTTGATATATAATGTGGGTGACCCAATATCATCCCATTGCGGGTGGATATAAAAATTATAGATGGTCTGAGAATAGTGAAACTCGGAATATTCCCTTCCAAAAAATGGCGATTTTGGATCCTCCTCTGCGATATACAGGTGTCGCCAGTTGTAATATGGTTCTATCTCATGCAACTGGTATCAATGAATGGATTCCATTGCTTTTTTTACTGAACCATGCTTGATCAGCAATGCCTTGGCTTCTTCATAAGAATCCCATGACAATTTCTCCATCAGCATTTTGACACCCCTGTCAATCAACTTGTCATTGGTGAGCTGCATGTTGACCATTTTGTTGTCTTCTACCCTGCCCAACTGAATCATGAGTGAGGTGGAAATCATGTTCAGGACCAGTTTCTGTGCTGTTCCGCTTTTCATCCTTGTGCTGCCAGTAACAAATTCTGGACCAACCACTACTTCAATGGCATGGTCTGCGGCCTCAGACACAGGAGAATGGGCATTGCATGAAATAGAACCTGTGAGAATATTGTTGGCACGGCAGGCTTTCAATCCACCAATCACATAAGGAGTTGTGCCACTGGCGGCAATGCCAATGACAGTGTCTTTTTCGTTTATGCCGAAAGCTGAAAGGTCTTTCCAGGCCTGGTCCTTGCTGTCCTCAGCAAATTCAACAGCATTGAACATGGCATCTTTTCCTCCAGCTATAATGCCAATTACGAGTTCATGGGGAACGCCAAAAGTAGGTGGGCATTCAGAAGCATCTACGACACCCAACCTTCCACTGGTTCCGGCCCCAATGTAAAAAAGCCTTCCACCAGACAGCATGCGATCTGCGGTTGCTTCTACCAATGCAGTAATCTGTGGAATGGATTTGGCTACCGCGTCCGGAACGAACCGGTCTTCTCTATTGATATTTTCAAGCAATTCAAGAACAGACATTTTTTCAAGGTGCCTGTAGTGTGAATCCTGCTCTGTGGTTCTATTGTTCATCCTGATGTTTTGCCTTAATTTTTTTTATGATAGGCCACCAAGCCGTCCATGGGTTGCTTGATGACAACCCCCAGCTTGAATCCAAAATCATGACAAAGTTCAGCAATTTTATCCTTGAAATAAAAAGCAATGCTTCCAACAAAATGAATTGGGAATGTAAACCGCTGTGGGTAAGATCCAAGGTGCTGTTCAAAGAAATCCCTCAGGCCGTCTTCAATGATGTTTTCGATGATGAAATGCCCCCTGTGCATGGAGAGAAACACCGTAAAGCTTGCAAGGTAGCGGTTGGCAAAGGGCTCTTTGTAAACCTTCTGGAGGATCTCGTTCTTATCGGTCTTGAAATGGTCCTTGAATGATTTCATCAATGGGGCATCAAAGGTACCGTAGAGGAAATGCTGTACCACCTTGCGGCCCAGGTAGGCCCCACTACCCTCATCCCCTAAAATATATCCCAGGCCAGGTGAATTGAGGAGGATTTTTTTTCCGTTGAAAGTGCATGAATTGGATCCTGTACCGAGGATGCAGGCTATTCCAGGCTTGTTGCCGGAGGTGGCAATGGCAGCCCCCATGAGGTCATGGGTTACATGAACAGCTGCATCGGGAAATAAATCTTCAAGCGCTTTTTTGACAATATTGGCATTGGCCTTGGTCTTGCAACCGGTTCCGTAATAGTGGATAGAACCAATTTCTTTCTTCAAAAGGCTTTTGGGGAAAGCTTTCAGGAGGGTTTCGCGTATTTGAACACGGTTCATGTGGTAAGGACTGAGTCCTACGGTAAAAAAGGACTTGAAACTTCCCTTGCCGACCAGTCTCCATTCAGTTTTCGTTGCTCCGCTATCCGCTATCAGTTTTAATCCGTCCATAATTCAGGTTAATTCAGGAACTTTGCAAAATTACAATTGAAAGAACAACATGAGCAACAGGAAGATCAACGCAGCTACTCCCATCCTATTTTCAATTGCCGTAGTATTGGGCATGTTCATCGGCTACAAATTACGCAGCAATATGCCAATGACGAAAAGTTTTTTGACTTCTCCTGGAACCAATACGCTGAATGAGGTGATGCAACTGATCAAGCAGCGCTACGTAGACAAGGTGGATGTTGATTCTGCGGCGGCCACTGCCATCAATGGTTTGGTGAATACGCTTGACCCCCATTCCGTTTACATCCCAGTTGCTGAATTGACTGAAGTGAATGAGGGCCTGGAAGGCCAGTTCTATGGGATTGGAATAGAATTCAATATTTTCAATGACACGGTTCATATTCTTTCTGTGCTGGACAATGGGCCTGCCAAAAATGCCGGTCTTGTTGTTGGCGACAAGATCCTTGCAGTGAATGATAGTGCAGCCACTGGCCTCAAAAACAGCGATCAACTGAAAAAATGGGTAAAGGGGCCCGCAGGTACGGAAGTCTCGATTCGGCTGATGCACGAGAATAAGATCATCAACAAGTCGGTTGTTCGGGGCAGCATTCCCATCAGCTCTCTGGATGCGGCTTACATGATAGACAAGGATAATGGCTACATCCGGTTGAACCGTTTTTCCAGCAATACCTACAAGGAGTTTCTTGAATCCCTGGAAAAGCTGAAAGCCTCGGGGATGAAATCATTGGTGCTTGACCTGCGTGACAACGGTGGCGGCATTCTTGAGGAAGCCATTGACATCATCGACGAGTTCATCGGTGGTGAAAAACTGATTGTGTATACCGAAGGAATCAACAGTCCCAAAAAAGAATACAAGGCAAAGCGCTCAGGTCTTTTTGAAAACGGAAAACTGGTGGTATTGATGAACGAGGGTTCCGCCTCTGCCAGTGAAGTGATTGCCGGCGCTTTGCAAGACCATGAAAGGGCCACCATCGTGGGCAGAAGAAGTTTCGGTAAAGGGCTTGTTCAGGAGCAATATTCCTTGTCGGATGGATCAGCACTCAGGCTTACCATTGCCAGGTATTTCACACCATTGGGAAGGAGCATCCAAAAGCCTTATGATGAAGGAAATGATGCCTACGAAATGGAGGTGATGAACAGGTTTCACCAGGGTGATTCAAAACAAATCGATAGCACAAAATACCAGCGCAAGCCAGTAAAAACAGCCAATGGAAAAACCCTTTACGGTGGCGGTGGAATTACTCCAGACCTTTCGGTAGCCATCGATCCCATCATGTTTGACACGGGTTATAACAGAATCTACATCAACAATATCATCGGCAATTTTGCCTACCGGTATTTCATTGCCAACAAAAGCAAGATAACAACATACAAGGATGTTGCTGCCTTCAGCAGCCAATTCAACGTTGATGACAAAGTGCTTTCACAATTGGTTGATTTTGCCCAAAAACAGGGGATAAAAATTTTATTGTCGTCACCTGCTTCCCAGAGCCGTGCAAAGACCACCATCAAAGCCATGGTGGCAAGGCTTGCCTGGAATGAATCAGCCTATTTCCATGTCGTGAATCAACAGGATGATACCTTTATCAGGGCCATGGAAGACATCAGGAAATAGGTCAGGAACTGATGATATAGATTTGTGAACTGCAAACGCCTTTCTTGAAAATGGCATTGAGGTTAGAGATGATGCCGGTTACCAGTGCTGGAATCAACCGCATGCTGCCTGTTTTGTATTTTTCACTCAATAGACTTACATAAAAAGCATCATACCACATGGGTTTTATATCAGTGACCTTCATGGAATGCATGTGCATCAGTTTTGAAAGGCTGTCTGGGCTAAAATGATGCAAATGACGGGGCACATCATAGGCAGCCCAGTGTTCAGCATAATGCCTGGCATCAAAGGATGTATGGTTGGGCACCGCTACAATCAATATACCATCCTGCTTAAGGATTCTTTTTACCTGAGCCAGTGTGCCGTGTAGGTCGTGTACATGCTCTAAAACATGCCACATGGTTACTACATTGAAAGCATTGCTTGGCAAGGAAGAAAGTTGATCGGGATGGCTTATGGTGGACGATGTGAGTTCCGCTGCCCTGGAAGCTGCGCCAGGATCAGGTTCCATGCCCTCCACCTGCCAGCCTGCTGATTTCATTTCCACCAGAAAGGCACCAGTGCCACAGCCATAATCAAGCAACTGTCCGGTTTGGCAATGACTGTATTGGGTAACTAGTTTTCTTTTGGAGGCAACAGCTTGTTTCCTGATCAGCTGGTAAATGGTATTGAAAATTCCTTTCTTGCTATCGGTGTGGGAGATGTAGGCATCTGACTGATAATACCGCCCAATCTGGTCTGGGGCGGGTGGATGAGCAGTGAACCTGAATCCGCATGCAGTACATGCTACAAGCTCAAAATTTTCTGCAGAAACGGTAAAATCCTTGACCGTAAGCAGTTTGCTGTATTCGGTGTGGTTGCAAATAGGGCAAAGCATGGTACGTATTTTTTAATATTAAATAACCCTGTATGTTGCCTTTGGGGTGATGAACTTCAGTGGGTTATACCTTGAATCCAGCAAATCAAAACTTCCAAACATGAAACGGATGGCCAACAGCAGGACAGCCATAAAAACCAGTACCATTGCGGCTTTTTGCCATTTGTTCTTTCCTTCACTGGTGCGCTGGTCTTCAAAAAAGACCTCCATGTCTGTATTGGTTTTCTCTTCTTCCCCTACCTTGATGGTATGTTCAGCATCCGGCCTCAAAACATGTACATAGTGAACTGGAGCAAAAAATTCAGTTGTTACCGTCTTGGGAACAAAGCCAATTTCACCTTCATCAGATAATGAAAAACTGCCCACATCCATCCACTCCAATTTTCGCTCAGCCATGAGGCGGTTTTTTAACGCCTCTCCCATTAGCTTCAATTCATTGTCTACCTGCTCTTTGTCCATTCCTGACAATCTGGCAATATAATTAGACTGTTCAGCCGAAGATGGATTGACGTTGGCATTAAACTTA
>JBIIQT010000049.1:0-17763 GCA_044341875.1 Chitinophagaceae bacterium | reverse complement strand
AAGAAATAAATAAAAGATTATAATCTTTATTACTAGTAATATTAACGAATAGGATTTGTTTTTTTTTAACAACTCTAGATTGATTTGTACTTTTGATTTATAAGGAACATAACGTAATCTAAATCCGAAATTTTATCAATTCTGATTTTGTATAGGTTTCCTTTTACTCCAGTTTTCCATTCCCATGAACCCTCTTCTGATATATTTTTCGGGTCATCTAAGTTGAAAAAGTTCTTAGATTTTGAACCATCAGGATTTATATTCCCTCTTAACATTTCTAAGGATATGTAATTCTTTCTGAAGTTACAGAAACAGATTTTTTTGGTTTCACCTGTAAAGTATATGTAGGGTTTCTTTATTTCCATTGAAACATTTTCTAATCCGAGAATCCTTTCTTTTAATTGATTCCATTTTTCTGTTGTTTCATCATCTAATTTATTAGTGTGAAATTCTTCATCTACCACCTGAATTTCTTTTGAAACTCCTTCAATTACAGAACCCGTCTCTATATTACTCAGTGTATCAATTGATTCTTTTGAATTTGAAACTTGTTGATTTAGTACAATAGTGTCATTTTTGAACCTCTTTATTTCCCATAACTCAAAAGGTAAATTCTTGAAATTTACACTGTTCTTTTGATAGGAACTAAATGATTGGGAAATGAATATAATTCTAGATTGTGTCCAATCTACGTCATCCCTTCTGAGGTTCTTATTCAACCTCTCATTGTATTCAATAATAAACTCAGATTTGTTATTCAACATAAGGGAGAGGTATGAGTATCCCTGGTCAATAACTGAATAACTGTTTCCCTTTTTGTATTCTATGATAACGAAGGAGTTGGTTTCATTATTAAAACAAAGGGTATCTATTCTGAATTCACCAATTGGAAATTCTGAACGAACGAACTCAAGATTGAAGAAAGTTTCAGTGTTTTTCTCTACCAATTCTTGTATTTCCCTTTCCAATTTGAAAGGGTGGATTTCAACATATTCAACCCCTTTCTCTTTGGTCTTAAATACTTTCATTTTTGGGTTTCTTTTAATGATTTTACTATCAAAAACTGACACCTATGGGGAACGATTTTACTTAAAATAGGGGAACAAATAGGGGAAAAACAGATTTTAGGACCTCCATAAACGAAATAAGTGGTTGAAAATCAACCACTTATTTACTTCTTATTGTTGCCCGACCTGGATTCGAACCAAGACAAACAGAACCAAAATCTGTCGTACTACCATTATACTATCGGGCATCCTCCCTAGCGGGACGCAAAAATAAGATATTTACCTTTTTGTGCCAAAATTTTAAGCACCATTCGCTGATGTTTTTTTATCCCAATTGTACAAGGTAGTGGTTCTTCTTGCCTTTTTGAACCGCAATATATTTTCCTGCCAATAAACTTGATGCGTTGACAAGAAATGCTTGGTCTGCAATTTTCTCCCTGTTGATGCTGATGCCGCCACCTTGAACCATTTTACGCGCTTCTCCTTTGCTCGGGAAGATGCCCGTATCGGAGAGGAGTGAAACAATATCAATGCCCGCCTGGATGGATGCGCTTGCGATAAGGTGTACCGGCACTCCTTCCATTGCATTGAGCAATTCGTTTTCACTCAATTCATGCAGGTTGATCTCCTCTTTTTTGCCAAACAGTTGTTCGGTTGTCTGCATGGCGGAGGCACATTCTTCAGCTCCATGGACAAAGGTGGTGATGGATTCAGCCAGTTTTTTCTGCAGGATCCTTGCTCCCGGATCAATGGCGTGTGACGCAAGCAAGGCTTCAATTTCTTCCTTTGGGAGTAAGGTGAAAATTTTGATCCATTTTTCAGCATCGCTATCTGCAGCGTTGAGCCAGAACTGGTAGAATTGGAAGGGAGTTGTTTTTTCTGGATCTAACCAAACGTTTCCTTTTTCGGTCTTACCGAATTTTCCGCCATCTGCCTTGGTAATCAGCGGGCAGGTAAAAGCAAACCCCTCACCTCCAGCCTTGCGTCTTATCAGTTCAGTGCCTGTTGTGATGTTGCCCCATTGGTCACTGCCACCCATCTGTAGTTTGCAGTTTTTGTGGGTATACAGCCAGTAGAAATCATATCCCTGCATCAGCTGATAGGCAAATTCTGTGTAGCTGATGCCCGTTTCTCCCTCAATCCTTTTCTTCACACTGTCCTTGGACATCATGTAGTTCACTGTGAGGTGTTTGCCCACATCCCTTAGGAAATCGATGAATCCCAGTCCTTTGAACCAATCATAATTGTTGACGATTTCAGCTGCGTTATCTCTTGCAGGATTGAAATCCAGGTATTTTTCCAGCTGGCTTCTTACACCAGCAATGTTTTTCTGAAGGGTTTCTTCATTCAAAAGGTTTCTTTCTTCACTTTTTCCGCTGGGATCGCCCACCATGCCGGTAGCTCCACCCACCAAAGCAATGGGCTTATGCCCCGCTTGTTGAAGGTGATAGAGGAGCAAAATGGGAACCAAGCTACCAATGTGCAGGCTCTCTGCGGTAGGATCAAATCCAATATAGGCCGTGGTGGCTTCCTTTTTTAGCTGATCTTCTGTACCAGGCATGATGTCCTGGAGCATTCCCCTCCATTTGAGTTCTTCTATGAGGCTCATTTCAAGTTGTTTGCGCAAATGTAGGAAGGTTTGCTCTCACGCACAAAATGAGCAATATATGGTATGTTAAAACGTTAATAATACCTATACATATTGACTTTTACCCCTAATTATCATAACCCTGCTTTACCTTTGATGTCAAATATGACATATTCTCGAATTTGTATTCTTGCTGTTGTTTCCCTTTGGGTGAATGACACCACTGCTCAATTCAGGAAGTACTCCAACGAGTTCCTGAACATTGGTGCAGGTGCAAGAGGCTTGGGAATGGGTGGTGCACAGGTGGCCAGTGTGGCAGATGCCACTGCGGGTTATTGGAATCCTGCAGGACTGACAGAAATCAAGGATCATCCCGTTGCTTCATTGATGCATGCTGAATATTTCGCCGGCATAGGCAAATATGACTATGCCTCCATTGCCATGCCTCTTGGCGATCCGACCGTTGTTACCCGAAGCCTGGGATTTTCACTCATTCGATTTGCTGTAGATGATATTCCCAATACGCTGTTTTTGGTGGAACCGGATGGCTCTGTGAATTACAACAACATCAGGTCTTTTTCTTCTGCTGACTATGCTTTGCTGGTTTCCTATGGTCAGGTAATTTTCAGTGATGAATACCGTACGTTTTCATTTGGTGCCAATGCCAAGGTTGTGCACAGAAGTGTGGGCAGTTTTGCCAAGGCTTGGGGAATCGGATTGGACGCGGGTTTGCAGTACCGTACCCGACGTTTCAATGTTGGACTGGTAGCAAAAGATGTCTCTACTACATTCAATGCCTGGAATTTCAGTTTCACTGACAGGGAGAAAGAGGTACTTTATCTTACCAATAACGATATCCCTGTTAAATCAACTGAACTGACAGCTCCCAGGCTGGTATTGGGAGCATCTTATTTTGCTGAATTTTCTGACAACCTTGGGTTGAATGCAGAATTGAACATGGACCTCAGTTTCGATGGAAAGAGAAATGTTTTGCTCAGCTCGTCAACACTGAACATGGACCCTCGTGCAGGTGTTGAGCTGGAATACAAAAAACAGTTGTTCGGTAGGCTAGGGGTATACAATTTTCAGCAGGGTTTGAAAGATGGTGATTCAACCAATCAAGAAAAGGTATGGATCTATCAGCCCGGACTGGGCGTAGGTTTTAAGCTGAAGAACGTTGAAATTGATTATGCATTCACCAATCTCGCCAACCAATCCAATCCCTTGTACACCCATATATTTTCATTGAAGTTTAACCTTGTCCGTAAAGAAAATACTTATTGATGAAAAGAGGAATATTTTATACAAGGCTTTGTTTTTTCACGGTGATGTTGTTGTTGTCATCATCATTGTTGGCGCAGTACAACAATGAGTGGATAGATTACAAAAAAAGCTACTTTAAATTCAAGGTAGGAGAGACGGGGCTTTACAGGATTCCTTATGCAATTCTTCAAGCCAATGGGATGGCCAATACGCCAGCAGAGCATTTTCAATTGTGGTGCAATGGGAAAGAAGTAGCACTATTTACCAGCAAAGGTTCCGGATCATTGGGCAATACAGATTTTATTGAATTTTTCGGGTTGATGAATGATGGTAAGGTCGATGCTATCTTGTACAAGAAACCTGAATTCCAGTTGTCAGACAAATGGAGCCTCCAGACGGATACCGCAGCTTATTTTCTAACGGTCAATGCCTCAACAGCCAATGCGCGGGTAGTAATTTCACAAAACAATACTGCCTCCAATTCCTTGCCAGTTGAGCCTTTTTTTATGCACAGACTTGAAAGAAATTTCAGGGACCAGATCAACCCTGGCTATGCGGCTATTGTAGGGGTATATGTTTACTCTTCTTCATACGATAATGGGGAAGGATGGAGCAGCCGAAACGTTCAGCCTGGATCACCTTTGGTAGAACAGTATAATAATCTTGCATTTGCACCCGAAGGCCCAGACGCCAGCCTCACCATTACTGCATTTGGAAATGCATTGAATACAAGAAAACTTCAGGTGCTGATCAATGGAACCAGGCTGGTTGATAGTGCCATGGACTATTTCAGTGCGATGAATACGACCGTTAGAGTTCCAAAGACATTCCTAGGACGGGCTGTTGATACCATCAGGATCAACAATGCAAGTACAGTAGGGTCTGATCGCATCACACTGGGCAAATACGAAATGGTATACCCAAGAAAATTTGATTTCGGAGGGGATGGCCTTTTTGAGTTCTCACTTCCGGGAAGTTCAGTGGGAAATTACCTGGAAATCACCAATTTCAGAAACAATGCGGTACCTCCGGTTTTGTATGAACTTACGGAGGGGAGAAGGTATGTTGCAGACATGACTGTCCCCGGGAAGTTCAGGTTTGCTTTGCCCGCAGGCGGCACCAGGAACTTTGTGATGATGGATGCTTCCGCTGCTGCCGTGAAAGTGGTGGATGCCATGACCAGAAGGAATTTCATTGATTATGCATCATCTTCCCGACAAGGCAATTATTTGATGATTGCCCATTCCAGTTTGGGGCGCAGTAGTAATGGTGATGCCATCCAAAACTATAAAAATTACAGGGCAAGCAATGAGGGTGGAAAATACCAGGTGGGTGTCTACGATATCGATGAGTTGGTTGACCAGTTTGCGTTTGGGATCAAGAAGCATCCATTGTCAGTAAAGAATTTCATTGCTTTTGCCAGGGCATATTTTGCTGTGATGCCTCAACATGTTTTGCTAATTGGGAAGGGCATTACCTATGACCAGTACCGTTACAATGAATCCAGGCCCATCACAGAAAGAATGAACCTGGTGCCAACTTTTGGTAATCCAGGATCTGATAACATCCTGGCATCTGCTGACAATGATGCAAGCCCTGAGATTCCGATTGGAAGATTGTCTGTTACTACGGGTGATGAAATCAATGCCTATTTGGAGAAGGTTAAGCAGCACGATAAATCATTGCTTCCCATCAACCAGACCGTTAAGGATAAGGCCTGGATGAAGAATTTTGCCCATGTGATTGGAGGGGGCGATCCCTATCTTCAGAATGTCATCAATGGGTACATGAAGTCTGCCAGCAGGTATGTAGAATATACCTCATATGGTGCCAAGGTCTATACATTTGAGAAGATTACCTCGGCAGGTGTAGATCTTGTGAACTCTGGATTGCTTGGCAACCTATTCACCGAAGGGCTTGGGGTATTGACTTATTTTGGACATTCCTCTGCGAATTCCATGGAGTTCAACCTTGATGATCCTTCTATTTTTGACAATTCAGGCAAGTATCCACTATTCATTGCCAATGGTTGCAATGCAGGAAATTTCTTTATTTACGATACCCTCAGGGCAGCCACAGGTAAAAAATCCATTACAGAGAATTATGTTTTGGTGCCGGGCAAGGGCAGTATAGGATTTATTGCCAGTACCCACTTTGGCATTGTTAATTACCTGAACCTGTTTACTAGTGTTTTATACCGAAGAATGGCTCAGGAGGATTATGCCTCTTCCATAGGATTACTCCTTACGAATGTCTTGCGGGAAGTGATTGCCCGGGGAGGGAACGATGATTATTACAATGTGTTGACTGTAGAGCAAATGTTGTTGGGTGGGGATCCAGCTGTTTCATTGTACCCTCATCCATTGCCTGATTATGTTGTGGAGGATCCGTTGATCAAAATTTCACCGTCAACTCTTTCTGTGACCAATGCTAATTTTGACCTCAAGGTTAAGTTTCAAAACATAGGTAGGGCCACCGCAGATTCAGTATTGGTGCACATCAAACGGGAGTTGGCAGACGGTACAATGGTTGATCTCTATAAACAGAAAAGGGGAGGTGTGTATTTTGCAGATTCCATTTCGATTTCGGTGCCCATCAACCCCTATACAGACAAAGGACAGAACAAAATTCATGTGGTCCTTGATCCTGATGATAAGATCAACGAGATAACCAATAGCAACAACAGCATATCCAAAATATTTACGATTGCAGAAGATGAGGTAAGGCCAGTATATCCGATCCAGTTTGGAATTGTCAACACTCCTTCGGTGAAGCTGACAGCCACCACCAATCAATTCCTTTCTGCACCTGCCCAATTCTTGCTGGAGGTGGATACCACAGAGTTTTTTAACTCGCCCATGAAGATAGTGCAGACCCAAATCTCCCTTGGCGGCATCATTGAGTTTACCCCCACCTTGCAACTCCGTGACAGCCTGGTATTTTACTGGCGTGTTGCCAAAAAGCCCGATACAGGTGTTGTGAACAAGTGGTCCAGCTCTTCATTTGTTTACCTGTCCAAGAGTGGTACGGGATGGAGCCAGTCGCATTATTTTCAGTATTTGAGGAATGTTTATTTTGGACTTGATTTAACATTAGATCGAAAATTCCAATTTGGATTTGAGTCAAAATCTATTACAGTGAAATCTTCAATTTTTCCAATTGGTATAAATAGTGTTTCAATGGGGACTGCAATCGCGGTCCAATCTGGTTGTACTGAAACATTTAATTCATTACAATTTGTGGTAATTGATCAAAAAACGGGTAAGCTTTTTAAGAATCAAAAACGTTTGAATAGTGGAATGTGGGGGTCATATTTTGCTCCTTGTACTGGAACATTTTTAAATCAATTTTGGTTCTCATATAATTCTTCTGTGACTAGGAATTTGGCGATGTTGGCGATTGATTCAGTTCCCAATGGCTCGATTTTAATTATCCAAAATTGGGCTTCAACTTCATCTGGTGATAATTCCCAATTTGTCAATAAATGGAAAGATGATGAGAAAATATTTGGCTTGGGAGTTTCTTTGTACCACAAGCTTAAAAATATTGGATTTTCTAATCTTGATGCATTTACAAGTAATTTGCCATTAATTTTTATTGCTCAAAAGAATGATCTTGGTGAATGGAAAATGATAAATCAACAAATTGGTCAAGAAAAGACGAGTACGCTAGTTTCGGAAGAATCGTTACAGGTGTATAAAAATCGGTCAAGTTCGAATACAAATCTTATTGGACCAGCCAAATCATGGTCTAGTGTCCATTGGACAGGAAGCCCACTCGAAAACAATTCTGCAGACGAGATAAACTACAAGGTCTATGGACTTCAGCAAAATTTCAGTGACATATTGTTGTATTCCAGCAGTAGTAAAAGCAAGGATACCAGCATAGCCTTCATCAATGCCAAGACCTATCCATTCTTGCGGATTGAGCAGGAGAACAAGGATACTGCCAACCATACACCCTGGCAACAGCGCTACCTGGAGGTAAAATATGACCCAGTTCCGGAGGGGGCTTTGACAATGGCATCTGTTGTTCCCATGAAAGATACCCTTGAAGTGGGGGCACCTATGAAATTCAAAATGGCTTTTAAAAACATCAGTCCTTTTGCTTTTGACAGTGTTCGGCTCTATATGACCAGCACTGATCCAGCCAACAATACCAAAATCATTTTCGATGGCAAAAAAAAGCCCATCGTTTCAGGGGATACAATCCTGATTGACCAAACCATCGATACAAAAAACCTGGTAGGGGATAATTCAGTCTATATCAATTTCAATCCCAACAATGCCCAGCCAGAGCAGTATCTGTTCAATAATTACCTGAACAAAAATATTTATGTAAGGCCGGATACCTATGCACCCAACCTGGACGTAACTTTTGATGGGATTCATATTTTGAACAAGGATATTGTATCCCCTAAACCCAATATTCTCATCAAATTGAAGGATGACAGCCGTTACCTGGCATTGAACGACACGGCTTTGTTCAAGGTTCAATTGCGTTATCCTGATGGACAATTGAGGAACGTAAGGGTTGACAATGACACTTTGCAGTTCAGCCCTTCCAATAACGTACCTGGTGGAGATAAAAATGCTGCGACATTGGTCTATAAACCATTTTTGAAAGAAGATGGGGAATATGAACTGGTGGTAACAGGTAGGGATGTGAGCAGTAATTCATCCGGAGCCATTGAATACCGGGTGGCATTTGAGGTCTTCAACAAATCCATGATCACCAATCTTTTGAACTATCCCAATCCCTTCACTACATCTACTGCTTTCGTATTTACCCTGACCGGAACTGAATTGCCCTCACAATTCAGGATACAGATTTTAACGGTCACAGGAAAGATTGTGAGAGAGATTACCAACCAGGAGTTGGGCCCAATAAAAATTGGACACAATATCACGGAGTACAAATGGGATGGAAAGGACCAGTTTGGTCAGCCATTGGCCAACGGGGTCTACTTATACCGGGTTATCGCGGACATCAATGGTAAAAAGATTGACAAGTTGAAATCGACATCATTCAATACAGAGAAATATTTCCAGAGTGGATACGGGAAAATGTATCTGATGCGATAAAGAACCCATATGGCTACTACTCTTCTTTCACCCGAGTTCAAATTGATGCTGTCCTGTTGCCGGGTTATCCCTAGTAAAAAAGAATTGAAACACAGGGAGGAAGCGTTTAACAATACGATTGATGAAGAAGCCTTTTGGGCACTTGTGCTTCGCCACAGGGTCTTTCCAATTGTCCATTACAACTTTCAACAGGAAGCCCGTCTGTCAATGGGCTTGAAAGAAAAACTCAAGCAATATTCCGAAAACAACCAGCGCCTTGCTTTGCAATCCATGCTGATGCAACATCGCTTGCAAAAAGAACTGGACAAGCATGGGTTCAAAGGGTTTTTCCTAAAAGGCATAAAGCTCTCTGAGTTCTATTATGGGGATCTCGGCCTTCGTCAGGTGATGGACCTTGATTGTTGGGTGGAGCAAAGTGCCATTGGTCATGTAACTAATTGGTTGTATGATCAGGGTTATGTTTCTGTGCCGGATATTCGGCAATTGAATACTAAACAACTAGACTTTATCAAGAGAACTGACCATGATCTTCAGTTCATCACAGAGAAATCAGGACTGCCAAATGTAATTGAATTGCATTGGAAATTGAGAGGTCCTTTGGGAGGTTTTAATTTGACTCCCGACAAACCCATGAATGAGGTAGATAATTTCCTCTATCTCTGTGCACATGGCACAGAGCATGGGTGGTTTCGCATGAAATGGCTTTTTGATCTTCCCCAGATCATGGATCGTTTAGGCTTTGACTGGGCTCAGGTTCGGGACCGGGCAATCGTGTTGGATTGTTTGGAACATCTTGAAATCACCATGATGGTTCTTGAATCTTATTTGAATGAGTCTATTCCTGCTGTGATAATGAATTATTTGAACCCATCAACATATACCAACCAACTCAGTTACATTCATGGAGCTATTTCGTCGGCCTCAGTCTTCAATGATAACGATACCAATCGGTTGGCCTACCTCAGGTACATGAGTTCTTTGAGCAGGAAAAAAATCAATTGGGCCTTGATCTTGAAATACCTGACCAGTCAAAAGGATTGGGAAATGCTACACCTTCCTTCCAGCCTTTTCTTTTTGTATTTCCCCCTTCGGCCATTTTTAGTCCTTTGGCGAAGGATTTTTGAAAAGCAATGAAGTTTTGAGCCAGTATGATTTAATGTTTAGATGCGTTGTTTTTCATGCATTGACCTGAACACCCCTTCTTCAGCAATCAATTCATCAAAGCTTCCCTCCTGAACAATTTTTCCATCTTGCATGACATAGATTTTATCAGCCATTTTCAGGTTGTACAATCGGTGAGAGATCAGCACCACAATTTTGTCCTTTAAAGCAGTCTTGATAGTGGTATATAAATTGAGTTCAGCAAATGCATCCAGCGCGCTGCTTGGCTCATCCAGCACCACCAATTGTGCATCCTTGTAAAACAACCTGGCCAGGGCCAGCTTCTGCCATTGCCCGCCGCTCAGCTGTTCACTCCCTTCAAAAATACTTCCCATTTTGGTGTCATAGCCTTTGGAGAGTTTTTCAATGAAAGCGGCTGATCCGCTCTGCTGACTTGCCAATTTCATCTGTTCTTCATTCGCATTTGTCGGTTGATGTTCAAAATGAATGTTTTGGCCAGCGGTAAGAAAATATTTTTCATAGTCCTGAAAGAAGAAACAACTTTTCCGGTAAAATTCGGTTTTGCGCATCTCCTGCAAAGGGATGCCATTGAGGCTGATATTCCCGTGTCTCGGGGCATAAAATCCGGCCAACAGTTTTACCAGGGTGGATTTCCCAGAGCCGTTTTCACCCACAATAGCAATGATCTGCCCCCTTGATGCTTCAAGATTGATGTTGTTGAGGAGAACATGATCTTGATTGGGGTAACCAAAGCTGAGTGATTCAATCTTTAATTGATCCAGTTGTTGAGGAAAATCTTGTATGGCATCCGGGTTATTGTGTTCACTCAGTTCAAAAAAACCATAGAGGTCCTTCACAAAACTGCGGAGTTGAAATACCTGTAGCATCGATTGGAAGAAAGTCTTGGCGCTGGATTGCATCCGCTGAATCCCCTGAAGATAGAGTACGAATGTTCCGAGACCAATGGTATGAGCAATGGTCTTCAAGGCAAGATAACCAATGGCCAAACCAAGCGCTACCACTTCAATAAACTCCGCAAATAAGTTCTGCCTGAGTGAAGTTTGTTGATTGGTATTTTTGAGCTCGTTGATCTCAGCCCTCAGGGATTGAAATTTTTGGTGAAACGCTTTCCCAAAATGATAGGTCCTCAATTCCTTTGCCCATTGGATGCCTGTCATCAATTGAAACAGGTACCCGGATTCCCTTTCTTTTGGGGAAAGGCTAAATTCAAGGTCTGTTGCTCTTTTTCCTTGCAGCCACTTGTTCAGGCTGATGGGAATGGCCAATACAAAAAGGGCAAGAAAAAAATAGGCCTTGATGGAAACAAAGAACAGGACAAGGAAAATCAAAGACAGGGCGTTCCCTATGGAGGCATTGATGGCCGGAAGCAATTGCACAATGCGGAACCTTGCTTGTTGTTGGGCCAGGTGCAAATTGTTGTGGAAGGCTGGATTCTCAAAATGGACGTAGGAAACCAGGGCGGCTTTTTGGATGATTTTCAGCGAGAATACATCTGCCACCTCTTGGCTGAACAACTGCTCAAGGTGGTTGGCATATTGGTTGATCGCACCAATTACCAATTGAAGGCCTGCAAAAAAAGCCACCAATGCAATAATTTGCTTGGAATCTGGCATTGGCTGGCTTATCGTGTCAATCAAGGACTTGACCAGGTACAGTTGCGCCAGGGGGAGGAGAGAGGTCATTGCTTTGAACAAAACGATCAGGTTGCCTAATCTTTTGTTGATGGAATAGACATCTCTGATCATTCCTGATAGTTGGCGAAGAAAACTGCTCAATTCATTTGTTCTGCCCATTGCTTTCTGTGGATGCTCTTTGTATATTTGGCTTTAAAGGTAGCAATTTGGAGTATACGTATTGGGCATATGGGTTAAAGGTGGGTAGTCAACTGCAGTTCCCAGAATTGTTGCCTTTGCAAAACGATAATCCCTGTGATCTGACAATTGCATGGGGATCGATTCCTGTGATTGACAAAACCCTCCACGGATTCCATTCTGAGTCTTATGACATAACACCCACTCAATACAGAATAGCCATCAGGGATGTGGCAAATTATTTTGTAGATGAAGGGAAGCGTATTATAATCGAACCTGTTGAAAATGCTGACCAGGACAGCATCCGTCTTTTTTGTTTGTCTAATGCTTTTGCTGCAGCCTTGCACCAGCGAAAGACCATTCCGCTGCACTGTGCTGCCCTGATTGACAAGGGTGAATTGGTGCTGATCCTGGGAGATTCTGGAGCGGGCAAGTCAACCACCATGGCCTCGTTGATCAAGAAAGGCCTCAAGCCATTTTCTGATGATGTGTGCGTGCCTTTTCACGTTCCTGAAACTGGCAAGATTAGTTTTTTCAGCTCCTATCCCATGATGAAGTTCTGGAAAGAGACCCTTGAGCTGGTGGGGCTGAAAAATGTGGTGGACAGAAAAATCAGGCCTGACATGGAGAAATATGGCATTTATTTTCATCAATCCTTTTTGATGGATGCCCTAGCCCCAAAGCTTATCATCCTCATGGAGAAGTCAGATCAGGTATCTTCCCCAGTCTTGACCCAGATATCTGGGATTGAACTTTTTACAAAATTAGAGTCGAATGCTTACCGGGGAGAATATTTGAGTTTTTCAGATCTGAAAAAAGAGCATTTTATGCTTTTTACCCAGCTCGCCAACCAGTCGGCCTGTTATCTTTTGAAACGCCCTTTAACAGGCAATTTTGTTGATGAAGTGGCCCAAAAAATAATTAATTTGCTCAACTAATGGAAAAATTCATTCAGAACAAGGCAATTGTGCAATCCAAGATGGGAGAGGAAGTCGTGATGCTGGATATGGATTCAGGATTCTATTTTGGACTGAACTCTGTTGCATCTGTGATCTGGGGAATGCTATCCAATGAGATTGGTTTTGAAACTTTGATTGACCAATTGATGACTCAATTTGAGGTAGAGCGATCCCTTTGTGAGGCCGATACCAAGGAACTGCTGGACCAGTTGCTGGAAAAAAACATCATCAGAAAAGTAGCATGAACAACCGGACCCTGATTGATTATCTCCTTTTTGTAGAAGCCTGGTGTCTGCTCCATTTGGCAAAGCTGGTCATTTTGTTCATGCCATTCAAGAAGATTGCATCATGGATGGGAAACTTGCAGGTAGAGTCGACACATGATCTGCTCTCCACGCGAACACCCACAATAATTGAGCATGCCATTAGAAGAGCATCACGATATACTTTTCATTCGAGCAAATGTTATGATCAGGCATTGAGTGCAAAAGCATTGTTGTGGCGAATGGGTTTGCCTGCTACCATTTATTTTGGGCTGGCAAAAGAGAGCGAGAATCAACTCATGGCCCATGCCTGGGTCAGATGTGGTGAAAGTATCATATCGGGAAAAGCTGGGATGGAGCGGTTTACAGTGGTGGCCTGTTTTGGTGATGCTTGAGCTGATTTAGTCGTATTGTGTATATTGAGTCACATATTGATAAAGGCTTTATTACCTTTGATCATATCCGAAAAACCATTTTTTTATTCTTAATAGGGATAGTGTAGTCACTTCCATAAACTTCGGAAATGAGTGGTTTTTTTGGCATTTTTCGCCCGCAGGGAGGCCCGGTTGATCTTGAGGCATTTGAGCAAATGAAGACTGCCATGCACAGGGAAGGGTTTGATGGCGTGGAGACCCATGTGGAAGACAATATTGCGATGGGCCATTTGATGCTCAGGGTTTCGCCTGAATCGAAATATGACAAACAGCCATTGAAAAGCACTTGTGGGAGTTTTATTTTGGTCGGGCATTTTCGCCTGGATTATCGGGATGAACTCGGTGACAAGCTGGGGCTGACTCAAGCAGTACTGGAACTTACCCCGGATTCACAATTGGCCATGTTGGCTTACCAGAAATGGAAAGAAAAATGTGTTTATCACTTGGAGGGGGATTGGGCTTTTGTAGTTTTCTCTTCTCATAGTAATACCATGACATTTTTTAAAGACAAATATGGTATTTCTGCAATCTGTTATAAAATCACTAACGGCGTAGTTTTCTTTTCTTCTGATTCTTCGAAATTCGTTTTTAATTTTCTTGATAGTCGCACAATTAATATTGAGCAATTGTGTAGATTAAGTTATTCTGGTGTAGGTGTAGAAGAAGGAGAAACTTTGTTTAATGAGATTTGTAATGTGAAAAATGCTCATATTTTGAGGATTAATCAAACTGCCTTAGCTCAAGAAGAAAAGTATTATTTTTTAGACATTTCTGAGTCCCTTAAATACGGTAGAGATGAAGATTGTATTTTTGATTTACGATCTATTTACATACGAGCTATTTTATCTAGAATAAGGGGAGAAGCAAATCTTGGATCTTTTTTAAGTAGCGGTTTAGATTCTACATCTGTGGTTCATTTTACTTCGCTTGCTCTAAAAAAACAAAATTTAGGGCTTTCCACTTTTACGTCATTTCCAGAATGCTTAAATGAGATTTCTGAAAAATATCATTCAAAATTGAATGAAAGACCCCTTGTTGAAATATTTCAAAGAGGATACTCGAATATTGAGGCACATTATTTGTCATTCCCCAAATTTAACATTCTTGATTTATTTTATACTGATCTTCTTAATGACCCAATTAGCCCAATTATTACTTCAAATTCATTTTGGATTGAAGGAGTCTACGCTGCTGCCCAAAAAAATAGGATAAAAAAAATGTTGACTGGTCAAATGGGGAATTTTACAATTTCTTGGCACGGGCCATTTAATCAAGCTAACTTATTATTCCAGTTGAAAATATTTAAATTCCTCAAAGAAGTAAATGAGTTTAGAGAAAAAGAGAATTGCTCGTTTTTCTTTGCCATCAAGGAAAAATTTTTTTCTGAACACTACAGGCAATTAATTACTCTGAGGCAAAGTTTGGTACATAGTAAAGTTGATTTATCTGATTTTAATGAACTTTTTTTACGCAAATTTCAATCTCGTCAGCTTTCTCTTTTGATTTCAAAGATGCCCGGATATCGTTTGTTTTTCACGTCTAGGAAAATGAGGCATATGTTGTTGTTAAGGTCATTGAATACAGCATCATATATTCATTATAGAGATTCAAATAATTATTGCCTTGAGGTGGTTGACCCAACAGCTGATTTGAGATTAATTGAATTTTCATTTTCAATTTCCGAATCGTTATTCAACAAAAAGGGCTTAACCAAATATATCTATCGCAAAATGATGGAATCTTGTCTGCCAAAAGAAATTTTATTTCAGAAGTTGAAAATTGCACAATCAGCAGATATTTTAAATCGCTTGACCAAAGTTAGCACTCAGCTAATAAGCTTGAAGAAACAGCTTCAAATGGGTGCAAGTAGCAAGATTATAAAGGATTATGATGTAGATTTTACAAATTATTTTGGACAGGATGATGTTCGTCAATTTAACCTAAGTAGGCAAAAAGGCATGGTCCTACTTAGAAAACTTTCACTTTCTTGGTTTATTGACAAAAATTATACTAATTTTAGTAAATAAAAGTTGTTATCTATGGACACAGTCAAATTTATCTGGACTAAGCCAAGTCTAACTTTACTTAATACTAGTTCAACAGAGGATGCATCTAAGGTTATCAATTCTGATGGAGTTGGATTAGGAACCTAGCATAATTTGGGTACTTTCTTTTTGATAAATTATCGGCCTAAACAACTGGAAATAGATTATTTGATTATTTATCAATTTTCACTTTTTTATCAAGCCTTAGGTTGATTTCTATATCTGAAAAAGCCATACACTTGATTTACATTGAATATTAAGCTTAAAAAGTGAATATATTTTCTATTTAAATTGTGTAATTCTAGATTCTTTTGAAATTATAGTCATTTATTTAAATAAATAATCGCTCTTGTTTACATATCTCAGATAGCTTTTCTGAAGAGTATTATACTTTTTATTTAATAATACCATTTGTTTATTCCCCCCAAACCCCTATCTTTGCCATCCCAAAAAAGAGGAACAATATGCTTATCATTGATTCAAAAGACTGCGAAAACATAGACAAAGCCCTTAAGAAGTACAAGAAGAAGTATGAAAAATCCAAAACGCTTTTGCAATTGCGTGAGCGTCAGGCATTTATAAAGCCTTCTATCAGGCGCAGGGGAGAGATCCTCAAAGCGATCTACAAGCAGAAGATCTTCAACGGCACCATCGAGTCGTAGTCGTTGCTTCGCTAAAATATATTCCAGAGTAATCATGCGGTTCACTAACTTTATGACTACTCTTTTTTATGCCCATACCCCAGCAGCCTATACTCTCCCCATTTCTTGATTATATCAAGTTTGAAAAGCGTTATTCGGCGCATACCTATAGGGCTTATGCTGATGACCTGACCGCATTTTTTTCCTTTGCCCAGGCTCAATTTGATGTCCACCAGGCATCGCAGATCACTCCCGGCATGATCCGGTCCTGGATGGCATCCTTGACCCTTCAGAAAGTCCAGCCCAGAAGCATCAACAGGAAAATTTCCTCCCTCAAATCATTCTTCCGCTATTGCCTGACCCAGGGTCAAATAACCGCAAATCCCACCAAAACCATCCAAGTCCTGAAGACCAAAAAGCGATTGCCATCCTACGTAGAACAGGATCAGATGGAAACCCTCTTGAAAGAAACCCTTTTCCCCGATGATTTTGGGGGAAGGGGAGACCACCTGATCCTTTCACTGCTCTACCATACCGGCATCAGGGTCAGTGAACTGGTCGGCCTGAAATCAAGCCAGATTGATTACGCAAGAAGCCAGTTGAAGGTCTTGGGAAAAGGAAACAAGGAAAGGATCATCCCCCTGCAAAATGAATTAATAGAAAAGATCAGGGAATATGCCCATGAGAAGGCCAATCTTTTTCCGGAAGCCAACTTCCCCAATCTCTTGCTGACCTCTAAGCAGAAGCCTCCCAGTGCACGCCAGGTCTATGATATCGTAAAAAAATACCTTTCATTGGTTACTACTGCGGAGAAGAAAAGTCCGCACGTCTTGCGCCACAGTTTTGCCACCCACCTTACCGGAAATGGCGCCGAACTCAATGCAGTCAAAGAGTTACTCGGGCACAGCAGCCTTGCGGCGACGCAGGTTTATACCCACAACAATATAGAGCGGTTGAGGGACATCCACAAAAAAGCCCATCCCAAAGGATGATTTTTCGTTTTTTTTAACGGATTAAATTTTGAAGCCCTTTTCATTTCGCGTAACTTAAAGGGAGAATCGATTTTATCCTTCACTGTAAAAAATCCGCTAACATGACCGTTAACATCCAATCTGTACATTTTGATGCCGACAGCAAACTCCTTGACCATGTAAACAGGAAAATTGCCAAGATTGCCAGCCACCACGACAGGATCATGAACGTTGATGTTTTTCTTAAACTAGACAATGTCATCCACCAAATAAAAGACAAAGTTGCAGAGATCCGTGTGCAGATTCCAAAGCACGAGATTTTTGTCAAGCAGAGCACCAAATCCTTTGAGGAGTCCTTTGACATGGCGCTAGATGCAGTGCTGATCCAGATCAAGAAAGTAAAGGAAAAGCAGGCAGTATAATTTGACTGCTGAAATATTTCCAAATTTTTTTCTACAAAGTTTTTGCTTTTGAAGAATTCCATTACCTTTGCCTCCCCAAAAAGGGATAGATCTTTTATAGATTGAAGTGTTATCGGTAAGGAAGTCAAAACC
>JBIIQT010000048.1:0-18050 GCA_044341875.1 Chitinophagaceae bacterium | reverse complement strand
GCTTAAGAAAGTCATTGGCATCCGCTTCTGACCGCAATGGATCAGATGATGTTGATGTCAAAATTCACCAGGTCTACAAACTGCCTGATCCTGGCATTGATGTCCTCTTTGGTGAT
Organism: Chitinophagaceae bacterium; assembly: GCA_044341875.1. GTDB lineage: Bacteria > Bacteroidota > Bacteroidia > Chitinophagales > Chitinophagaceae > Pollutibacter. Next base: position 17,934 of record JBIIQT010000048.1, on the reverse strand, counting down.
TTCTCGCATCCTGGTGGTTCCAAATTTCTCCACACAGAATGATGCCATGGCGGAACCAATGATGATGGCAGTTTTCATGTTTTCAAAGGAGATGTCTTTGGTACGGGCAATATGGCCTACGAAGCCGCCTGCGAATGTATCGCCTGCTCCGGTTGGATCAAAAACCTCTTCCAAAGGAAGGGCAGGAGCAAAGAAAACCTGGTCTTCGTGGAACAACAAGGCACCATGTTCACCCTTTTTTACCACTAAATATTTGGGACCCATGGCAAGGATTTCCTTTGCTGCTTTGACCAATGAATATTGTGCACTCAATTGCCTTGCTTCACTGTCGTTGACCATCAAGACATCTACATCTTTCAACAACAATTCAAGATCATCCATGGCAGTTTCCATCCAGAAATTCATGGTGTCCATGATCACCAGCTTGGGCTTGTTTTTCATTTGCTTCAAGACACTGTGCTGCACAGCAGGAACACCATTGCCCAACATCACAAATTCACAATCCTGGTAACTTTCTGGAACTACCGGGGTGAAATTGGCGAGAACATTCAACTGTGTATCCAGTGTATCACGCTCATTCATGTCCATGTGGTAGCGGCCAGACCAAAAGAATGATTTTTCATCCTTCTTGATTTGAACACCCTCAAGATCAACGCCAATGCTGGCCAGGTGATCCAGTTCTTCCTGTGGAAAATCTCCACCCACAACAGAAATCTGCTTGATGGGTGTCACGAAGTTGGCAGCACTCAGGGCAATATAGGTTGCTGCACCGCCAATGATGCGGTCACTTTTTCCAAAAGGCGTTTCAATGGCATCAAAGGCCATGGTTCCTACAACGAGCAATGACATAAGCGTTAGTTTTTGTGCGGCAAAGATAAGCAGGTGCATGACAAAAACGCGTGCACTTTAGACAATACCAATGCTGTTCAAAATTCTTCAGTAAATTCATTCAAAATTAGGGAACATGAAAAAGCTTTTCTGTCTGTCTTTGCTCTTCATCAGTTTGTTTTCAATGGCACAGGAGTCTGCCTCCTACAAGCTTCCTCCAAAGGAAATTGCTGATTTGCTGCTTGCGAAACCCACTCCCATGGTATCCATCGACCGTTTGGGTGAATGGATGCTGATCATGGAAAGGGAGTCCTATCCTACAGTTGAAGAGCTGGGTCAACCGGAACTCCGTGTGGCTGGCCTTCGCCTGAATCCCAACAACTTTTCTCCCAGCAGACAGAACTTCATCAACAACCTCAAACTCAAACATATTGCAGACGGGAAGGAGTACACCATTGCGGGCATTCCTGCTGGAGCATTGATCGGCAATACGGAATGGAGCCCCTCCGAGAAGAAGATTGCCTTCACCAATACCACTGCAACAAAGGTCGATCTCTACGTGATTGACATTGCAAAAAAGGCTGCCGTCAAAATCAACAAAACAGCACTTGTTACTACCATCGGACCCGTTTCTCAATGGGTAGACGACAATACCATCATCTATACTGCAGCCACCAAGCCTGCTGCCATGCTTCCCAAAAAACCGATCACACCTATTGGTCCTTCCATCCAGGAAAACATCGGAAAAGCCGCGCCCAGCAGGACTTACCAGGACCTGATCAAATCAGTGTACGATGAAACTGTATTTGCTTTCATGACCACTGCACAGTTGATCAAGAACACCAATGGCACTGAAACCAAGCTTTCCAGCCCTGCCATTTATGCCTCATTTACTTTCAGCCCAGACAACAAGTATATCCTCACAGAAACCATTCAGGCCCCTTATTCTTATCTGGTAACTGCCTATTCCTTTGCTTCCACCATGGCCATCATGGACATGAGCGGAAAAGTCGTAAAGACACTTGCCAAGCTTCCCTCTGGCGAAACGACCCCCAGTGGTTATGACAATGTACTGCCTTCTCCCAGAAGCTTTGCTTGGAGAGCAGATGAGCCCTCTACCATTACCTGGTGCGAGCCCCAAGACAGCGGACTGATGAAAAAAAACATGGAATTCCATGATGCGGTGTATGCCCTAAAAGCTCCATTCACCGCCAGTCCTGCCGTGCTCGTGAAAACAAAAATGCGTTTCAGGAACATTGTCTGGGGCAACGAACATTTTGCATGGGTGAATGAAGGCCTGACCGGAAAACAGATGCAGAAGGCTAGCAAACTTGACCCTGCCACTGGTGCCATGGAAACCTTGTTTGAGAGAAATACCACAGATGCCTACAACAATCCTGGCATGCCGGTGATGAAAAGAAATGCATTCGGAAAATCCGTCATCAACCTCCTCGAAAACAACAAGATCCTGATGAACAACCCAGTTGGATCATCACCAGAAGGAGACCTTCCATTCCTTGCCACATTTGACCTGGCTTCCAAAACAAGCCAAATCATCTGGAGAGCAACACAAGGCAGTTATGAAACGGTGACAGCCGTCCTTGATGCGAACAAGCTCAAACTGGTTACCAGAAAAGAAAGCCAAACTGAGGTGCCGAATTATTTTATCAAAAACCTTAATGGCGGTGGTGCCGATCAACAGATTACAGGCTTTTCTAACCCTTATCCTTCGATGGTGGGTGTTACAAAAGAAAAACTCAAATACAAGCGGGCAGATGGTGTAGACCTCACTGGCGACCTGTATTTGCCAAAAGGATATGACCGTGCAAAAGACGGACCATTGCCGGTATTGATCTGGGCCTATCCAAGAGAGTACAACAATGCAGCAGATGCCGCACAGGTGAGGGGAAGCAAGGACAGGTTTACCACCATCAGCTGGGGATCACCCATCTTTTATGTGATGCGTGGTTATGCTGTACTGGACAATGCAGAAATGCCGATCGTTGCAGCGTCAAAAGATAGCAAGCCCAATGATACTTTTATTGAGCAGTTGAAACTGAATGCTGAAGCAGCCATTGGCGCTTTGACTTCTTTGGGTGTTGGCGATCCCAAAAGGGTTGCCGTGGGTGGACACAGCTATGGCGCCTTCATGACTGCGCACCTATTGTCGCATACAAACCTATTCAAGGCTGGACTGGCAAGGAGCGGGGCTTACAACAGGACCCTTACTCCATTTGGTTTCCAGGCAGAAGAGAGAACCTACTGGGAAGCGCCGGATCTCTATTACAAGATGAGCCCCTTCAGTTATGCCAACAAAATCAAGACCCCGATTCTGCTGGTGCATGGTGAAGCAGATGACAACCCTGGAACCTTCCCCATCAACAGTGAGCGCCTTTATAATGCTATCAAAGGACATGGTGGAACCGTTCGCCTGGTCTATTTGCCTTATGAAGCACATGGCTACAGAGGTAAAGAGAACCTGCTGCACCTCTTGTGGGAACAGAGCCAGTGGCTTGACCGATTTGTGAAAAACGCGAAATAAAGGTTAGAAATCGATCTGGCCGGCTGCCCTTTCTGGTTTCGCATATTGAAACCGGGCATTGGGCTGTGTTGTATAATAAGCATCCATTCCAAGGCTGACCATGGAGGAGGCTTCATCCAACTTGATGAAACCATCTTTGCTGATCATGGCTGGTTCAATGAACGCATGCATGAGCTTCCCGACTACCAGGAAAGTATTGTTCATCGTAAGGGGGATGATTTCTGAAAGCTCCATGGCATATTGCACCTGGCTTTCCAAGACAAAAGGAACAACAAAATCAGCCTTGTATTCTTCTGTCAAACCCACTTCAACGAACTCATTTACCCCCTCAGGATACTTTGCACTGGCCTGGTGGGCGTTTGCAATGAATGCAGGATGGATATGGTTGATGGTATACTGTCCATTGTCACGAATATTTGAAAGGGTATGCGGTGCTGCATCAATGGGACGATTGATGAAGCCAATGTAAGCAGGATCTGCACCGATATGAACGATGTTGCAAAAAACACCGAGGTTCGGTATGCCTTCCTTGTTAATGGTTGAAATGAGGCTGACGGGCTTGAAACCACTTAAGGAATTCACAAAATTGGCCCGATAGAACCTTTCCCAGCCCTGAATTTCATCAATTGAATAATGTTTCACATTTCGTTTAACGCAATATGGGTGAAAAGGTTGGAGATTTGCACAACAATATCCACACCCCAAACGCGTTATAGTGATGAAAATCCAAAAATCCTATCCTATGAAAATTACAGCTGCAGGCCTGATCCTGTTTGCAAGTCTTACCATGCTGGTTTCCTTCACCAGCAACAAACCGGTTCCGGCAGATAAGTCAATTGTCGAGAAAAAGGGTTCAACTTCAAACACGCTTTTCATCCATTCAATCTATACAGAGATCCATCAGGCAGGTGCAAACCTGTCTGAGGAGATCTTTACTCTCGCCTTCTCAGGGTTTGAGAAACTCAATGCACAGGGCCGTCTGAGTGCAGACAGCATCCTCACCATCATCGACTTTTCAAAATCATCCAGGGAAAATAGGCTGTTCGTTGTTGACCTTAAAACACAAGCACTGCTTTTCAAAAGCATCGTTGCCCATGGCAGAAATACAGGCGAAGAATTTGCACGGTCTTTCTCCAACGACATGAATTCCCACAAAAGCAGCCTGGGCTTCTACATTACCGGAGGCACCTACCTGGGGTCAAATGGTTTTTCAATGCTGCTCAATGGGGTTGAAAAAGGATTCAACGACAAGGCCAAGGACAGGGCTATTGTGATGCACGGGGCAGACTATGCCAGTGAACAGGTCATCAGATACAAAGGATATTTGGGCAGAAGTTATGGTTGCCCTGCTTTGCCGAGACCCATCAACAAAAAAATTATCGAAACAATCAAGGAGGGGAACTGCATGTTCATTTATTACCCCGACCAGAAATATTTGAGTAATTCAAGAATGCTCAATGGTTAAAATGGGATCTTAGAATGGTTAATCCGACCCGGCCTTTCCAGGCTGGGTCTCTTTTTTTAGAACCATAATGCCACCAACTGACAAATCAATCCAAGCAGAAACCCGGTATTGAGATCAAACCAATGATGATCTGAAACGACTTTTCTGGAAGACAGGACCAGGCCTGATATGAGGGCCGAAACCATGAGTGGCAAACCGGAATAAAGGGTGCCATCAAAAACGGTCAATACCATCAGCCCCATCATTCCCCCTACGCCAATTCCATGCATGCTGATCTTGTAATAATTGTTCAACAACAAGGCGGCGGAAGAGGCAAAAAACATCCCTCTGCACATGTTCACAATGATGCGGGGCGTCTCAGGCTGGTTTTTGAAAACATAATAGGTCCAGAAGAAAAAGGTAATGCTGGCGATATACGGAACGATGCGTTCTTTCTGTGTAGTAAGAAAAACAGACTTGCTGAATCCGAGGCCCTTGAGCAAGGCCACAACCAACAGAGGGAAAAATACGTTGTTGTTGATGACTGCCAGCAGCTTGAGCATTTTGGCCTTTTCTGAAAAGCCAACGAAATAGGACGGATGGATGAAGATCAGGTAAGCCGCCATCATCACCCCCACAAAAAGCGGATGGAATACGACGGAAATGATCTTGGCTGAAACCTCGATCCACTTGGGGAATATGACCTTGTCTGTTTCGATTTGCATATGGGTTGTTTAAAGTTCTTTTCGCAAGCGTGCGACAGGAACATTCAGGAGTTCCCTGTATTTGGCAACGGTTCTCCGCGCAATATTATAGCCTTTGGCCTGCAACATTTCAGTGAGGCTGTCATCCCCCAATGGGTTTCTCTTGTCCTCCATCATGATCAATTCATGCAGGATGTTTTTCACTTCTTTTGTAGACACTTCCTCTCCACTTTCGGTACTGAGTGACTCACTGAAAAAATATTTCAATCGAAAGCTTCCGAACTCGGTCTGCACAAATTTGCTGTTGGCTACACGACTGATGGTGGAAATATCCAACCTGGTTTTTTCTGCAATGTCCTTGAGGATCATGGGCCGCAGGGAATTCTCATCTCCGCTGAGGAAGAAACTCCGCTGGTGCTCAATGATGGCCTGCATGGTCAGCATCAATGTTTGTTGCCTTTGCTTGATGGCATCGATGAACCATTTGGCTGCATCAATTTTTTGCCTGATAAAAACAACTGCCTCTTTCTGGCGCTTGTCCTTCTTGCTTCCTTTCTCGTAGTCTTTGAGCATGTCCCGGTACTCATCGCTGACCCTCAGGTCGGGAGCGTTGCGCTGGTTAAGGGTTAGCTCCGGTTCTCCATTGTTGTTGTAAACAAAAAAGTCAGGAATGATATACTGCTCAGCCTTATTGATGGATCCAGCCTGAGCACCCGGTCGGGGATTCAAACTCCTGATCTCCTGCATGGCATCTTTGAGCAGTTCCTCATCCAACTCCAGCGAGCGGATGATTTTATCAAAATGCCTTTTGGTGAATTCATCAAAATGAAAATCAAGGATTCGAAGGGCAGTTTTAAGTGCCAGGGATTGACCGGCCTTAGCTTTTCTGCGGAGTTGAATGATCAGGCATTCCCTTACATCACGGGCAGCGATACCGGAGGGATCAAACTGTTGAATAAATCCCAGCACACGTTCTACCTGATCTGCATTGACAATGATGTTTTGCTTAAAGGCAAGATCATCCACAACAGCATTCGTGTCTCTGCGCAGGTATCCGTCATCATCAATGCTGCCAATCAATTGCTCAGCAATTTTTTCTTCCAATGCATCAAGGTTCAACAGCCCCAGCTGTTCTGTAAGCATTTCGTGCAAGCCGGAAGAAACAGGATGAGGGATGGAGCCACTGCCCTCCAACTCAGGAACATGATCATCCTTGAGCTTGTACTCCGCAATATCGTCATCATCCCCATAATCTTCATATTGGATGGGATCCTCTATTTCATCTGTTGGCTCATCCTCCCCTTCTGGCAGGTCAAGGTCCAGCTCGTCCGAAGCTTCATCATCGGACTCTCCAGCCTTTTCTTCACCTATTTCCAGTGCGGGATTTTCCTCTATTTCTTCCTTCAGCCGCTCTTCCAACAAAGCTGTAGGCACCTGCAACAGCTTCATCAGCTGGATTTGCTGTGGAGAAAGTTTTTGCTGGAGTTTTTGTTGGAGTCCCTGGTACAATGCCATTGCTAAAACTTCCCTGGTTGAATGGGAATTGAGCTGTAAATTTACGAACAAAACGCACTATTGAGAACACTGGTCATCCTCATATTTATTTTAACAGGGAAAACCTGTTTTGCACAGGACAGCAGCCTGGTAAAAAAGCCGTTTTATTTCTTGTCCGGACAGATGAACATGCCTGCGAAAAAGAACAATGCACCCGTCAAGCCCAACCATGCCAATCAACAACAAGGATTTGTTTGCAAACAGGAATGGAAACTGGAAAAGAAAACAGGCGTTCCAATGCGTTTCAGGCTGGGTTCACTGGACTATGTAAACAAAATGGAAGGCAAGTAACATCAGCTATTCCCCTGCTGAGTCCCTCATCTTATCCAATAACCCATTCAGGGTTTTCATCTCTTCTTGGTTGAGGTTTGCAATGATGGCTGTCATTTCTTTTTCCTTCTGATCAATTGTTGCCAATACTTTTTTCCCTTCCTCTGTGATGCTGATGTCCACAAGGCGCTTGTCGGAGGGGCAGATTTTTTTTTCGACCAATCCTTTTAGGACAAGCCTGTCCACTATTCTGCTGGTATCACTCATCTTGTCCAGCATGCGTTCACGGATGGTCAATGTAGAGAGTGGTTTGGGATGGCTGCCACGCAAGATCCTGAGGATATTGAATTGTTGCAGGGTAATGTCTTCAGCAGAAAGAAAATCCCTGATTTTTTCCGTAAGCCAGTTATTGGTAAAAACCAGGTTGATGATGAGCTTCTGGTTTTCGCTGGTGAAGTGCTGTTGCTTGATGTCTTTTTCTAGTCCCATTTTATCAAATTAGGTCAAATTGGATTTTTGGTTTGATCAACAAACTCATGGGAATAGATCTTCACCAGGATGATGGCATAGCTGAAAATAAGTGGGCCGAAAATAAAACCCATGAATCCAAACAACTGTAGCCCAACAATAACACCAAATACAGTAATCAGAGGATGCACGTTTCCAATCTTTTTCATCAGGGTAACCCTGGCCAGATAATCCACATTTCCAGTGATCACCAGACTGTAAATCATCAAGCCCGTGGCCTGGCCTCCCAATCCTTTGGCGTAAAGGAATACAACCAGTGGAACCCAGATCAACATGGTGCCTACAATCGGGAAAAAAGCAAAAATCCCTGTGAGAAAGCCCCACATCAAGGCATCTTCCATGCCAAACAAAAGATAGCCCCCCCATGCAAAAATTCCCTGGATCAACGATATGAGTGGTATGCCAATGGCATTTGCCTTGACCATGTGCTTGGTTTCATGGGCCAGTGCAATCACACTTTCAAGATGAAGGGGGATGAATTTTCTGATGGAATCCTCCATCTGCCGTCCTCCCGTAAACATGAAATACATCACAAATAGCATGACCAACATGTTGCTGAGAATCATAGCAGAACTGTTCAGAAAAGTCGGAATATAATTGGCAAGGTTAGATTGAAAGGCGGCAAGGTTTTTGGGAGAAAAAATCTCTTGGCCAGTGATGGACTTGACCTTATCTGAAAGGGCCTGAACACCTACTAACAACTCATCTGCATGAAGGAAGAGTGAGCTTATTTTGGGTGTTACCAACAAAACGGCATAATAAAGAGGCGCAGCTATGAGGATAAGAAAAACAAGAATGATCAGGAGGGCTGTCAGGCCAGGCTTCCATCCCCTCTGCTCAGTCAGCCTGAAGTAACGCTCTCTGCCGAGGATATAGAAAGTAAGCGCCCCCATCAATCCGGGAAGAAATACATACAGCTCTCGAATGATCAAAAAGGTCAGAAAGGCAATCACCAAAAGCAATACAACCTGTCTGATCCTGTTGTTGAACTGGGTCATGAATTTTATTTGTGGTTTCAGCTCCAGACTTTCAGTCCTTCACTGCAATTGGAACAAATATCAATGTTTTTTCTGCCCCGCATCAATTTTGTCCTGAACTCATTGTAGTTTTTACTTTCCCATATTTCTTTCATCCCATTTGTCGTCATTTCTCCAATGATGTGCTGGGCGTCCTTATCAAAGCAACAAGGCACTACCTTTCCATCCCAGGTGATCACGTTGCTATGCCACATCTTCCAACAATGGTTGGGCATTTTGTTCTTTGGAACAGTATGACCAGCTGCATCCTTTCTATACCGGCTGAACTGGTCTGTTGATGGAATCAGCTGATTGGGATCATTTTGATAGTCATAGATCTGGGCAGTCTTGAACCAAACATCGTCTAACCCCATTTCCCTGGTCAACTGCCTTACCTCTTCTACCTGGTGTTCGTTGGGCCTGACCACCAAGAATTGAAAAACCACCATGGGCGTTTTGCTGTTCAGGGCTTTTCTCCATTTGATGATGTTCCTGGCACCCTCAAGGACCTTGTCCATTTGGCCATTTCTCCTGTACTGTTCATAGGTTTCCTGGGTTGTGCCATCCAGGGAAATGATCAGCCTGTCCAAGCCACTTTCAATGGTTTTCCTGGCATTTTCATCGGTGAGAAAATGTGCATTCGTGGAGGTTGCTGTATAAATATTTTTCGAAGAAGCATAGCGCACCATGTCCAGAAAACCCTTGTGCAAAAATGGTTCTCCCTGGAAATAAAAACTCAGGTAAAAAAGCTCCTTGTGCAAGGCATCAATGGTTTGCCTGAAGAAATCCATCTTGATGGTGCCCGTTGGCCTTGTGAAAGATTTGAGGCCACTGGGACACTCAGGGCAACCAAGGTTACAGGCAGTGGTGGGCTCAACGGAAATGGAAAGTGGTAATCCCAACATGAAGGGCCGGCTGATGGACTTGCTCAACTGGTAGGACCCCAAAACTTTGAGTGCATTCCAGCACTTTCGAAGGGTACATTTAGACAAAAAGTTAAAAAAATCGTTTTTATTGTGCCTGGGCATGGGTTGTAAAAATAAATCAAAGTCTTGTTCGTTATGTAGTTTTGTAAAACAGTTCGATAATAAATAAGGTTTCGCCTTGTTTCAACAACAATTTCATGCAATTCAAACTCCTTTTGACCCATGTGTTCATTTTCAGTTCATTTGCCAGCTTCAGCCAAGTAAAAGATGTACTCAGGGAGAATGATGAAATAGCAACCATGGAGGCAAAAGCAGCCGGACTGAGGCAAGAGACTATGCTGTCTTCAGGAAATTTTTCAAAAGGATCCGCCAATTTTGACATCAACTACCTCGATTGCAAATGGAATGTGGACCCTGGAGTACGCTATATACAGGGAAGCGTCAAAACAGGATTCACCATCACAGCACGGACCAACATCATCACTTTTGATCTGGCAGATGAGCTGAAGGTGGATAGCATTCGGTTCAGGAATGGTAAAATCAGCCACTACAGACCATTTGATAATTCTGTCATTGTCAACCTTGGTGTTTTTCTGGACAAAGGAAACAAGGATGCCGTTGAAATTTTTTACCGCGGTATCCCCCCTGTTACATCGCCCATCAGTACGTTCACAACCAGTGCACATGCAGGGGTTCCGGTAATGTGGACACTCAGTGAGCCCTATGGAGGCAGGGACTGGTGGCCTTGCAAAAACGGGCTGAATGACAAGGCGGACTCACTGGATATTGCCATCACAACACCCGATAAATATACGTCCTCCAGCAATGGTATGCTACAATCCGATGTGGTTGGAGCTGGATTCAGGACCACCCGCTGGAAACACAGGTATCCTATTGCGACCTACCTTGTTGCATTTGCAGCCACCAACTACCAGGTCATTCAGGATGAAGTAAAATTGGGCAACACAACCTTGCCCATCATGGAGCATGCCTACCCGGAAAGAGCAAATGATTTTCTCAACGCTGCAGCCATCACCAAAAGAGCACTGCAGCTCTTGCACAATACTTTTACCCCATATCCATTTATCAAGGAAAGGTATGGCCATACCCAGTTTGGTTTTGGCGGAGGCATAGAACACCAGACCAATTCATTCATGGGGAACATGTCTGAAACGCTGATTGTACATGAAGCGGCACACCAGTGGTTTGGCAACAAAATCACATGCGGAACATGGAGAGACATTTGGCTCAATGAGGGCTATGCTATTTTTTGCACCAACCTCAACATTGAAAAGAACTATCCGGAAGCGACCCTGCTCAACACTTATAGAAGCCAGATCAACTTTATCGCTTCAAGGCCCAACGGGTCAGTTTATGTTGATGATACAACCAGCGTATCCAGGATTTTTGATTCAAGGCTCAGCTATAACAAGGGCGGATGGGTATTGCAAATGCTGCGCTGGAAACTGGGTGATTCTGCTTTTTTCCGTGCAACCAGAAATTACCTGAACGATCCTGCACTTTCATATGGTTATGCAAGGACCACAGACCTGAAAAAACATTTTGAAAAAACTGCGGGAACAGATCTCACAGAATTCTTCAATGATTGGGTATATGGACAGGGTTTCCCCAGCTATAAACTACAATGGGCAAGTGGTGGAGGATCATGGATTCAAACCACACTGAGCCAGACCACATCCGATACTTCAGTCAAGTTTTTTGAGATGCCTGTTCCTGTGAGGTTTAAAAATAGGTTCTATGATACCACTGTTGTGCTGAATCATACGAAAAACGGACAGGTTGATTTTTTCAAGATCGGCTTTGTGCCCGACTCAGTATTCATCGACCCCAAATTCAAAATTGTTTCTGCCAACAATACCGTCACCAGGGCTGATATTTTTCCAGGGTCAGAGAATGTTGTGGTATTCCCAAATCCTGTCCAAGATGAATTCAGTGTGTTGTTGAAAAACATGTCAGAGGGTATATTGAATCTATCGCTGTACAATACCTCCGGACAATTGGTTTGGAGACAAAGGTTTGGCAACTTCAGCGGTGCAGATCTTTTTCTAGTGCCCTCAGCCAACCTTGCTCCAGGGAGCTACTGGTTAAGGGTTAACAAAGATGAAGATCCTGAGATCATCAGAAGAATCATCAAATTATACTAAAGGTGTTCCTTCCACCAACGCTTGAATAACCTGAAGAGAAGGAAAATACTGCCAATAAGCCAGCAATAAAAAAGAATGGTTCCTATTCGGTGATTGCCATCGAAAAAAGCCAGTTCAAATTTTAATCCTGCAACGGCATTGAGCATCAGCCAAACAAGGGCCGAGGTCAAAGACCATACAATGCGTTGCATAAAAGCACTTACTACAGGATCCATTTTTAAAAAACAAAAAAAGCCGGATTTGGTTCAAGGATAACCCCTCCAAATCCGGCACATGATGCATGATTGCTTATTTTGCGTCCAGTATCAATGGAGTTCCTCCTTTGGAAGGCATCACAATGACCTTTGCATTGGGAGACTTGGCAAGCTCTTTCATAGCCTGAATCTGCTCATACTGCAACTGCCTATCACTCAGGCTCTCATTGATGATGCGCTGATAATCTGAAATACCTTGTGCCTCAACCCTTTTCCGTTCAGCTTCCTGCTTTTCTTTTTGAAGCACAAACTGCATTTTTTGGGCCTCCTGTTCTGCATTGATTTTCTGTTCAATGGTTGATTTTACTGAAGCAGGGAGCGTTATGTTTCTTACCAACAGGTTCTCAAGGATCAATCCACGTTGCTTGAAATCAATCTCAATGGTTTTGAATATCCTTCCTTGAAATTCATCCCTTTTGGTTGAGTAAAGCGCCACTGCATCATAGTAAACCGAATTGTCCCTGATCCTGGTTCGGGTGATGGGGCGAACAATCTTGTCTTCAAAATTGACCCCAATCTCACTGAGCAATTTTGGCGCTTCGGCCGGGTTAACACGGTAGAGCACTGAAAGGTCGATGGTGACCTCAAGGCCATCCGCTGTTAGTACCTTGATGGCATCATCACCGGCCTTGGTACCTTCATCGTGGATGCCGCTCATGGTATAATTCTGTGTGCGTGTGTCAATATTGGTGACGTCCATCATTGGATTGATGACACTCAGGCCACTTCCCATGGTTTCCTTTTGCACCTTGCCAAAAAGTGTTTTAACACCAACAAATCCTGCATCCACCTGACGCACGCTTGCACTGAGTACGCCAAGCAATGCTACAACAATACCCAATCCTTTGATCCGGCCGGCGAATGGAGTGATTTTGGTTTCAGAACGCGTGGCAGAAGTGCCAATGACAAATAATACAATGCCGAGAATAATGAGGAACATAAAAATGATTTTACAGTAGATGCAAAAAAGAAGAAAAGGTTGCTTTTAACTGCTATGGTCTGCAATAATGACCCAGCCACCGCTTTGCTTCTCAAAGGTAAGGGTATAATGTCCGCCCACATCACCGGCAGTCCGCTTAAGCGACCACTTGCCTACAACAAGGTAATGTTTTCGGCCTAATTTCTTGAGGTGAAGAATCTCAAAACTGAGTTTTCCCATTTTATCTGCACCAGCATAACTTTTTTGGTAGTTGTTCAGCGTGGCAGCATAGCCATAAGTAATGCCCGATTTTCCTATGAACATGAGTGAATCGGTATGCACATAACCCACCATGAATTTTTCTAAATCACCTTCGTTCCATGCTGCGGTCTGATTGCTGAGTATTGATAAGATTGCCTTCTCATCTTTTGACTGAGAAAATGCAAATATTGGAACAAACAAAAGGACCAGGAAAAACTTCATCGGATGGTTTTTTATGCCCAGGCTTTGTCACCTTTCTTGTAAGGAACACAGCCCTCATATTTACCAGGAATAGCAACATAACGAAGCGCTTGGGTGGCCCCTATCTCGGAACTGAAATACCCCAGAAGGGTAAGCTGTTTCATCATACCAAAATAATGATTGGGATCATCCTCTTTTTTGATGTCGTTGTATGCTTTCAACTCCTTGTTCACCTGATTGAGCAAGGATGTTCTTTGTGCTGGAGTTATGTTCATGAAACCTTTACCATACATATGGTTGGAGGCATTGTCAATTTCCGTGATGCCAGAAGCAAAGATTTTCTGGTCCTTTTCCTTGTAACAATCAGTCACCATAGTGTTCATGAAAGATCCTACCAATGCTGCTTTCGCTCCGGGTGTATTGGTGGCAGGAATGATGGTTTCTGCAACTTCATCCAGAAAGGCAATCTGGTCTTGAGACAAGGAGAAACCTGCAGCTTTTTCCGAAGGGTTTTTACACCCCTGCAAAAATGCCGCTCCTCCAATGACTGTACCCCCCAGGATGAGGGCTACCCTTTCAAGTGCATCACGTCTGTTCATAAACTGAATTTAGTTACTAAAAATACAAAAGAATAGCCAAAAAAAACAAATGGCGTAACTTGCACCCAATGGCATTAATAGACATCAGACTGCCTAAATCGATTGCCAAGGCCCTGAGGCTTCCTACCAACTCACCCGAAAGGCAACAAAAACGGGTGCTGAAATCCCTTTTGAAAAAAGCGAGGGAAACACAATTCGGCGAACATTATCATTTCGATGAAATCCTCAATAGCAAGATGCCCCATGATGATTTTCGAAAGATGGTTCCCGCTTTTGACTACAGTACCCTATATAGTGAGTGGTGGAACCAAACCCTAAAGGGAATTCCAGACGTATGCTGGCCAGGAAAAATAAAATATTTCGCACTAAGTTCAGGTACTTCAGAGGCAGCCAGCAAATATATTCCCATCACAAAGGAGCTGATGAAGGGCAACAAGATCACAATGATCAAGCAGCTCCTCTCTTTGAGAAATTACGATAATATCTCATGGAAATCTGTAGGCAAGGGATACCTGATGTTGGGTGGCAGCACTGACCTGCAGAAAGGACCAGGCTATTTTGCTGGAGACCTCAGTGGCATCACCGCTAAAAAAGCACCGCTCTGGTTTTCTCCCTTTTACAAGCCTGGAAAAAAAATAGCCAAAACAAGGGACTGGAACAGCAAACTGGAAGCCATTGTGGAAGAAGCCCCCAATTGGGACATTGGATTCGTTGTTGGGGTGCCAGCATGGATTCAGATGTGCATGGAAATGATCATTGAGCGTTACAAATTAAAAGACATCCATGAAATTTGGCCAAACCTCACTTTGTTTTGTCATGGTGGGGTTGCTTTTGAGCCCTATAAAAAAGGTTTTGAACGCTTGTTGGGAAAGCCAATTACTTACATTGAAACCTATCTGGCTTCAGAAGGATTTATCGCCTACCAAGACCGGGAGAATCCGGATGGCATGAAACTGGTGTTGAATGAACATATCTTTTTTGAATTCATCCCCTTTGATGACGAACATTTTGACACAGACGGCAATATCACCGACGCATCCAAAACCATCCTCATCGAGGATGTTGAGGAACAAATTGACTACGCCATCCTGATCAGCACAGCGGCAGGTGCCTGGAGATACCTGATTGGAGATACCATCCGGTTTGTGAACAAAGAAAGATCTGAAATCATCATTACCGGAAGAACAAAACATTTTCTCAGCCTCGTGGGTGAACACCTGAGTGTAGACAACATGAACCGGGCTGTTCAGGTGGCCAGTGAAAAATTGAATGCTTCCATTACAGAATTTACCATTGCCGGTGTTCCCATGAATGGCTTCTTTGGACACCACTGGTATATTGGCACAGATGATCCCATTGATTTGACTGATTTGAGAAACATCATTGATGAAACCTTGAAAGAGTTGAATGATGATTATGCAGTAGAAAGAAAAAGCGCCCTGAAGGATGTTGTTGTTGAAATATTACCTGAAAATGTCTTCATGGCATTCATGGAAAGCAAGGGGAAGATGGGAGGGCAACACAAGTTTCCAAGGGTGTTGAAAGGAAATGCACTGGATGAATGGAAGGGATTCCTTGCCAAAAGATAAACCCTTTAAAACCAAAGCCATTTCTATGCTGATTGTTCAGTAATTTCAACCTTTTGAATCCTTAAAATCACGCAGTTTTCCCACCATGCTCGAATCAATCATCAAAGGAATCGGACTTGGGCTTATTCTGGCCGTTTCAGTAGGACCTGTGATTTTTACCATCCTGAAACAAAGCATCAACAACGGGCACAAGGGTGGATTCAGTTTCGTGGCAGGTGTATGGTTGAGTGACCTTTTGCTGGTAGTCATCAGCAACATGTTTTCTTCACTGGTGATGGAGGCTCTTGCATTTAAAAATACCATCGGTTATGTTGGCGCTGCATTTGTGGTATCATTGGGGATTTATTATGTTTTTTTCAAGAAAGTCAATTTTGGAGAGGATAAAAATCTGCTGCTGGTTGAGTTTGGGAAAAAAGCAATTACCAAAACATTCATATCGGGATTTATCATCAATACGCTGAACCCTAGCGTGATGTTGTTTTGGCTGATCAATGCTACAGCTTTTGCCGTGACCCATACACCAGTTGAAAGGTTTATTCTTTTTGGCACCTGTCTGTTGGTCAATGTGGTTGCAGATATACTGAAGGTGATGCTGGCCGCAAAAGTTCGCCATAGCCTTACGCCTCACAACATCAATATCATCAATAAAATATCAGGAACCATCCTGATTATTTTTGGACTGGGCATCGTTTATGGAATTCGGTTTTTAAACAAATGAAATGAACTTACTCAATCGAATCATCTTCCTGTTTCTGATCTTCTTTTCATGCAGCCAAGTGTTGGCCCAAGGGTCAGACATAGTGGTACTGAAAAAAGGGCCTGAAAGAACACTGAAGACCTATATTTCCGGCGCTCAAATTCACTTTGTAACCATTGCAGGGACTGAAGTGCAGGGAATGATTCGAAAAATCCAAAAGGACAGCCTCTACATCAATATTTATGACGAAAGGGCCGCCTATACCATCTGGGGTACATCTTTTTGGGACACGGTTTCAGTGGGTCTTTCGAGGTACCATATCAAAGAAGTCCGGGAGATTTTTAAACCCCGCGAAAAATTCAGTTTCATCAAAAATGGATTGATCTTCATGATGGGAGGATCTGCCTATGCCATCCTGCACAGTGTCAATGCAGTTTACCTGAAACAACCCATCATCCCCTCCACCATGGCCATATCAGGGGGTGTTGCATTGACTGGATTTGTACTTGGCCGCATCCATAAAAGGACGGTTACCTTAGGTAACAAATATTACCTTCAATACATCCCTGTCACCAAATAATATACTGTGCTGCGCATCATCAAAAAGATATTGCTCATAATCCTCTTTTCTCATCTTGCCTATATCGTCTTGATGCGATTTGTTGATCCGCCGATCACCATCACACAGATCACCAGCATCATTGAAGGGGATGGATTCAAAAGAACGCATTTGTCTCTGGATCAAATGTCAATGGCTTCAAAACTGGCTGTGATTGCTTCAGAAGACCAGTTGTTTCCAGATCACAATGGGTTTGACATCAAAGGCATTGAAAGAGCACTTGCTTTCAATAAAAAGAAAAAAGGAAAAAAAATCAGGGGGGCATCCACAATCAGCCAGCAAGTGGCCAAAAATGTATTTCTCTGGCAGGGTCGGAGTTGGTTCAGGAAAGGACTGGAAGTATATTTTACTTTCATGATTGAACTGGTGTGGAGCAAACAAAGAATATTGGAAGTATACCTGAATGAGGCTGAAATGGGCAAAGGCATTTTTGGCATTGAAGCGGCGGCAAAAAAATATTTCAAAAAGCCTGCCTCAAGGCTTACAAGAACAGAAGCAGCCATGATTGCGGCGTCACTGCCCAACCCGGTGAGGTATACAGTAAAGCCAGTATCCACCTATGTTTCAAGAAAATATCCCTGGGTATTGCGCCAAATGAACAACCTTGATGGTGATCCGGATGTGGTGAAAATCATTCGCTGAGGCTATTGATGGACGGGGCGGCTTATTTGCTGTCAGAATGGAGCAGGCTATAAGTCCTGCTGTTGATGGTAGGTTCCGAGAAACTCCCTTTCAGCCCCCAACGAATGGTGTATTTTTTTTCTTTCAATGGCGGTAGCTGTAGCCTAAAATTCAGCTGATACTCACTGTCATAACCA
>JBIIQT010000092.1:0-5423 GCA_044341875.1 Chitinophagaceae bacterium | reverse complement strand
AAAGCATCACCGCTTCTTCATGCAGGTTATTGGGCAGTGAAATGCATACCATGTCTACATTGGGATGGGCAATCGCCTCCTCCATCACTGTTGTATAATGTTCGCACTGATAATCTGCTGCAAACTTCTCTGCCTGTTCTTCCCTCCGGGAATAAATCGATACAATCTTGTCCCTGCTTCTTAATCCTTGAATGGAATCAGCATAAAATCTTCCTATGAATCCGGAGCCGAGCATTGCGAGTTTTACCATGGTATGGAGGTTGTGGGAGGTTGAAAGGGGTTGAAGAAGTTTAAGTGGTTGAAGTGGTTTTTTTGTCTTTAAAAAACAACACCAAAAAAACAAGGCTGGCGGCTGCAATGCCCGCTGGAACAAGCCATACATGCAGCCAATCGGTTACACTACCCGCTGTATAATGATCCTTGACTTTTCCTGAAACGATGGAACCAATGTACATCCCAATACCATAGGTGGCAAGGCTGATCAGCGCCTGCGCCTGGGACTTGATTTTTTCGCCGGCTTTCTGATCCGTATAGATCATGCCGCTCACAAAAAAGAAATCATAACAAACGCCGTGCAGGAGTATCGCAGCATACAACATCCACTGACTGGAAGCTGGGTCACCGTATCCAAAAAACACAAAACGAAGAATCCATGCCAGCAGTCCTACAATCAATATTTTTTTCACCCCAAATTTTCCGAAAGCAAAAGGCAAAAGAAGCATGAACAACACTTCAGACACCTGACCCAAAGACATGATGTTTTCTATCCTGAAAGTTTTGGGATCGGCTGATGGGAATGCCAATTTGTAGCCATCTGTAAGCGATGGATTTGCCCAGGCATAATAAAACGAAAGGGGTATACAAATCAATACGGATGAGATGAAAAAGATGAGAAAAGAACGGTCCTTGAACAATACGAATGCGTCCTTACCGATGATTTGTCCGAAGCTACTGGGACCAGTTGCGGTGGGCGATGTTTTGGGCAGGAAAAATGACATCAATCCCAGGAACAGGGCAGACAGCATCGCAATTTGAAAAATCATGACATTGTCTCCCACACCCAGATAACCAACCAGGTTGGTCACAGCAATCCAAGCCAATGTACCAAATACCCGGATGGCAGGAAACTCCTTTTCAGGATTGCTCATGGCACGCATGGCAATGGAACTGGTAAGGGCTATGGTTGGAGCGAAAGTCAGGCAGTAGGCCAGCATCACCCAATAAAATGTATTGGCATCAGTAATGGTGGTCAAGAAATAGAGCAAGGCAGCGCCCGCAAGGTTCAACACACCCAATACTTTCTGGGCCTCAAAGAACCTGTCAGCAAGCATTCCAACAAAAAACGGTGCGGCAATCATGGCGATGGAAAATGCTGCATATGCGCTGCCGACCTGGTCTCCTGTAGCATGCAACTGGTCGGTCATGTATTTGCTCATTTGTCCGTACCATGATCCCCACACAAAAAATTGCATGAACATCATGAGCGCTAGCTGAATCCTGGTGATCGATTTCATGTGAAAAATTATGATTCCAAGATAAAGATTATTTGGATGTGGGGCGTCAATTGCGAACAGACTGTCTCAGGGATTGTTGTAATTTGCATCCACAAGTTGAAGATGAAACGAAAGGAACGATACGATACAGTGATTGAGCATTTTCAGGTAAACATCCCGGAAGCCGAAACAGAGCTCTTGTACGACAATCCTTTTCAATTGTTGGTGGCCGTGATTCTTTCTGCTCAATGCACAGACAAGCGGGTCAACCTGACCACGCCAGCCATATTTGAAAAATTTCCAGATCCTGAAAGCATGGCTGCTACTGATTTTGACACATTATTCCCCATCATCAGAAGCATCTCCTATCCCAACAACAAAACCAAGCACCTGATTGGGATGGCCAACATGTTGATCAAGGATTTCAATGGTGAAGTACCCATGACGGTTGATGAGTTGATCAAACTGCCGGGAGTAGGAAGAAAAACAGCCAATGTAATCACTTCTGTGATTGATCAGCAACCGAACATGGCAGTAGACACCCATGTGTTCAGGGTTTCAGCCCGGTTGGGATTAACCCGTGCTGCAAAAACACCTTTGGCGGCAGAAAAACAATTGATCAAAAATATTCCAAAGGAATTGGTGCACAAGGCCCACCACTGGCTGATCCTGCATGGCAGGTATACTTGCCTTGCCAGGAACCCAAAATGCGGTGAATGTGGATTGACGGCCATCTGCCTTTACCACAAAGCGAACAACAAAGGATAAGATTTTGTGATGGTCTTTCCTCGGATGCCTATTGCATGGAAAACCCATTCAAGGAAGCATAAACCATGATGCGGTCAGTTGAACCCCTTGAAGGACTGAACTTGATATTGTTGAGCACATCAAACCCTTCCCTCATATGGACGTATTGTTCCATCATAGCCGGATTGTTTTCGATGAAAAATAAGAAGTGGGCACTCTCCTCAGAAGACATTTCGTTGTAAAGGTAACGTAACATAGATTCGGATATTAATGAGATCATAATCAGCCTTTTATCAATTATAAATGATTGAAAAAGGAATGTCGGATTTGATGGTCATCAACAGGATAGAAGAAGAATGGAGTGGTTGCCAGATCTTGATCACAAAAATCATCTGACCTTCCTAAAACGGAAATAAGTGGTTGATATTGCATCGGCCATCAACAGTTTTCACTACTAGTATTGCATCTCATTTTTCCTTGACGAGGAATACATCTTCGTTATCCCGCTTCATGAGGTATTGCTCGCGGGCAACTTTTTCCATCCAGAGTGGATTGGTCTTGATCAGTTCGACATCGTTTTTCGTCTTTTCGATCTCATCCTTGTAGTATTGTTTGCGCTGCTTGAGCTCATTCAATTCAGCCCGGTATTGGAGGTGCAGGAAGAGGTTGTTGTGGTCGAAAAACAACATCCAAACCACAAACAAAATAGAGGCCAAAACAAACTTGTTTTTGAAAACGCGGAGGAGCTTCATAGATTCCATAAAATTAGGATATTTTTCCGGTCCTTCCTCCTCAGCACCTTGTGCCTTGCATTTCGTACCTTGCACCCAATGGAAAAATCAAATTTTGTAGACCAGATAAGGGTGTTTTGCAAAAGCGGACACGGTGGGGCTGGCAGCAAGCACTTTGCGCGGACCAAATTCAATGCCCAGGCAGGGCCCGATGGAGGCGATGGCGGAAGGGGTGCTCATATCATCCTCAGGGGCAACAAGCACTTGTGGACACTGCTTCACCTGCGTTATTATAAGAATGTCATCGCGGAAGACGGACAGGGCGGGAACAAAAACAACATGACCGGCAGGGATGGTCATGACATCATCATTGAAGTACCCCTGGGTACGGTTGCCCTTGACGAAGAGACGGGTGAGAAGGATGGGGAGATACTTGAAGATGGGCAGGAGTTCATCTGGGTAAAAGGTGGACGCGGCGGACTGGGCAACAAGAACTTTGCCACAGCCACCAACCAGGCACCTGAATATGCACAACCCGGTGAGGAAGGATTTGAGGGTTGGAAAGTACTTGAGCTGAAGGTGCTTGCGGATGTTGGACTGGTTGGATTTCCCAATGCAGGAAAATCAACCCTGCTCTCTTCTATGACGGCAGCAAAGCCCAAAATTGCAGATTATGCATTTACCACCCTGACCCCTCAACTGGGCATGGTGGAATACCGCGACGGAAAATCCTTTTGCATTGCAGACCTTCCGGGTATCATTGAAGGCGCTGCTGAAGGGAAGGGGCTCGGCCATCGCTTCCTTCGGCATATCGAGAGAAACCCTGTGTTGGTTTTCCTGATTCCTGCAGACAGCAAGGATCACAAGAAAGAACTGGAGATCCTGCTCAATGAACTCGAGGAATATAATCCGGAACTACTGGATAAAAAATTCATCATCGCCGTCAGCAAAAATGATATGCTGGATGATGAGCTGAGAACAGCAATTGCAAAAGAACTTCCAACGGATATACCGCATGTGTTCATTTCATCAGTATCCGGTTCCGGACTGCTGGAACTGAAAGACATGCTCTGGAAAGAACTTCAGTAGAGGAGGAATAAAGGAGCGGAGGGGAAACCTAAACACCTAAACCACCAAGATGTCAGCGGTGAAAAAAGGCCTACAACAACTTGCTATCCTCCTGCAAATGCTATGGTGTTGGTGAACAAGAGGCTTGCAACGCATGAAGGGATTGCAAGAGTTGTTCAATGCATCACCAGATAAACCTGGTGTCAAATTGTTAGATCAACTCCCAACTAAGCCCACCGTCCTTTTCGTCTTTGAGTTGTATGCCTGCTTCAAGCAACTGGTTGCGGATCTTGTCTGAAGTGGCATAGTCCTTTTTTGCCCTTGCATCTTTTCTGATGTCTGCAATCAACTGGAGCACTGCGCCAAGCTTCTGATCATCATGCTTTTTTTCATCTTTCAATCCAAAAATATCAACAAGAAAAGTATTGAACTTCTCTTTCATCATTTGCATGGTGGCTGTAGTCAGGGCTTTGGTTTTGATCAAACCATCTTTGATAGAATTGATGACCGGAACCAATTCAAATAGACCCGCCAATACTTTTGCTGTATTGAGATCATCATTCATATCATCGTCCAATGCATTGAGCACTTCAAAACATTTTTGCTCAAGATCAGGATCGCCGGCACTTATATTGTTCTCCGCAATGGCAAACTTGTTCAGTTGTGTGAAGGCTTCCCAGATCCTTCTCAGGCCTTTTTCAGCAGCCTGAAGGGCTTCGTTGCTGAAGTCCAGCGTGCTCCTATAATGGGTCTGGAGAATGAAAAAACGAACGGTCATGGGAGAATAGCCCTGGGTCAGGATCTCATGGGTTCCGCTGAACAGTTCGCTGAGCTTGATCACGTTGTTGTAGCTCTTTCCCATCTTCCTTCCATTGATGGTGATCATGTTGTTGTGCAGCCAGAACTTCGCAGGGATCTTGTGGTTGCAGACTGCACTTTGTGCAATCTCACATTCGTGGTGAGGGAACTGAAGGTCCATTCCTCCACCATGAATATCAAATTCTGCACCCAAATATTTGTTGCTCATGGCAGAACACTCGATATGCCATCCTGGAAAACCTTCTCCCCATGGGCTTTGCCAGCGCATGATGTGCTCTGGCGCGGCATGCTTCCACAAGGCAAAATCAGCCTTGTTGCGCTTTTCTTCCTGCGATTCCAGCTCACGGGTTGTTTCGAGTTGATCATCCAATACCCTGCCACTCAAGATGCCATACTGCATTCCTTTTGCACTGAAATCCCTGTGGTATTTTTCAACATCAAAATAGACTGAACCATTGGCTTCATAGGCATATCCATCGGCCATGATGCGCTGGATCATGACAATCTGCTCAACAATATGTCCAGTTGCAGTGGGCTCGATACTGGGCTCCACATTGTTGAACTC
>JBIIQT010000047.1:0-18498 GCA_044341875.1 Chitinophagaceae bacterium | reverse complement strand
ACACATGGTGAACCTAGTGATCGAAATGCCCACCCACACCTTTCTGCCAGTGGTAGGATTTCAATGATTCACAATGGCATCATTGAAAACTATGATTCCCTCAAACAGGAATTGTTGAAAAAGGGATATCAGTTCAACAGTGACACTGATACCGAAGTATTGCTCAATTTTATCGATGATATATTGTCTAACAATCAATGTTCATTGGAGGAAGCTGTCCGCATTGCCCTGAAAAGGGTTGTGGGTGCGTATGTCATTGTATTGCTGGATGCTGATAACCCCGACACCTTGATTGCCGCGCGAAAAGGGAGTCCACTTGTTATTGGTATTGGGGAGAATGAACATTTTTTGGCTTCTGACGCTTCTCCCATCATTGAATATACCAAAGAGGTTGTTTATATCAACGATTATGAGCTGGCCATCATCAAGGGAAATGAGCTGGTGCTCAAGAACCTTGGCAATGAAACCATTACTCCATTTGTTCAGCAGCTTGATATGGAGCTTGCGGCCATTGAAAAGGGTGGCTATGAGCATTTCATGTTGAAAGAAATCCATGAGCAACCCAAAACAATTTTTGATTGTCTTCGTGGCAGGCTTGATGTGGTGAATGGGGAAATCATCATGGCTGGTGTTCAGGAACATATTGAAGCACTGAAAAACGCCAAGAGAATCATTGTAGTAGCCTGTGGCACCAGTTGGCATGCAGGATTGGTTGCAGAGTACATCATTGAAGAACTCTGCCGCATACCGGTGGAAGTTGAATATGCGTCTGAATTCCGCTACAGAAACCCCATCATTGAAAAAGGAGATGTAATTTTTGCCATATCGCAAAGTGGTGAAACAGCTGATACATTGGTTGCGATAGAGAAAGCAAAACAACAGGGAGCAATCATTTTTGGAATACTGAATGTGGTAGGGTCCTCCATCGCCCGTATTTCACATGCAGGTGCATATACCCATGCGGGTCCTGAGATCGGTGTGGCAAGCACCAAGGCATTCACGGCACAATTGGTTGTGCTGACAATGATTGCCCTTAAAATTGCCAAAGCGAAGCAGACCATCAGCAATGATCGCTATCTACACCTTATGCATGAATTGAATGCCGTTCCTGGGAAAGTGGAAGCGGTGCTCTCTAATACTGATGCTATTCAGGCCATTGCCCAAAAGCATGCAATGGCTGGCAGTTTTCTGTACCTCGGAAGGGGCTACAATTTCCCTGTTGCGCTTGAAGGGGCCTTAAAGCTCAAAGAGATCTCCTACATCCATGCTGAGGGCTACCCGGCTGCAGAAATGAAGCATGGCCCCATTGCGCTTGTAGACGAAAACTTGCCCGTGCTTTTCGTCGCCACAAAAGATGCTTATCACGAAAAAGTCATCAGCAACATGCAAGAGATCAACGCAAGGAAAGGGAAATTGATTGCGGTGGTAACAGAGGGGGATCAGTCCATCGATTCACTTACAGGAGATTTGATTTTCGTTCCAGAAGCAGATGAGCTCATTGCTCCCATCATCAATGTGATTCCGCTTCAGCTCTTGTCATACTATATCGGCACAGAGCGGGGGCTTGATGTTGATCGTCCGAGAAATCTTGCAAAAAGTGTTACCGTGGAATAACCCTCCAAATTAAAATTATGAACAATATTGTCAAAAGTCCGATTACCTCCATTGGATATGATTTTATTCCAAATGCATATTTACCTGAGAGGAAAGATGAATACCATCTTCGAAATAGGTTTAACAAAAGTGGGATAGAGTTCAGAGGCCTGAAGGCATCAGAACTGGAGATTCTTGTAAGAAATAACAATTCCTCTGATAACTGGAACAATGTCTTGGTTTCATCACAGTTTGATCCACATCTCGTTAAAGGTTGCAGTTTTTTTGGCCTGATCAGAATTGGCAAACTGGAACCACTTTCACTCGAGTTTCACGGACTCAGGTTGCCAGTAGGACTTTTCAATTCTACCATCATCAATTGTGATTTTGGTGATAATGTCAGCATACACAATGTGAATTATTTTTCTCATTTTGTCGTGGGAAATGAAGTGATCATCGCCAATGTCAATGAGCTGGCAACAACCAGTACCGCTAAATTTGGTAATGGTATCATTAAAGAGGGCGAAACAGAAAATCAACGAATCTGGCTGGAGGTCTGCAATGAAAATGGCGGAAGGAAAATTCTTCCATTTGATGGCATGCTTACTGCAGATGCCTATCTCTGGTCCAAGTACCGGGATGATCAGGCCTTGATGAATGCTTTTTATTC
This sequence comes from Chitinophagaceae bacterium, assembly GCA_044341875.1. Lineage (GTDB taxonomy): Bacteria > Bacteroidota > Bacteroidia > Chitinophagales > Chitinophagaceae > Pollutibacter. The sequence continues at coordinate 16,235 of JBIIQT010000047.1, read as the reverse complement.
CTTTACGGAGCAGAAATTTGATGCGGCAAGAGGGCATTATGGATTGATCGGAGATCGAACCGTGATCAAGAATTGCAAGATGATCAAGGATGTGCAGATTGGTACCGATGCTTATATCAAAGGGGCCAATAAAATCAAGAACGTCACAGTGAACAGTTCTGCAGAAGCTTCCACACAAATTGGGGAAGGGTGTGAGCTGGTCAATGGCATCATTGGTGTTGGTTGCAGAATCTTCTATGGCGTAAAGGCAGTAAGATTTTTTATGGCATCGCATTCGCAATTGAAATATGGTGCGCGACTCATCAATTCATACCTGGGCAACAATGCTACCATTTCCTGTTGTGAGGTTTTGAATTCTTTGATCTATCCTTTTCACGAGCAGCACCATAACAATTCTTTCTTGTGTGCATCCTTGCTTATGGGCCAGTCAAATGTTGCAGCGGGAGCCACCATTGGGTCGAACCATAATTCCAGGGGCGCTGATGGAGAATTGATCGCTGGCCGGGGGTTTTGGCCCGGACTCTGTGTGAGCCTCAAGCACAATTCCAGGTTTGCTTCTTTCTCATTGCTTGCCAAGGGCGATTTTCCTTTTGAATTGAGTATCCCTATTCCATTTTCACTGATCATAAACGATCCTACTGCCAATGAACTCAGGATCATTCCTGCTTATTGGTTCCAGTACAATCATTATGCTTTGCAAAGAAACGAATGGAAATACAAGGATCGTGATGCAAGGGAAACCAAGGAAATCGCGCTGGAATACAGGAGTCTTGCTCCAGACAGCATCAATGAAATTTTTAATGCACTCGATCTACTTGCTTTGTTTGCAGGCAAGGCCTATTTTAAGCATTTGTCAAAAGAAATTCCTGCTGATGAAATGTGTAGGGCCAAGGGTAGGGAACTTTTCAACAATGATGATAAACTGTTGGATGAACTTGAAATACTTGCTGAAGGTTTTGAAAACAGCAAAAGAAAAGTTGTGGTATTGAAGGCCAGAAAAGCCTATGCCTCGTTCAGAGAAATGGTGCGGTATTATGCAGTTGGTCAAATGGCAACAAAGTACAGCACAGATCTTACAAGTGATAGCTTACTCCATTTGGCTTCCAGCTCATATGTAGAATCAAGAGAAGAATGGGTGAACATTGGCGGGCAGCTTGTTCCCTCATCATCCATTGCTGTTTTGTTGGAGGAAATAAAATCAAACAAATTTAACAGTTGGGAAGCCGTTCATCTTGCCTACAAAGGACTCGCAGATTCAAGTCCGGAGCATCTGTTTCAACATGCACTGGCCTCTTTGCTTGAGATTGAGCAAGTTTCATTGGCTGATCTTACTGCAACAAAGCTTTCCAGTTTGTTCAAGGGATATCTTGCAACGAATGAAAAAGTTTTTCAGGGTATTGTTCAGTCTCGGGAAAAAGACATGACCAATCCTTTCAGAAAAATGGTTTATGCCAATGAAAAGGAAATGGAGGCTGTGTTGGGCAAAATGACTGACAACAGTTTTGTCCGTGAAAAAGACCGGGAAAGAAAGGAGTTGTCGCTGCGCATAGAAAACATCCTGGCTACATTGAGTTAACCTTAAAGCCTGAAAAATATTTTCTTCTTGTAAAGAAATTCACAGAGCTTCCATTCAATAAAAAAAATGGTTATGCTGCTGATGATGCCAATGCCATTGTCTGCGATGATGCGGTGGAATAGTCCTTCTGCTATCGTGGAAACATATCCGTTGAACCATTTCCCTCCCACAATTTCAAAGAAAAGATAGATGAAGATTGAATTCATGCCCAGTATACTAAAAAAACTCAATCCCTTTTTGTTCCCTTTTACGTCAATATAATAATGGCAGGCAGCAAGGCCCAATAAACACCATCCAAGGGAAACAATGGTGAAAGAGGAAGTAGCAATGCGTTTGATGATAGGTGTAATGCCCGCCAGATCCATCCCATAGCCAATGACGAGGGATGCTATGCCCCAGATCAACAATTGTTTTGTCTTTGCTGGTTGATTGCTCATCAGGTATTTTCCCACCAATGCACCTGCAATGGTATGCACTGCAGTGGGGATACAATTGATGGCTACCCAACCGCCACGGCTGGTTTTTCCCATGAGCAACATGTCTACATAGTTTCCAAAATTATAGTGATTCACATATGTTTGATTATATCCCGGAACATCCATGAACCGATACAAAATCTCTGTAAGCAAGAGCAGGCCAATGCTAAACAATAACTGGCTTTTGAATTTCCACTCAAAGATAAAATAGGCAACAGCGATAGTGAAGGATAGCTGTGTGAGGACATTCCATAATTCAAATGCAAGACCATCTTTTTTCACCGCATAGATCAGCACACCCCAAAAAAACAACCATCCACAACGCTTCAGGAATTTACTCGTCCGCTGCCAATAATCCAGTGCTTTAGACTTCATCCCTTCAATGGAATAAGCCATAGCCGTTCCTGCGATAAACATGAAGCCGGGTTGAATCAGGTCCCAGAACCGAAGGCCATTCCAGGGATGATGGTGAAACTGTGAAATGAGTCCTGAGAGCCAATGGTCTTCAGTGACATCCTGTAGTACGTCATATAGCCCCGCAGCTTCCAATGCCAGTAAAAACATGATGAGCCCTCTCATGAAATCCAATGAGGCCAATCGTTTCGTATTGAATTCCTGTTGAATGGATGCTTGCATGGGCTTATTTTCATTTACAATTTAATGCATCGGCGGATAAATGCAATAGTTTTCATTAATTTGGTTGCTCAAAGAAAAACATGAAAGTTATTGCTTGCCAAACACCTGGAATTTTTGAGTTGATTGAAAAAGAAATGCCAGTACCGGCACCAGGATTTTCCATCATCCAGATAAAGCGAATCGGTGTTTGTGGAACAGATCTCCATGCCTTTGCCGGCAACCAGCCCTTCTTTAGTTACCCAAGGGTGTTGGGGCATGAGCTGGCAGCTGAATTTGTTGAAGGAGATGCTGTGGGTTTTGAAAAAGGAGAGGCCCTTACCATTGTTCCTTACTTTTACTGTGGCAACTGTATTGCCTGTAGAATTGGCAAACCCAATTGTTGTGCTGACATCAAGGTCTTCGGGGTGCATATTGATGGCGGAATGGCAGCCTTTGTATCGGTTCCTTCTTATGCACTGGTAAAAAGTGGTGGCCTCTCGCTGGATCAGCTGGCCTTGGTTGAGCCTTTGGCCATTGGAGCCCATGCAGTTTCTCGTGCCGAAATCAAACCCGGAGAAAAAGTATTGGTCGTTGGCGCAGGTCCTATTGGAATTGGATTGGTAATGTTTGCCCAACTGGCAGGCGCCGAAGTAGTGTTGATAGATACCAATGAAGACAGGCTGGAGTTCTGCCGAAACCATTTTGATGTTTCACTCACCATCAATCCTTTGCAACAAGATGCAATGGCCATGTTGAAGGAGTTTACATCAGGAGACATGCCCAGTGTTGTCATTGATGCAACGGGAAATCAAAAGGCCATCAACAATGCATTTGATTATATGTCTCATGCTGGAAAATACATCCTGGTCGGGTTACAGCTCGGGGAGATTTCATTTAGCCATCCGGCATTTCACAAGCGTGAGGCAACACTGATGAGCAGCCGCAATGCAACCAAGGCCGATTTCAGTCATGTCATGGCTGCTATTGCAAATGGCCAGATCGATCCCTTGCCCATGATCACCCATCGACTCATGTTTGATGATGTGTTGACTGGCTTCCCTCAACTTTCAGACCCATCTAACAAGGTCGTCAAAGCCATGATTGATTGCTGATGGCTGATGAAAAAACCTACCTTCGCGCAGTGATTTATATCAAGCTGATTCTTGTGGCGATCATGTGGGGCGGCACTTTCATTGCCACCAGGATGGCGTCGCAGGTATTTGAACCGTTTACTGGCGCCTCTTTCCGCTATGCTTTTGCGCTCGTTTTCATGATACCACTGATGTTGATGAAAGATAAAACTGCCTTGCGCATCAACAAAAAACAATTCTTTCAATTGCTGGTATTGGGCAGTACAGGCATTTTTGCTTACAGTTTTTTCTTTTTCAATGGAATGAAACGGGTGGAGGCAAGCCATGGATCGCTTATCGTTGCGTTGAATCCGGTACTGGTCATGTTGATTTCATCCTTTTTCGGTAAAGAACGCATCAATCGCATACGCATTGCAGGTGTACTTCTTTCTTTGGCGGGAACTGCGATTGTTATTGCAAGGGGTGATATTTTTTCACTGTTCACGACCTTTACATGGGGAGATGCATTCATGCTTGGATGCCCTATCTCCTGGGCCTTTTACACATACTTCGCAAAGGATGCACTCAAGACAACCACTCCTTTGCAAGCATCTACCTGGGCTATTCTACTGGGTTTTTTGATGATCCTTTTCTTTGTTCCTTTTGAGACCTATCCCACCAAGGTAGATTTGCCTGTATGGCTGGCGCTTGCCTACCTCGGTATTTGTGGTTCAGTCCTGGGATTTGTTTGGTATTATGAGGGTATTCAAAAGATCGGTCCCGTCAAGACCTCCGCTTTCAATAACCTGATTCCAATTTTTGCGATGATACTGTCTGTTGTCGTGCTCGGTGAAACCATTCATGCATATACCTTGTACGGCTCTGCCATGGTGATTGGAGGGGTTTTTCTCATCAACCGTTTCTGATCAGTTTGTTTTGCCAGGATATATTTTCAGGGCCTCTTCCAGACAATCCATGGCCTGATCAATATCTTCATTGTTGATCACATATGCAAGCCTGACCTCATTTTTCCCCAATCCTTTTGTTTCATAAAATCCACTGGCTGGAGCAAGCATGACTGTCTGATTGTTGTAAGAAAATGATTCAAGCAGCCATTGGCAGAAACGATCTCCATCGTCGATGGGCAGTCTGGCAATGACGTAGAATGCACCTCCTGGCGTGGGGCAGAAAACCCCTGGAATCGCATTCAGTCTTTGAACCAAAAGATTTCTGCGGGATAAATATGCTGCCTTGGGTTCGTCGAAATAAGCATCGGGGAGATCCACTGCAGCCTCACCAAGGATCTGGGCCAGGCCTGGAGGACTCAGTCTTGCCTGGGCAAACTTCATGGCAGCCTGGTATACTTCCTTGTTTTTGGTAATGAAGGCGCCTATCCTTGCACCACAGGCCGAGTATCTTTTGGATATGGTGTCCATGAGAATGACCTGTTCTTGTATTTTTTCCAATTGCAGTGCACTGGTATAGGTCCCTTCGTAACAAAACTCCCTGTATGCTTCATCGGAGAACAGAAAGAGTTGATGCCTCAGGCAAATGTCTTCCAGCTGTTCCATCTCCGCCTTGCTGTAAAGGTATCCGGTTGGGTTGTTGGGATTGCAGATGAGAATTGCTTTGGTTTTGGGCGTGATCCGGTTTTCAAATTCAGCGATGGGGGGAAGGGCAAATCCGTTCTCTATCTGTGAAGTGATAGGAACAATTTTTACACCTGCCATCACTGCAAATCCATTGTAGTTGGCATAAAAAGGTTCAGGAATGATGATTTCATCCCCTTTATCCAGGCAGGACATCATGCCAAACACAATGGCCTCGCTGCCTCCTGTTGTGATGATGATTTCACCAGCGTCCAATGTGATGCCTACTTTTTGGTAGTAGCTGACCAGCTTTTTTCGGTAGGATTCATTTCCAGCACTATGGCTGTAGGCCAAAACCTTGATGTCTGCGTGCCTGACTGCATCCATCACAGAGGGTGGAGTTTCGATATCCGGCTGACCAATGTTGAGGTGATGCACTTTTATACCTCTTTTTTTGGCTTCTTCTGCAAATGGCACAAGTTTCCTTATGGGTGAGGCGGGCATCTGTTCGCCCCTGCTGGATGGTTTTAACATGATGTAAATTTAGGCAAATTGGTTTCAAAGAGAACAATACGTAAATTCGAATTGCGTTATAACCATACCATGTTTAAACAGTTTTTAATATTCATGTTTCTTGTTGTCTTTTCATTGCCGGTGATGTTGTTTGCACAAAACATTGATGCTGGAGGGAAAAAGGAGAAGATTGCATTAAAGGAAACCTCATTTGAATTTGGGAAAATCATGCAGGGAAAGCCTGTTTTTCATGATTTTCAAGTAATCAACCTTGATAGCTTACCCTTGGTGATAGACAATGTTCAGGCTTCTTGCGGGTGTACAACACCAGAATGGAGCAGGGAGCCCATTGCTCCTGGAGGAACATCCATCATCAAAGTGGGTTACAATTCAGCCGCACCCGGATATTTTGAAAAGACCATCACCCTGATGTATGCTGAAGGGATGACCTCTGTGATAAGCATCAAAGGAACAGTCTGGAAGACCCCTGAACAGCCCGCCCCTTTTAACAAAAGCATTGCGTTTCTCAAAGCTGCGAAGTTTTAGGAACCAAGAAAATATGCTAATTTTGCAACACATATAAAACAAGAAACAATGAAAAAAATAATGATTACGCTGATGGTCTTGGCAACTGGTTTTTTTGCAGTTGCACAAAATGCTGCCAAGAAAGCGGAAGACATGGTTAAATTCAAAGAGATCCGCCATAATTTCGGCAAGATCAAACAAGGTGTTCCTGTTACCCATGATTTTGAGTTCAGCAATATCGCCAGTGCTCCAGTCATCATTGAAACCGCTTCTGCTTCATGTGGATGCACTACCCCAACCTGGCCTCAACAGCCGGTGATGGCTGCAAAGTCAGAGAAAATCAAGGCTGGCTTCAATGCTGCAGCGCCTGGTCCTTTCGAGAAAACGGTTTTCGTAAAGATCAAAGGTGTCGATGCGCCATTCGAACTTAAAATTGCTGGTGAGGTAGTTCCTGCCGCAGACTTTGACAAGGCAGTAAAAAAGTAAGAAAATTTCCAGAATATCCATGGCGGCAGGTTAACGACCTGCCGCTTTTTTATTGCCCCATTCAGTAGGTTTTGCCCACATATTTGTGGTTTGTCCCCATAGGCCCGGCTTTGATTTTATATTAACAAAATTGGTTAGTTTTGTCGCATGCAAGACTCAGGAATCACTGAACAACAGCTGGCTGATGAACTCTCCTTTGAGGCGTTCAGGCAGACGGTTATCACTGATTACAGGATTGCATTTGAAAGCCGCCAAGCCAGCCTGCTCGGCAGAAAAGAAGTCCTTACCGGGAAGGCCAAGTTCGGGATTTTTGGAGACGGAAAAGAAGTGCCTCAGGTGGCAATGGCAAAGTTTTTCAAGCCCGGAGATTTTTATGCCGGATATTACAGAGACCAGACCTTTGCAATGGCAACAGGAGCCGCTACACTGGGTCAGTTTTTTTCACAGCTTTACGCAGACCCTAACCCCGAAAATGATCCACACAGTGCGGGTCGACAAATGAATTGTCATTTCTGCACACCTTTCGTCGATGAGCATGATAATTTCATCAATTTTACCAAGACCAAGAACCTTTCCTCTGGTTTGGCGCCTACAGCCGGTCATTTACCAAGGGCACTTGGCTTGGCCTATGCCTCCAAAATATACAGACATGCTCCTGTCCTGGAAAATATGACAAGTTTTTCCAACCATGGAAACGAAGTCTGTTTCTGTACGATTGGAGATGCTTCCACCAGCGAAGGGCATTTCTGGGAAACCATGAATGCTGCTGCAGTATCACAGGTTCCTCTGGCCGTTTTTGTTTGGGATGATGGGTATGGAATCTCCGTGCCGAAAGAATTTCAAACCGTCAAAGCCTCCATTTCTGATGCCCTCTCTGGTTTTGAAAAATCCAGGGGCACAAATGGGATGCTGATATACAAAGTAAAGGGTTGGGATTATGCCCAGCTCTGTGAGGTATTTGAAGAAGGAATTAGTATCGCAAGAAAGGAACATATTCCTGTACTTTTTCATGTTGACGAACTGACCCAACCACAGGGGCACTCAACATCAGGAAGCCACGAAAGATACAAGTCCCCTGAGCGTTTGCAATGGGAGCGTCAATGGGATTGTTTGGCACAAATGCGCACATGGATCATAGAAAATGGCCTGGCTTCCAATGATGAAATTGAAACGCTGGAAGACAGTTCAAGGATTCATGTAAATGAATGCAGACTGGCCAATTGGAAATTGTACGATAGCCCCATACAGGATCAGAAGCAGAAAGCATTGGCTTTGATGGGTGAGGTCCTTTCCAGGATTGATGCCGAGCACTTGAACGCCATATACCAGGAACTGTCTGACAACAGCCTGCCTTTCAGGCGCGATATCATGGTGGCACTCCAGCGGACCATCCTCCTCGCCGCAGACAAGGACCTGACGGCACCTGTCCTCGCCTACTATCAAAAGCTTCAAGAAGAAAATAAAGCCTTGTACAACTCCAAGTTGTATGTAGATAATGCACTCAAGCCACTTCCAGTTGAACTTCCTCTTCCCTCATTTTCTGAGGAATCAGCATTGTTGAATGGCTATGAAATCCTGAATAGGTATTTTGATGAGCTTTTTGAAGCCAATCCTACCGTGGTTGCATTTGGCGAAGACCTGGGTAAGATAGGTGATGTAAACCAGGGATTTGCTGGATTGCAACAGAAATACGGATCAGAAAGGATATTCGATACCGGCATCAGGGAACTTACCATTATCGGCCAAGGGGTAGGAATGTCCATGCGCGGCCTAAGGCCCATAGCAGAAATACAATACCTCGATTATCTCCTGTATGGTTTGCAGGTAATGAGTGATGATGCCGCCACCTTGCATTACCGGTCTGCAGGTAAGCAGATTGCTCCGTTGATTGTCAGAAGCCGTGGCCATAGGCTGGAAGGGATTTGGCACAGCGGTTCACCCATGGGCCTCATGATCAATGCGCTCAAAGGGTTCCATTTCTGTGTTCCCCGCAGCATGGTGCAGGCCGTAGGATTTTACAATACTTTGCTTGAGGGAAAAACACCTGGGGTAGTGGTCGAATGTTTGAATGGGTATCGCTTGAAAGAAAAACTCCCCACAGATCTCCTGGAATACAAGCTGCCATTGGGTATGCCTGAAACGGTCCGCGAAGGGAATGCCATAACAATCGTTTCGTATGGATCAACACTCAGGATTGTACTCGAAGCTGCAACCGTTCTTGCGATGACGGGTGTGGAAACTGAGGTGATTGATGTACAAACGCTTATTCCATTTGATACCAACCATCATATTGTCAGGTCTCTGGAAAAGACAAACCGAATTCTATTTGTAGATGAGGATGTCCCCGGTGGTGCTACCTCTTTCATGTTCTCAGAAGTCATGGATAAGCAGGGTGGATACAAATGGCTGGATGCTTCACCACGTATCCTTTGTTCGCAGCCTCACCGTCCTGGTTACGGAAGTGATGGAGATTATTTCTCCAAGCCCAACACCGAGGATATTGTTGCCATGGTCATGGAGATGGTGGCCGAATAACAGGGTACTCAGCAAAAAACAATTCTCTTTTATCTTGTCTGATGATTACTTTAGGTTGTGAAAAACCTTTTGGGTATCCTCGTCCTGTTCAAGACGATCCACAAGCTTTAATACTTCTTGTGCTTGCTCTTCATCCAATTCAACAACGGTATTGGGAATCCACTCTACCTCCGCACTGAGGGTGTTGAGGTTTTTTTCCTCAAGTGCTTTTTGCATGTTGCCAAAATCATTGAAAGCGCAACGGATTACAAATACATCTTCTCCTGCATCATTGGTGCTTTCTCCCATTTCTTCCAGACCAAAATCAATCAATTCCAGCTCTAAATCATCGTGGTTGAGGCCTTCGTTTTTCAATTTGAAAACCCCCATTTTCTTGAACTGGAAACTTACACTGCCGCTGGTGCCCATTGCACCATTTCCTTTGTTGAAATGGGATTTAATGTTGGCAACGGTCCTTACATGGTTGTCTGTTGCAGTTTCAACCAGAATAGCCACGCCATGAGGTCCATATCCTTCGTAAAGGATCTCCTCAAAGTTTTCCATATCTTTTCCTTGTGCCCTTTTGATGGCAGCTTCAACCCTGTCTTTGGGCATGTTGACGCTCTTCGCATTCTGGAAACAACGGCGCAGGAATGGGTTGGTATTGGGATCAGGTCCACCTGTTTTTACCGCAATGGCAATTTCTTTGCCGATCCTGGTGAATTGTTTGGCCATCCTGTCCCAGCGGGCAAACATCGTAGATTTCCTGACTTCAAATATCCTTCCCATGGTGTTGAATTGTTGCTTTGGTGAAACGAGCACAAATTTAAGGGTTCCCTGCGGGCTAAAAAAAATCCCGGTCCATTTGGAGCCGGGATTATGATAAATATTTAAGGAATCTAGTCTTTTAGCTTGCTGTTCTTTTTGCTGTATACAAAGTAAACAACCAAACCGAGAGCCATCCAGCCGAAAGCAACTTTCAGGGTCTGACCATCCAGTCCAACAATCATTGCCAGACAAATCAGCGCTCCAAGCACACTTACAACAGGCGCGATAGGTGCTCTGAATGGACGTTCGATGTTTGGAGCTTTGACCCTGAGGATCCAAACCCCAATGCTCACCAGTACAAATGCAAACAATGTACCGAAGCTTGTCAGGTCACCAGCTACATGTCCTGGGACAAATGCGGCAAATGCACCAACAAAAACGAAAAGGATCATGTTTGATTTATAGGGAGTCTTGTATTTAGGATGCAGATCTCCAAAAGCTTTTGGTATCAGACCATCATTGCTCATGGTATAAAAGATACGGCTTTGTCCCATCAACATCACAAGGATTACTGATGAGAAACCTGCAAGAATCGCTACAGTAACTGCAGTGGCCAGCCAGCTGTATTCCTTCATATAGGTAGCAATGGTATAGGCTACTGAAGCTTCGCGTCCTTTTTCAGGATCAACAAATTCCTTCCAGTTGGTTACTCCTGTCAATACATGACCAAACAGGATATAGAGAATTGTACAGACTACGAGAGATCCCAATATACCAATCGGCATATCGCGCTTGGGATTTTTGGCTTCCTGGGCAGCAGTAGATACGGCATCAAAACCGATGAAGGCAAAAAATACGATACCTGCTCCACCAAGAATTCCTCCCCAGCCATGTTTGTTCCAAGGGCTGTAGTCGGCAATGACTTTGCCTGCCTGATCCAATACCGGTGGCTCATTGGCCGGAATCAGGTAGGGTACATAGTTGGCAGGATTGATAAATTTCCATCCAAGGGCGATGAAAACCAGTACAACCGCTACTTTTACGAAAACGATGATGGCATTTACCATGGCAGATTCCTGTGTTCCTTTGATGAGCAAAAGGGTCAGCAAGAGAAGGATGATCAATGCGGGTGCATTCATGATACCTGCATGCAAAATGCCAGCTGAATCGGTATAACTTTCGAAAGGCGAGTGGCACCATTCATAGGGAATACTGCCTCCCAACAGCTTATTGAGGTACTCGCTCCATGCTATAGAAACGGTTGCCGCACCAAGTGCGTATTCCATGATGAGCGCCCAACCAATGATCCAGGCAACAAGCTCTCCCATGGTAACATAAGAGTATGCATAGGCACTGCCCGCAATAGGAATCATTGATGCAAATTCTGCGTAGCAAAGCCCAGCAAATGCACAGCCCACGGCTGCAACGATGAATGAAAGTGTAACACCCGGACCAGCGGCCTGTCCTGCAGCGGCTGCTGTCCTTACAAAAAGTCCTGCTCCGATGATGGCACCAATGCCCAATGCAATAAGGTTTCCTGCACCCAGGGTGCGCTTGAGTCCCTTTTCCGAATCTTCGGCCTGGGCAAGCAGCGCTTCAAGTGATTTTCTTCTGAATAAACTCATAGCAATTCTTTGGTTAAATGGTTCACTAAAGTTCTAAAATAGCCAATTATTCGGTTAGATGAATATTTTATTTCAGTCCTTAAATAAAATTCCGAAATCAATTCAAATCGTTTATTTTACGAACCTTAACGCAAATATTTTTTCTATCATGAAGGGCTCTTCCGGTAAACTTACCTTATATATTCTTGTTGCCATGGTTTTGGGAATTGGTGTTGGATATTTTGTACACCAGCAATCCAGTCCAGAAACCATCAAGTCATTTTCGACCAACATCAAACTACTGACCACCATTTTCCTAAGGCTGGTTCAAATGGTGATTGCCCCCCTTGTTTTCACAACCCTTGTGGTGGGTATCGCAAAACTGGGAGACCTTGGCTCAGTGGGAAGGGTAGGTGGAAAAGCAATGCTTTGGTTCATTTCCGCTTCACTGGCTAGCCTGCTGCTCGGCATGGTATTGGTCAACTTTTTCAAACCTGGAGCTGCCATCAACCTTGGCTCTGCAGATTTGGAAGGGGCAAAAGACCTGATTGGCAAAACACAGGAATTTTCTTTACAGAAATTCATCGAGCATGTATTTCCCAAAAGTGTTTTCGAGGCGATGGCCACCAATGAAATCCTGCAGCTGGTGGTGTTTAGTATTTTCTTTGGCGTGGGCACCACGGCATTGGGTGAGAAGGGCAAGGTGATTGTAAAAGCGCTGGACGCAGCAGCCCACATCATTCTGAAAATGGTGGGATATGTCATGAACTTTGCGCCATTGGGGGTTTTCGGGGCAATAGCAGCCGTTATCGCCACAAAGGGATTGGAAGTATTTTCTTTTTACGGGCAGTATTTATTGGCTTTTATCATTGGTATCGCCTGTCTTTGGCTACTCCTTTTATCTGTTGGTTATATGGTATTGGGCAAGCGCCTCTGGGAATTGCTCAGAACCATCTCTCAGCCACTGTTGATTGCATTCAGCACAACCAGCAGTGAAGCAGTATTCCCCAAACTCACCACAGAGTTGGAAAAGTTTGGTTGCAAAGACAAGATTGTTTCCTTTATTCTTCCACTTGGGTATAGTTTTAATCTTGATGGCAGCATGATGTACATGACCTTTGCCAGCCTTGCCATTGCACAGGCCTATGGTATTCATCTTGATTTGGGAACGCAATTGACCATGTTGGTTGTACTGATGTTGACCAGCAAGGGAATTGCAGGAGTACCAAGGGCTTCATTGGTGGTGGTTACGGCCACTTGCGCGATGTTCAATATTCCTCCAGAAGGGATTGCGTTGATCATTCCCATTGACCATTTCTGTGATATGTTCAGGACAATGACCAATGTGGTGGGCAATGCACTGGCAACAACTGCTGTGAGCAAATGGGAAGGGGAATTGGCACCAGCGGCTATTGCGGAAGAATCAATCTAAAAAATATACATTACTATGTTGGAGTTGGCTATACAGTGGAAAGATTTTTTGAATCCTGAATTTTATATTCAGCACGGTGGATTGTGGTTGTTCCTGTTCATCGTTTTTGCAGAGACTGGCTTGTTCGCAGGTTTTTTCCTGCCTGGCGATTCTTTGCTTTTTGTGGCAGGTATTTATAGCAATGAGCTGGCTGCTGAGTTGTTCAATTTGAACAATGATTTGCTCAATCTGCTACTGCTCGCTTTGTTGGTGATTTTTTCAGGAGTACTTGGAAATATGGTTGGTTATTGGTTCGGAGCGGCCAGTGGTCCATATTTGTTCAGAAAAGAGGATACTTTCTTTTTCAGGAAAAAACACCTGCTCACTGCCAAGGATTTCTATGATAAGCATGGCGGAGGCGCCATTGTGTTTGCAAGGTTCCTTCCCATCATCAGAACATTTGCCCCTATCATCGCCGGCATCGTTCGGATGGAAAAACACAAATTTACTTTTTACAACATCGTTGGTTGTATCGCCTGGGCCGTCATCATGCTGTTTGCCGGGCACTACCTCTATAAATTTTTCCTCAATCAGTTTGGTTTTGATTTGAAGGAGAGGTTGGAATTGATTGTACTCGGCATCATCCTTGTTACAACAGCCCCTGTCATAATTAAATTGATTACTGGAGGAAAGAAGAAATAACCCTTTTCATCTAATTATCATCATCATGTCTAATCAGTCTTTAAAAAGTCAATTTCTCAACCTGGCAGTTATCGTAGCCGCACTAGGATACTTTGTTGATATTTATGACTTGTTGCTTTTTACCATTGTGAGGGAACCAAGTTTGATCGGCATCAACATCGGGGATTCAGACATCATGGCGGCCAGCATGAAGATCATCAACTGGCAGATGGTGGGCTTGCTTATTGGCGGAGTACTTTGGGGTGTAATGGGTGACAAGCGTGGAAGACTCAGTGTTTTGTTTGGGTCTATCCTGCTTTATTCTGTTGCCAATTTTGCCACAGGCTATGTACAAACCGTGGATCAATATGCTTGGTTGCGTTTCATTGCAGGCGTTGGCTTGGCCGGTGAGTTGGGTGCAGGTATTACCCTTGTAAGTGAACTCATGCCACAGAAGAATAGGGGAGTCGTAACATCCTTTGTAGCGGGTGTCGGTTTATTTGGTGCTGTGTTTGCGTATTTTATTTACAAGGCCACCAATGATTGGAGGTTGTGTTACAAGATTGGCGGTGTTTTAGGTATTTTTTTGCTGGTGTTGCGTATCAAGGTTTCAGAGAGCTCTATCTTTAAAAATCTTGAAAGCAAGCATGTTTCCAAGGGAAACCTCCTGATGTTTTTCAACAAGCCTTCCCGTTTCAAAAAGTATATCCTTGCCATCCTGATTGGCTTGCCAACCTGGTTTGTGATTGGCATCATGTTGAACCTTAGCAATCGTTTTGCAAAGGATTTGTATGGGGAGAACAGCATTGATTCAGGCGCCAGCATCATGTACGGATACATTGGAATTGCTTTGGGAGATATTGTAGTGGGTTTGGTCAGTCAGCATTTCAAAAGCAGAAAAAAAGCATTGTATATTTTTTATGCGATGACCATACTGGGCATTGTTTATTTCTTCAGTCCGCTCAATAACAATGACTTTAGCATGTATGCTGTTTCCATGTACTTGGGCTTCTCCACTGGGTTCTGGGCGATTTTTGTGACCATGGGCGCTGAGCATTTTGGTACCAATTTGCGTGCAACTGCAGCAACAACCATTCCAAATGTGGTAAGGGGTGCATTGCCATTGATGAACCTTTTGTTCAAAGATTATTTTCAGGCCAACCTGCATTGGACCATGTTGCAAAGTGCAATGGTGACAGGGGCCATTGTGATGGTCATCTCAGTAGTCGCCCTTATTTTCACCGAAGAAACTTTTCACAAGGATTTGGATTTTATAGAAGAATAAAAGCATAAAAAATGGGGTCAAGTTATACTTGACCCCATGCTATTTTTTCAACCTTTCAGCCTTAGGCTGACAAGTTCAACCCTCCTTATCCCAGCACCTCATTCATCGACCTCACGGCAGCTGCACTTTTCTCAAAGGCTTCCTGCTCTGCTGCGGTCAATTCAAGTGGAAGTATTTTCTCCCAGCCATTCTTTCCAATGGTAACGGGTACACCGAGGCAAATGTCAGACTGGCCATATTCGCCATCCAGGGCAACGCAGCAGGTGAAGAGTTTTTTCTCATCTCTCAGAATGCTTGAAACCAATGCTGCTCCGGCTGCACCAGGTGCGTACCAGGCAGAAGTGCCAATCAGCTTGGTCAATGTTGCTCCGCCCAACATGGTATCTGCAACAACTTTCTCCTGCTGTTCAGCAGTTAAAAACTGTGTAACGGGAATGCTGTTCCAGGTTGCCTTGCTGATCAATGGGATCATGGTTGTATCACCATGTCCACCAATGACGATGGCATTTAAATCGCTGGCGCTGCATCCCAGGTGTTGGGTAAGCTGGTATTTAAATCGGCTGCTATCCAATGTTCCACCCATTCCAATGATCCTGTGCTTTGGCAAGCCGGTAGATTTCAATGCCAGGTAAGTCATGGTATCCATTGGATTGCTGATCACTATGATGATGGTATTGGGCGAATATTTCAATACGTTCTCACAAACAGTCTTTACGATACCGGCATTTGTTCCGATCAGTTCTTCCCTTGTCATGCCTGGTTTACGAGGAATGCCAGAAGTGATTACAACTACTTCACTGTTTGCAGTTTTGGCGTAGTCATTGGTTGATCCGGTAATGACGGTGTCAAATCCCAGCAACGCTGCAGTCTGCTGCATGTCCTGGGCTTTTCCTTCAGCAAGACCTTCTTTGATGTCCAACAAAACAAGGTCTGTACATACTCCGGCGCGTGCGATATTGTCTGCACATGTTGCGCCTACAGCTCCTGCTCCAATTACGGTTACTTTCATTTTGTTTCTTTTTATGTTGATAAGAGATTGTTTGCGGCGCAAAGGTATGATGTTATTTGCCAAATTGGATTACCTTTGCCTCCTCAAAACATAGTTATGGCAAATACATCGGA
>JBIIQT010000046.1:0-18984 GCA_044341875.1 Chitinophagaceae bacterium | reverse complement strand
TTACAATTGTTGGATCAAATACTAGCGATTACAATTAATCCTTCAGCGCTGCAAACAACAGCTCAATGCTGTGAAGTGCGCGCTTGCCCGTTCCATCCTTGATTTGGTGTCTGCAACTTGTTCCTGAAGCAACAATGGCTGTTTCAGCATCCAGCGGTCGGACCGTTTTGAAAAGCACAAGCTCACCCACTTGCATGGAAATATTGTAGTGCTCACTCTCGTATCCGAATGAACCGGCCATGCCACAGCAGCCGGAAGGAATAAGCCTTGCTTCATAATGCTCAGGGAAGGACAAGGCACGCTTGACAGGTGTCATGGAAGCCTGGCTTTTTTGGTGACAATGGCCATGAATCTTGATCTTCTTGCTGGCATTGGTGAAAGAAGATGGGGCTATTTTTCCTTTGTCAGCTTCCCTCATGAACCACTCTTCAAACAAGAAAACATGTTGGGAAAGTTCCTTCGATTTTTCAAGGAGTGCTGGATCAACCAGGTCAAGATATTCATCCCTGAAACCAAGGATGGCAGATGGTTCTATGCCAACCAATGGTACTGAGGCATTGATGATGGATGAGAATATTTGCACCTGTTCATTGGCGATTTTTTTGGCTTCCCTGATCAGGCCCTTGGAGAGATATGTTCTGGCACTGTCGGGATGATTGATGATGCATACTTCATAACCCAAACGTTCCATCAACAAAACGCATTGCTGACCGATATGCACATCGTTGTAGTTGGTGAACTCGTCGCAAAACAAATAAACCTTGTCTTTCACAATGGCATTCCTGGATGAACTTTTTGTTCTTGCAGCATGCCATTTGCGCAGGGTTGTACCAGATACGCATGGCAGTGAGCGATCAGGATGAAATCCAACCAAACTGTTCATTGTTTTTCTGAGAATGGGAGTTTCGATCATCCAATTGTAGATGCCTGAAAACATGGAAGCCATTTTCATCTGGCTAGAAAAATTGCCAATCAGTTTTGTCCTGAATGGAACACCTTTTTCATCATAATATGACTGCATGAATTCGCCCTTCAGCTTCGCCACATCAACGCTGGACGGACATTCAGACTTACATGCCTTGCATGAAAGACAGAGGTCCATGATCTCTTTTACCTCCTCTTTATCAATGACATTGGTTGACTCATTGGTGAGGTACTGCCTCAATACATTGGCACGGGCACGGGTGGTATCGCGCTCGCTCCGGGTGGCCATATAACTGGGACACATGGTGCCTCCAGTAACCTCAGTCTTCCTGCAATCGCCGGAACCACTGCACTTCTCAGTAAGTTTAAGATACCCTCCCTCCGGTTTGAAATCATACACTGTGCTCACAGGTACGACACTGGTTGCAGGATTGAACCGCAACTGTTCATCCATGGGTGGTGTATCCACAATCTTGCCCCGGTTGAAAATATTGTTAGGGTCGAAGATTTGCTTGACCTGCTTGAACAAACCATAGTTGTGCTCCCCCATCATCATGGGAATGAATTCTCCACGCAATCGGCCATCACCATGCTCTCCCGACAATGAACCTTTGTATGATTTTACCAATGCAGCAGTTTCTGTCAATACTTGCCTGAACTGCTGTAGACCCTTTTCCGTCTTCAGGTTGATGATGGGCTCAACATGCAGCTCACCTGCTCCTGCATGGGCATACATGGAATATTGCAAACCATGCCTTTGGAGCAACTGCTCCAGATCTGCAATATAGTTGGGGAGGTCCTGTGGACTAACGGCACAGTCTTCGATAAGATTGACTGGTCTGGCATCTCCGGGAAGGTTTCGCAACAATCCCAGCCCTGCCTTTCGCACATCCCAGGCCAGCTTGCATTGCTCATCCTGCAAAATGGGATATGCATAGCCAATATTTTTTTCTTGCAATGCCTTGATCAGTGAGTGGCATTGCAACATCAATTCGTTTTGGTTATTGCTGAAGAACTCAACCATCAGGATGGCCTTGGGTTCTCCCGCAATGAATGCGCGGCTTTGTGAAAGTTCCGGTGACGATTTGGTGAACTGCAAGATAAAATCATCCACCAGTTCTGATGCAGCACAGCCGTGTTCAAGTGCCACAAGATTGGCCTGTAGCGCATCTTGCAATGTTCTGGCATGAACAGCCACCATGGCCACCTGAGAAGGAGGAAGGTCCAGCAATTGCAACTTTGCTTCAGTGACAAAACAAAGTGTGCCCTCTGATCCTGCAATGAGCTTGCTCAGGTTGAATGGGTTTTCATCTTCGAACCTGGACATTTCCAGTACTGTATCGAGCGCATAACCGGTATTCCTTCTTTTGATATCTTTTCTTGGAAAACCATCTTCGATGGCTTGCTGATTTTCCTTGTTGCCGACCAGCAATTTCAATGCATTGTATATGTCGGATTCAGCGCCTGAGCCTATGCACTTGTTGTCCAGTTCAACTTTTGTCAATCCTTTGAAAACGGTCTCCGTACCATCACTCAAGATTACACCAGTTTCTAAAAGATTATCCCTTGTGGTTCCCCAGATGATGGAATGTAGCCCACACGAATTGTTGCCAATCATCCCCCCAATCATGGCCCTGTTGGCCGTAGAGGTTTCTGGGCCAAACATCAGGCCAAAGGGTTTCAGGTAGGCATTCAAATCATCCCTAATGACCCCTGGCTGAACGCGAACCCATTTTTCCTTTTCGTTCAGCTCCAGAATCGCAGTAAAATATTTTGAGATGTCCACCACTATACCGCTGCCCACAACCTGGCCTGCCAATGAAGTACCAGCGGCCCTTGGGATCAGTGAAATTTTTTGCTCAGTGGCAAAGGCAATGAGCGCCTTGATATCTGCAATGGTTTTGGGAATGGCAACAGCCAATGGTTTTTCTTGGTACTCTGACGCATCTGTGGCATATACAGTTCTGATGGCAGCATCAAGACCTATGTCTTCGAAGTACAATTCGCCAGAAAATACAGATTGGAGCTGATCAAACATAACCTTAATTAAGGTTGATTGCCCAGGAAATCATTCCTGAAAGGATTGAAAGCATCAATGAGAATTCCCTCTTCAATGCAGACCGCACTGTGCTCAATACCAGGCTCTACGAAATATCCATCACCAGCAGAGAGGATTTTCTTTTCCCCGTCGATGGTCAGCTCAAAAACACCTGACATGACCATGGCAGTCTGAGAGTGAACATGGTAATGGGGAGCGCCAACGGCGCCTGGTATAAACCTGAACTTCACCATCATCAGGTCTTGGTTAAAGCCCATGACCTGACGGGAAACGCCATTTCCAAGATCTTCCCAAGGGGTATCTTTTTCGTACAAAAAAGAGGGGCTGCTTGTCATCATGGCGCAAAGTTACCAAGAAAGCGGCGAAAATCTAAGTGGTTTTCACTTCCTTTTCCCATCCGGTTTCCTTGAGGGCCGGATCGTTTTCTTTGCGCAGGAAATCAGCCGTTGCGGAAGCTCCACCGATAGCATCAGCCATCATGGCCGCGTCTGAGACAATATCAACAGGCTCTCTCCAGGAAGTACTGGGGTCGTTGAAGGCTTGATTGGAAAGGGAGTTATAGCAGGAAATGATGGACCACCTTGGATGATCACTCAGGTTGGCTTCACTGCGGTGCAGGAGATTGCTGTGAAAGAATAGAGCATCTCCTGGTTCAAGTTCAACATACACATGATCCAGTGTTGAAAGGGCGTTATTGACCATTACCATGTCTGCTCCAACCTGCTCACCGGAAAAACCATGGTTGACCCTTCCGAGTTTATGAGAGCGTTTGATGACCTGCAAACAACCATTTTCCTTGTTGGCAGGGGTCAATGCAATCATGATACTGACCAATTGGTCAGGAAACAGGAACTGATTCTTGTACCAATATCCATAGTCCTGGTGCCATTCCCAAGCGCCACCAACCTTTGGTTCTTTTTGCATCAATTTGGTATGAAAATGACAAACAGGTGCATCACTGTCCAAAAGCTTTCCCGCTGCATCAACCATTCTTTCGCTTCTGAGCATCATGCTATAAACGTCATCACCTGGTGTAAACCAAAGCGTCAATTTTGAATTCTTTCCACTGCTGTCGGTGACATTGGTAGCATTGTCCTTGACCACCGCATCGCTGGTAGCGATGCGGTATAATTTCATGATCTCTTCTGATGAAAAAAAGTTTTTGACAATGAGGTATCCATCCTGATTGAATGTATTTACATCTGCAGCATTTAATCTGTAGGTCATGTGGTTTATTTTATGGTGAGCACTTGCATTTGTTCAAATATACGTTCATAAGACAATGGCCAGAAATTCAAATGATCAAGTTGTTGACTTATAGCGTGTTTTGAAAAGTTCCATCATGAAAACATTGATGTCCCATTGTTTTGAAATGGGTTTCTGGCTATATGGTTTCAATGGCATATAAGGAGCTGGACCAAACTCTGGGGTTACGGTCAGGTCTTGTTTCTTTTTTTTGTGCTCTGCCACCACCACATCCCACCACTTGAAATACTGCTTGAGCAGGGGCTTCCACTCAGGAGCCCTGGGGTCATTGATCTGAGGCCCCTCTTCAAAACCCAAACGCAAATGGACATGCCTTGTATGCTGCAATGCACGTTGGACAGCCTCTTGCTGGTCCTGAAGCAAGGATTCATGCACCGTACACCAATGCGAGATATCCAGGGCAATGCCGAGATCGGGAGCGGCTTTGGCGGCGGCTTCAAAGACCTGGAGATTGAACAGGAATTTTCCGCGGTGTGTTTCGTGCACAATCTCAATCCCTGTTTCTGCAGCAATTGTTTTGGCCGCTTTCACCAATTGCATATTTTGAGCAAAGCTGAAATAATCTTTTCCTGTTTGTGTATTGATCATCACAGGGCTGGCTTCGGCAAGATTGTAAAGATGTTTCTTGAAATTTTTTTCATTGAGGTTGAAGTCTTTTTCAAGCGACTGCCAATACTGGCCAATCAACAAGAGGCCATGATCAGCAAGCGTTTCCACGATTTCATTCCTTTTCTTTTTCACCAAAGGCAGGTCCATCTCCACACCATTGTATCCAGCGTTTACAACGTTCTTGCAAAATTTTGGGAAAGGAAGCTGGTTGCCCCAATGGGTACAGAAATAATGTATTTTCATTGTATTGATTACTGAAAAATAACAGGATTCATTTCGGTATCAATCACCTCTCCAATTGTAGCACCTGGGCACCATGCATCCCAATCAGCCTGCTGGTTCTTGTTTTCAGGTGCCTTGAGCTTCATGTCCTTGTCCATGTAAATCATGGTCATCACCTTGCGCATTTGATTCGTTGTATTCGGACCAGCACGGTGGTACAACCATCCTGTATGAAAACTCACTTCACCCAGTCCAAATGCTTCCACGATATGGTCAAACCCTGTATTGCGAAGTATATTATCCAGATATGCCTGGCTTTCATCTCCAATTTCCTTGTCGCGGCCTTCTGTAATTTCATAACTCCTTGCACTGAATTCAAGTGGCCCTAATTCCATCGGCGTTTCCTGCAAAGGAATCCAGGCAGTAACTGTTTTATCACTGGACAAAGGCCAATAATACTGGTCTGCATGCCAGGGCGTATGTCCACCACCAGGTTCTTTGTAAAGCGCCTGATCATGGTATAGTCTTACCCCTTCAACCTCCAATAAATCAGCGGCAATTTTGGCAAGGCGTTTGCTGAAAACAATCTGCTTTACAGCAGCTGAATTTCTCCAGATGTTCATGATCTGCAAAAATGCTTTGCCATAGGTATCCCTGTCTTCCATGGCAAGGTGTTGGGTATTCAACCGGTTGACTTCAGCAGTAATGATTTCATCCATGGCCTGAAGTGCCTCCTTTGAAAGTACTCCTGGAATTTTGACAAATCCATTTTCCCTAAAATAAGCAATCTGCTCCTGTGTGAGGTCAAAGGGTGCATCCAACTCTTGTGCAACGATGTCAGGTAATGTGTTCATGGTAAATTCGATTGTTATTTAAAGTTATTTTTTTCTCCAAAGTCAATGTCGATGTTGGGGTATTTTTTCTGAAACGCCATCACGCCGTTGTTGGTGATGCCTGAACGCCAGCAAAATATTTTTTTCAATGTTGGGGCAGGAGTCAAATTCAACAAACCTACATCATCTATTTTGGCACCTACGATGTTGAGGTATTCAAGTTTCTTGAACTGCCCAATCAAGGATATGGATGCATTGGTGATGGCCGTATTTTTAAGGTTCAACCTTGTGATATTGGCACAAGATTTCAATGATTCCAAACCTGCATCAGTAATTTTTGTATCGGCCAATACCAGCCACATCACCTGTGGAGCTATTTGCTGCAACACTGGAGCATCCTTGTCTCCAAAGGAAGGAGCATTCACCATGTTCAGTTCAAGGAAATGGGTGCTGGAAGAAAGGGGGACAACTGAAACGTTGATCTTTTTTAGTGCAGTGATGCCTGATGCATCTGCAGGAACAATAGTATCCATTGCTGTAGGCCCTGATGACTGCTTTTCTGCATCCGATAAAAATTTCCTGATGGTATCATTGGTGCTTACCTCTTTGACTGACTGTGAAGTGGAAACACCGTGCAAGACCCACCAAGACAAAATATCAATCTCTGGTTGTGTCAACTGTGATTTTCCTTTGGGCGGCATGTGCTTTTCATCCCCCTTTTCCAATAAAATGCGGCGGATGAATTCGCTGTGATCAGGATCACCTGCAACAATGGCCTTCCCATTTTTACCCCCTTTCATCAGGGCTTCAAGGGTATGCAATTGAAAATCACCTTTCTTCTTTTTTTCATTGTGACACTGCATGCATTTTTGTGCAAGCACCGGTTCAACAATCCCATCATAAACGCTCACCGTTGATGCAGTCGTCAACTTTTCCATTTTTTGTTTTACATCGACAACACCAGTTACAGTATCTGTTGCAGCAGAGAAAAGATATCCTTCACCATGGGTCATCTCTCCTCCAAAATGTCCGGCCAGTAAAAGCGCCAACATCATCAGGTGAAATCCCGCATGATAGTATGGTGTTCTGTATTCGTCTTTTTTATACCGTTTATACGCCAGCAATGCAATGGAAACAATACAGACAGCAATGGCAGTATACCGGTGCCAATCCAAGAGGTTCTCCTCATAGCCTCCAGACAGGGACAACATCCAACCAAAGAATGCAGCCAATAAAGATGATACAATGCCTGCAATCAATACAAAATCAATCAGCCTTGATTTTTCAGTGTTGGACTTGAACAAATACTGGATCAAATAGGCAATGACCAGAAAGCCGATGGGCAAGTGTACAAAAACAGGATGCAGGTGCCCTAAGAAATTGATGATCATGCAATCAGGTTATGGATTACATTTCCTGAAACATCTGTCAGGCGATACCTTCTGCCCTGGCTCTTGTAAATGAATTGCTCGTGGTCGATGCCCAGCAGGTGCATCATGGTGGCCTGGAAATCATGTACATGCACCTTGTCCTTCACAACATTGTGGGCAAAATCATCTGACTCGCCATATACCATACCTGACTTGACACCACCACCTGCCATCCAGATGCTGTAACAGCCTGGGTGATGGTCTCTTCCAAATCCTTCCGGAGTGAGTTTTCCTTGAGAGAAACTTGTTCTTCCAAACTCCCCACCCCAAACGACCAGTGTATCGTCCAACAGACCCCTTTGCTTCAAATCCTTTACCAGCGCGGCCGATGGCTGGTCTGTGAGCGAGGTGGCCCTTTTGATTCCGGATGCAAGAGAACCGTGATGATCCCATCCAAGATGATAGAGTTGTACAAAACGAACATCTTTTTCTGCCAGCCTCCTGGCCATGATGCAATTGTGTGCAAAGGTTCCTGGTGTCATGACATCAGGACCATACATGTCAAGAATATGCTGGGGCTCATCGGACAAATCGGTAATGGAAGGAATGGCCATTTGCATTTTATAGGCCATTTCTGACTGGTTGATCTGGCTTTCAATTTCCGGATCATGCCAAACCTCATTTTGAATATTGTTGAAGCCCTTGATAAAATCAAGTGCCCTCCTTCTGTCCATGCGATCGATGCCCTGTGGATTGTTGAGGAAAGGAACCGGTTCATTCCCCGTCATGAACTGCACGCCCTGGTGATGGGAAGGTAAGAATCCGCTGCTCCAGGCAGCACTGCTGATGGGTTGATCACCGCCTCCTTTGGAAAGCATTACGATGAAAGATGGAAGATTGTCATTCATGCTTCCAAGGCCATAACTGAGCCAGGATCCTATGCAAGGCCTTCCACTCAATTGGTTGCCGGTTTGTGTGAAAATCACTGCGGGCTCATGGTTGATCTGCTCCGTGAACATGGACCTCACCACGCAGATATCATCTGCGATTTCAGCAATATGGGGAACGAGATCACTGAAATATCCGCCAGCAGCCCCATGCTGTTTGAAGGTAGCGGCCGGCATGGCCAACGGAAAAGAATATTGGTTGCTGACCATTCCTGATATCCTGTTCTTTCCTATGACAGAGGCGGGAATTTCCTTCCCATGCATCGAATAAAGCATGGGCTTATAATCGAACAATTCCATTTGGGAAGGCCCCCCACTTTGGAAAAGATAAATCACCCTTTTTGCCTTGGGGAGAAAATGCGGATTGATCAGGGGTTTGTTGATATCTTCAGCAACCTGCTGCACCGCTTTGCGGTCTGCATTTTTGCTGCCGCAACCCAGCAATGAACCCATTGCAATGCCACCCAGTCCAAGGACAGAACCGCGTAGGAATTCCCTTCGCTTGTTTTCGTAATGCATTTTCATCAACTCATCCATGGTCAATCATTTTCTTGTAAGAAACTCATCGGTATTCATCAATGCCAATGCGGTACTTCCCATGGCAGCCAATTGCTGGATACCTGGAAGATCCGACTTGCTTTTTCCAACAGCCAGGAGTGCTTCTGCTTTCTGTGGATTGGCTTCAAAATTCTTCAACTCAGCCAGGTACATTTCTTCCATCAATTGCTGTTCCTTCCTGTTGGGTTTGCGTCCTGTTATCAAGCGAAATCCAAACATCAACCGGCTCTCAATACTGGCCCCGCCTTCTCGGATCATCCTGGCACCCACATGCCTTGAGGCTTCCACAATTTGTGGATCGTTCAGCATGGCAAGGGATTGCATGGGTGAGCTGGAAACCGGCCGCCGCACCAAACATACTGACCTGTCGGATGCATCAAAGATCTGCATGAAGGGCACAACACTTGTTCGCTTTCTTACCGTATAAATGCTTTTCCTGTAAAGGTCTTCTCCTTCAGATAAAATATACTGGTACCGCCAACCCTTATCGCTTAACGCATCCCACAACCCTTCAGGCTGATAGGGATAAACACTTTTACCACCGACCTTGTTGGAAAGCAATCCCGCCACAGCAAGCGCATTGTCGCGGAGCATTTCAGCAGGATAACGATAACGAGGATTCCTTGTCAGCAGTGCATTGTTTGGATCGCTTTTCATCACTGCTGGATCTGCCAAAGAGGATTGCTGATAGGTTGCACTCATGAACATGTATTTCATGAATGCTTTTGTATTCCACTTGTTTTTCATGTAATACAAAGCAAGATGATCCAACAATTCAGGATGGGTAGGCATAGCACCCTGGTTGCCAAAATCATCAGAGGTTGAAACCAATCCTTTGCCAAAAACCAATTGCCACATCCTGTTCACAGCAACCCTTGATGTCAATGGATTCTTGTCATCAAACATCCATTGTGCAAGGCCCAACCTGTTTTTAGGAAGCTTCTTGGGGAAAGGCATGATGGAAGATGGTGTTGAAGGTTCAACCTCATCCCCGTAACTATCGTATACGCCACGCAACAAAACACGCGTTTTTCTGGGCTTGGGAAGATCGCCCATGACCATGACCTCTTTGGTTGAATCATAGAGATCACACAATGATTTGCGTGCAAGCATCAATGCGGTACTGTCGTATTCATTTTTGATGCCCTTTGGATCAAAGGGTAGCTTTCCGTACAGGTGCCTGATTTCTGCTGGAGACAAGGTATTGGTGAAGATGTGAAACTCATCAATTTCACCGCCGGGCATGCTGCGGTCGAGATCTCTTTTTCCAAATACAAGACCCCGATAACGGCTTGTCTTGTGGATATTGGGATAAGAGCGAATGTTCTTGTACAAATGGTCAAACTCTGTATCAGTTAGCGCTTGTTTTCCATTGAGGTGAATGCGCAGACCCGAAGCTTTGCTGCTGCCATCGTAACTGATGGCCACATGATACCATTGGTTTGGTATTAATTTTTCTTTGGTGATGACGCTGATGGCATCATGTGGATACGCATGATTCAGCCTGAAATTGAGCTTGTTCTCTTTCATCAAAAGATCATATCCCTGGTATCCATAGCGGTGCGGATCACTGGCATGGAAAACTGTTGCCAAAGGATAGTTCGTTGGCACCTTGATCCAGAGACTAAATGCAAAAGGATCATAGCGCTCAAAATAAGCCATTGTATAGGGATCAAAAGAAATGTTTGTTTCATCATTGTATTTCAAGGAACGGCCAATAACCCCTTGACCATATTCAGCCATCCTAACCATTGCGTTAGTTTTGGTTCCTCTGGCATTGATAAAATATTCTTTTTCCTTGAGAACATTTGTTTTATCAAAATCAAGTTTGGCAACCAATTTTCCTGTCAATGCAGCAGCAATCTCCTTTTCGGTTGCCGCATCAAGTGCCGCAATCTTTTGCCTTTCTTTGAGTACTTCCTTTTTTTCAAGCACTGCAATCTGTCTAGCATACATACCAATCTTCTGATCATCCGCATCGGAGGTCAATCGAAGTGTGGGACCAGCCACCATATCGGGGCCGCCATAATTAGGACTACCCTTTTCAAACGTGCTGTTGAAAAAAGCATACATCGAATAAAAATCCTTCTGACTAATTGGATCGTACTTATGGTCGTGACACTTGGCACATCCTACTGTCATGGCCAGCATAGCCGTTCCAAGTGTGTTGGTGCGGTCAACAACATACTCCACACGGTACTCTTCTTCAATAATACCCGCTTCTGAATTCTGTTTGTGCATGCGGTTGAATCCTGTTGCCAATACCTGTTCTTTTGTGGCATTGGGTAAAAGATCGCCTGCCATCTGCCAGGTGAGAAAATCATTAAACGGGATGTTTCTGTTGTACGCACTGATGACCCAGTCGCGCCATGGACTAACCTCATGGTGTTTATCATCAAGATAACCATGGCTGTCTGCAAACCTTGCCACATCCAACCAGTAGGCCGACATGCGCTCTCCATAGTGATGGGAAGCCAGGTAACTGTCAACCAATTTTTCGTAAGCATTTGGATCAGTATCCTTCATGAAAGCATCCACCTCCTTGACATCCGGCGATATTCCACGGATATCAAAACTGAGCCTTCGGATCAATGTTTCCTTGTCCGCTTGTTTGGCAGGTTGTAACCCGGCACGTTCTATCGCATCAAGGGTGAAATGATCGATATCATTCTTGACCCAGGCGCTATTTTCCACAGAAGGGACTGACACCGATTTCAAGGGAACAAAGGCCCAATGTTTTTTATATTCCGCACCCTGCTTAACCCATTTTACCAGCACGGCTTTTTCGTAAGCAGAAAGCTCAAGGTGTGACTCCGGAGATGGCATCACATAATCTGCATCCTCACTAAGAATCCGCTTCACCAATTCACTTTTGGAAAGGCTTCCCGGAGCAATAGCCTTCAAGCCAGACTCAGTCACTTTGCTGTATGCAAATGAAGCAATATCCAACCGCAGATCAGCCTTCTGCTTCTTCGCATCAGGACCATGGCAAGAGAAGCATTTGTCTGAAAGTATTTTTTTGACATGCAGATTATAGTCAATGTCTTCAGGAAGGGATTCGTAGGCCTCAGCCACTTCCTTGGGGAGTTCGGTATTGTCACAGCCGAAAAGCAGCAGTGCAAGAAAAAAGATGAGAATTCCTCTCATTGGAATGTGTTTATTGTCTTAGTAAATGTAATTTACTGTATTATACCTAAACCTAAAAACAAATTTGATGACCGGAAAATACCTCAGGTTTACCTTACTGATACTGGTTTTGGGCAGTTTTGAACCACAGGCACAATCGATCCATGTGAGTCCTAAAGGAAGCGATAAAAACCCGGGGACCAAAGAAAAACCCGTTGCCAGCCTGACTGCAGCAAGAAGCCTGGCTAGAAACCATAAAAAAACAAAAGGACTGCCCAAAGGTGGGCTCAACGTGATCATCCATGAAGGCATTTATGATCTTCAGCAAACCTTCCAGCTTGCTGAAGAGGATGCGGGCAAAAAAGATGCCCCTATCACCTGGGCTGCAGCAGCAGGGGAAAAGGTCAGTATCACCGGAGGAAAAACAATACAACCTGGGAAATTCAGCAAGGTAACTGATAAGGGGATTATAAACAGGCTCGAAAAAAATGCCATGGGGAATGTTTGGCAGGCAGATCTGCGGGCAGAGGGAATCAAGAATTTTGGCAACCACCGCCAGTATGGCCATGGCCTGCCCGTTGTGCCAGCAACATTGGAACTCTTCTACAATGGTGAACCCATGACCCTTGCAAAGTATCCCAACAAAGGTGCCATGAAGATCGGCAAGGTATCCGATCCTGGATCCGTTCCCCGCACTGGTGACAAATCCAACCGGGGCGCCCTGTTTGCCTATACAGACAGCAGGCATAAAAAATGGGTTGGTCAACAAAATATCTGGATCCAGGGAACCCTCAATTATGGTTTTGGAGACGACTACAACCCGATTGCTTTCATAGACACCATTGCCGGGCAGGTCAAACTCAAGAAACCGCATCTCTATGGCGTTGGCGCTGGAAAAGATTTTCAGGAATATGTGGCCATCAACATACTCGAAGAACTGGACAGCCCGGGAGAATGGTACATCGATCAAACATCAGGCATCCTTTACTTCTGGCCACCTTCAGACATGAAAGGCGCCTTGGTTCAGGTTTCCATGCTGGAAGACCCCATCATCGCACTCGAAGGCACTGAGCATGTAACGATCAAGGGACTGACCATTGAGGCAGGCAGGGGCATCGGCGTCTATGTTGAGCGCAGCAATTATACACTTGTTGCTGGCTGCACGGTAAGGAATGTTGGTACCTCAGGCATTTTCATGGGACAGGGAGCCAAATTGCTGGATGAGAACAGCTCGATTGATGACTATGTGGGCGAACCACAGTCAAGACAGATTGGAAGTTTTCAAAACCATATTTACAGGAACAATGCATGGAATAGAAAAGCGGGAAGCAACAATGGTGTGCTGAGCTGTGATGTCTACAACACAGGTAGTGGCGGAATTTACATCAGTGGAGGAGACAAGAAAACCCTAACAAAGGGAAACAGCTATGCTGAAAACTGCAGGGTTTACAACTATACAAGGAGAAACAAATTCACCTGGGCAGGCATCAGGGTAGATGGATGTGGCAACAGGATTTCGCATAATGAGATTTTCAATTCAGACTGGCATGGCATCTTTGTTCACGGGAATGATCATTTGTTTGAATACAACTATATCCATGATGTAACCCTTAATTCAAACGATACCTCTCCCTGGTACATTGGCAGAAATCCCAGCGACAGGGGCAATGTCATCCGCTACAATTATCTTGACAACTGCGGCAATCCGAACAGGATGACCATGGGCATTTATTGTGATGATTCTTCAACAGATGTCTATGTGTATGGAAATGTTTTCAACAACATGAAAACAAACCATGGTGTGCTGTTCAGCAACGCAGGCTGGCAAATCAACATGAAGAACAACATTGTGATCAACCCGATTGCGCATACAGCAGTAGTTTCTGCACTCTGGTATACATGGGCTGCACCACAAACAAAGGAAATGTTCGGAGAGAACGGGGTCATAAGAAAGAGGCTTGAGCAAGAGATTGATTTCAGGTCTCCACCATACTCAACAAGGTATCCCGAATTGCTTCCCTACCTTGATGCGATTCAGGAAGGAAAAGAGTGGCAGGCAATGCGTTCCAGGGACAACATGCTGGAAGGAAACCTGATTGTTGGCGGACCAGAAAATCCAATTGAATTGTTGGGAGGAAAACATGCACAGATGGATGGCAAGAACAACTGGGTAACAAAAGAGGATCCGGGATTTGTAGACATGAAAAATAAAAACTTCAACCTCAAACCAGACGCCAAGGCCTACCAGATGATTCCTGGCTTTGAACCCATCCCATTTGACAAGATGGGAACCTACAAGGATGCATATCGAAAATAAATGCCAAGATCTATGGTGAACAGATGCCTGCTTGCAGCAATCCTGTTGCTCAATATGTTTAATGGATGGACACAAACCAGTGTTGATCATTACAATGTACAATGGACCTCCCAAAGCATCAATTCATCCGGATCAATGCCCATGGGCAATGGTGATATTGGGGCCAATCTCTGGGTAGACCAGGAAGGTGTCTTGCAATTTTTTATCTCTAAAACAGATGCCCATTCTGAGATTGGGAGGCTGCTGAAAATTGGAAAAATTGCGCTTCGTTTCAGCCCAAACATACTGGCCGAAAAAGATTTCACCCAAACCCTGGATCTTGAAAAAGGCATGATCCGGATCACTGGAAAAAAAGAAAAGAAAACCGTTGAAATCCAATGCTGGGTTGACGCCAACAATCCTGTCATCCATGTTGAGGGCAATGCCAATTTCCCCTTGAGCATTGATGTCATCAACCAGCTATGGCGGAAAAAACAAAGGCTGCTGACAGGAAATGAGCGGCACTCAGGATATGGTGTAACCTTCAGGGATGAACCATTTCTATCCGAAATAGATACAATAGTTCAGTTCAACAATGCCATTGGATGGTGCCATGAAAACAAAACATCCATCTGGCAAATGACCCTTGACAACCAAAACATCAGTGCCTTCAATACCATCGGAAAAGACCCATTGTTAGGACAAAGATTTGGTGCCATCGTTGGGGGCTCGGCATTCAAAAAAACATCCGAAATCCAACTCTCTACCATCCAGCCCACCCAGCATTTTTCAATGTATGCCGTAGTGCAAAAATCCAAAGACCCATCCATCGAAACATGGAAACAGTCGATTGAAAAAAAGCTTGAAAAATCCTTTAAAGCAGCTCCAGGACTGGAAATGAAAAACCATCTTGCCTGGTGGAAATCCTTTTGGAACAGGCATTATATCATCATCCATTCCGATTCCGCAAAAGAAAAAACATTTGAGATCACGCAGGCTTATACGCTGCAACGCTACATGAATGCCTGTGCCGGAAGGGGTGGGCTGCCCATCAAATTCAATGGTTCCATTTTTACTGTTGACCTGAACGAAAACATGGGCAGTGGCAAAAAAGGTTTTGATGCCGACTACCGTGAATGGGGCGGCAATTTCTGGTTCCAGAATACAAGACTGATTTACTGGACCATGTTGCATGCAGGGGACCATGAAATGATCAAACCTTTTTTTGACATGTACAGCAACGCATTGGCGCTGGCGAAATTCAGGACAAAAAAATACTTCAACCACGAGGGGGCCTATTTCCCTGAAACGATGACGCCTTGGGGCTCTTACCTGATTGACAATTACGGGTGGAACAGAAAAGGCAAGCCAGATGGAGTATCGGATAATTTGTACATCAGGTACTACTGGCAGGGCGGACTGGAGCTCTCTGCAATGATGTTTGACTACCTGGAATTCACACAGGATTCTGCCTATTTCAAAAGCAAGGCAGTTCCCTTCATCAGGGAAATCATTGCCTTCTATGACAAGCATTATCCGCGTGATGAAAAAGGAAAACTGCTGATCACACCTGCCCAATCACTTGAAACCTATCAGGAAGGAGTAGTCAATCCTGCACCAGAAATTGGTGGGCTGCATTGGTGTCTTGACCAGATCATCAACAAGCCTGGACTCTTTGAAAGTGGTTTCCTGAACCTGAGCAAACAATTCAAAAAAGAAATTCCGCCAATGCCAATGGGCGATTCGCTCGGACAAAAAATCCTGCTCAGCGGTGAAAATCTTGGCAAAAGATTGAACATTGAAAACCCTGAACTCTATGCCGTATTTCCCTATAGGATATTTGGCGTTGGCAAGCCAGATCTTGAACTGGCATTGAATACTTTTTCAATGAGGGGATACAAAAGCTGGAATGGTTGGCACCAGGACGCCATCCAGGCAGCCTTGCTTGGATTGACTGCAGAAGCAAAGAAAATGGTGACCTCCAATTTCACTGCAAAACAGAACAGCAGCAGGTTTCCTGCCTTCTGGGGGCCCAACTATGATTGGGTTCCAGACCAGGACCATGGAAGCGTTTCATCAAGGGCGCTGCAGAACATGTTGGTTCAAACCGATGGCAACAGGGTACTGCTTTTCCCTGCATGGCCCAAAGAATGGAATGTGCAATTTAAAATCCACATCCCTGGCAAAAAGACCATTGAGGGCGCCTACCATCAAAGCACTGGCGTGCAATTAAAAAACAAACCTACAGGCATAACAATCTCTACCTCAAATATCCTGAAAAAGTAAAAGCAGTTCAGCAATTGCTACAGCAGGCAAAGGCCGACATCAGGTAAAGACTTGGTGATAGATTAATTGGAAGCAGCATTGGGCCAGGGAATTTGCTGTCCATTCTGTTTGAATGTTGGCATGGAGGCATTGCGATTTTTCAACGTGCTGGTCATCAAGGATGCCATCTCACGAAGCTTTGCTGGTTGCACTTTTGCTAGATCATGTTCCTCACCAATGTCTTTGGACAAGTCATACAATTCCAATGCTCCAGTCTTGTGAAAATAAATGAGCTTCCAATTGCCTTTGCGCAAGGCCGTTCCCCAGGAGATGCCGTGGTAGTTGACATTGGTCCAATTGTTGGGATAATGCCACAACAATATTTTCTTGTCATCCTTCCGGTTTGGATTTTTTAAGAATGGCACGATGGATTTCCCATCAATCGTTTGCGCTGTTCGGTATGCTTTGGATCCTGCCAATTCAAGGATGGAGGGAAACCAATCATCGATGCTTACATATTGATGGTTGGTTGAATTGGCCTGTATCCCAGGACCCGCAACAATCATGGGTACCCTAATGCCTCCTTCATAGAGCGAGCCCTTGCCCTGCTTTAACGGAAGATTCTGTGTATGCACTTTTCCAGTGCGGGGAGGCACCAAACTCAGGCTACCATTGTCTGTCATGAAAACTACGATGGTGTTCTTGTCTTGCCCACTTGATTGAAGATAGTCCATCAACTCACCAAGGCTTTTGTCCATGCCTTCCACCAGGGCAGCATATTTGGCTTCTGTATCCGTAAGGCCTTTGTCGATATAGTGCTGGTAAAAACGATCATCCTTGTTGAAAGGCAGATGCACAGCATAGTGCGCCATGTAAAGAAAAAAAGGCTTTCCTGTTTTTTCATTTGCCTGCATGGCAGCAATGGCCTCTTCTGTCAATGCATCGGTTAAAAATGTTCCTTTGGCCGCATGCTTCTCAAGGCCACGAACTCCCCAGAGTGTATCATTGGGATTACCTTTGTATTTGTCTTTGGCAAGAAAACTTCCGGGATGTCCTGCAGCAGTACCTGCAATGTTGACATCAAAACCAACGGTCAATGGATTGGAAGCCGGCGTACCATAAGGTGCGAAATGGGCCTTGCCACAATGAATGGTATGGTATCCGGCTTGTTTCAACAATGAAGGCAATGGCGTGGCCAATACAGTATTGTTGATGTCCTCCACAGGGCTCATGCCATTGTGGTTCCAATTCGGAGGATTCAACACACTGTCCGGATAATCTGTTGGTGTATTCTTTTTTACATTGGTCCAGTTGGTGACATTGTGCCTGGCAACATTCATGCCCGTCATCAGGCTCACACGGGTTGGTGTGCATACAGGGTTGGAATAGGCATTGGTAAACTTCATGCCCTGCGCTGCCAGCCGCTCCATGTTGGGGGTGCGAAAGATCATGTTCAGCGGTGTCTTTTTATCCCAAAATGGAAGAGAGCAATCCTGCCATCCCATGTCATCTACCATGAAAAAAATGATGTTTGGACGCTGTTGCTGTGCATCAACAGAGAGTGAAATAAACAGCAATGCAAATAGGGTTGAACGCAACAATTTCATGAAACTCATTTTAAAAAATTAAGTTGTTTCCAGGGATATTCACCATCATTTTTTTGAGGCTTTCCAGTTGTAGACCTGCCCTCCTGGATGTATTTTTTCAGCAGCGCAGTTAATTCTTCAACCAGCTGCGGAAACTGATGATAACAGTTGTCTTTTTCAGCAGGATCTTTTTTGAGGTTGTACAATTGAATGGGGGGTAATCCCTCCTCCGCTTTACCCGGTGTTGGGAAACTCCAGCCACCGGAGCCTGGAGCAAGGATGAGTTTCCAATCTCCTTTTCGAATGGCAAAACTGCCATTGATGGAATGGTGCACAGTCGCTTCACGAATTGGCATGGTTGTAGAAGTGTTCAACAATTGAGGAAGAAGATTGTAGCTGTCCTCTGCCTCATTGTCTTTCACATCATACCCAATGATGGAGGCAAAAGTGGCCATAAAATCATTCAATGATACCGTCTGTGAAACAATGCTTGGGCGCTTGATGGTTGCCGGCCACTGCATCAACAATGGCACACGGTGTCCCGCTTCAAAGATATCCGCCTTATGCCCACGGTATCCGTTGTTTGAATCATGTCCCCTTTCTTTCAAGAATTTAAAATCAGCCTGTGGAGAACATCCATTGTCAGAGGTAAAAACAAGGATTGTATTTTCTGTCAGGTTGTGCGCTTTCAATGCCTGTTGAATGGCACCAACAAAATCATCCACCTGCTTGACGAAATCTGCATACACATTCAAGCCTGAACTTCCAACAAATGACTTATCTGGCGAAATGGGAGTATGGGGAGCGGTGATGGGCAGGTAAAGAAAAAATGGCTTCCCAGCGCTTGCAGCCTTGCCGATGTAGTTGACGGATCTTTGCTGAAGCTCAGGCAAGATCTGCTCCAGGTTCCATCCCTCAACACC